>JACQHH010000205.1 GCA_016199125.1 Candidatus Lambdaproteobacteria bacterium
AGCGTCATGGGCCCCGTCCCCGGCGCCTGCCCCAGCAGACGCTTGTCCAGCTTGGGAAAGGTGACCAGGTAGCCTTCCGACCAGCGGTCGACGCCGTAGAAATATTTGTCGATGTAAATGAAGTCGGGGCCATTGGCGTCCATGCGCCGAATGCTGGAGGGGGTCAGCACCTGCCCGTCGTCGTCGCGCAGCATGATCCTCCAGGGGGCATCCCCCTGGTTCAGCCGCACGTCGCGCTTGGCGCCGGTGTAGGCGAACAGGATGAACTCCATGCCGTGGGCAAACGCCTGGCGATTCTGCTCCGTCAGCGTGTCCACGTCGCGCGGCGCAAGCAGGTAGCGCGCCTGCAGCTCGCTCACGTAGAGCCGGCGGAACGATTGGTCCTTGAAGATGGCGTCCACCACGAGCACCGGGCGGAAGTCCAGATACAGATTGCCGCTGCGATACACCTGATCGAAATACGTCTGCGCTTCCGCATTGCGGAAGCGCAGATTGCCAATCAGGTTTTGCGGCTCGTCGCGTTGACGCGCCGTGCTGCATCCGGCGCCCAGCAGCGCCAGGGCCAAGGCCCCGCATAGCGCTGCGCGCAGAAGCCTGGGGATTGGTTTTGTTGTTTTTTCCGTCATATTGTGTGTAATACTTTGCGTCAATCGGGCCGGCCTGCTGCGCGGCGGTGGCTGCGGCCCGAGACGAGTTTGCCATGGGCCTGTATTTTTCGCGCCGACGCCAATCCAGCCGCCTTCAACCCTGGCCTGCGCGGCGGCGTGGGACTGGAGCAACAGGAAAGTCTAGCCCGAATGATCCCCCGGATGCCAGCCTGGAAACGGCTGCAACCATAGACGCGAGAAGGCACGTGTTGCGCATCCACTTTCGACGGCGACACGTCGCATCAGGAGAACCTCGAACATGACGACTTTGTGGACCATCATCATTTTCGGATTGCTGTCGATTGCGACCGCGTATCTGTTCGGCCTGGTTGTGGTGAGGGTACCACCCACCCGCGGCATCAAGGACGAGGCCGTGGCGGCCCGCCTGGTGGAGATCGCGGATGCCATTGCCGAAGGCGCCATGGCCTTCCTCAGCCGCGAATACCGCTACATGGGCGTGTTCATGATCGCCTTCGGCATCCTGGTGTGGGTGCTGGTGGACTTCCCCTCCGCGGTAGCCTTCCTCGTCGGCGCTTCCATTTCCATCCTGGCGGGCTACATCGGCATGCGCATCGCAACGGTGGGCAACATCCGCACGACGGCCGCCGCGCAATCCTCGCTGGGACGGGCGTTCCGCATGGCGTTCAATTCCGGCGCGGTGATGGGCTTCGGGCTGACCGGCCTGGCGCTGCTGGGGCTGATCGTGCTGTACGTGGTCTATAACCAGGTGATCGGTCCTAACCCGGTGCACGTGATGGAGGCCATCGCGGGCTATGGCCTGGGCGGCTCGTCCATCGCGCTGTTCGCCCGCGTGGGCGGCGGCATCTACACCAAGGCCGCCGACGTGGGCGCCGACCTGGTGGGCAAAGTCGAAGAGAACATTCCCGAGGACGACCCGCGCAACCCGGCCGTGATCGCGGACAACGTGGGCGACAACGTGGGCGACATCGCGGGCATGGGCGCCGACCTGTTCGGCTCCATCGCCGAGAGCACCTGCGCCGCGCTGGTCATCGGGGCGGTGGCCTTTGGCGCCAACCTGGATGCGCTGCTCTTCCCCATGCTGATCACCGCCGTGGGCGTGCCCATCTCGCTGCTGGCCTCGGTCTTCGCCCGCGCGGGTTCGGAGCGGCAGATCGAAGCGTCGCTCAAGCGCGTGCTGGTGTTCGCCACGATCGTCATGGCCGTGGCCATGGGCTTCCTCACGCTGCGCATGCTGCCCGCGCAATTCATGCTCTCGGGCACCAGCTACACCAACATGGGGGTGTACATCAGCGTGCTGGCCGGGCTGATTGCCGGCATGCTCATCGGCGTGTTCACCGAACTCTATACGTCGCACCGCTACTCCGCGGTGCGCGAGCTGGCGCGTTCGTCCGAGACGGGCGCGGCCACCAACATCATCTACGGCCTGGCGCTGGGCTACCGCAGCGCGCTGTTCCCGGTGATCTTCATCGCCATCACGGTGTACATCGGCTACACGTACGCGGGCATGTACGGCATCGCCGTGGCCTCGCTGGGCATGCTGGGCACCATCGCCATCGGACTGACCATCGATGCCTTCGGGCCGGTGGCCGACAATGCGGGCGGCATCGCCGAGATGGGCGGCCTGGGCCCCGCCGTGCGCAAGCGCACCGATGCGCTCGACGCCGCGGGCAACACCACCGCCGCCATCGGCAAGGGCTTCGCCATCGGGTCGGCGGCGCTCACCTCGCTGGCGCTGTTCTCGGCCTTCCTGGTGCGCTCCGACGTGAGCACGCTGGATATGCTCAAACCCTCGGTGATCGCCTTCATTTTCATCGGCGCCTTGCTGCCCTTCATCTTCACTTCCATGACCATGAAATCGGTGGGCAAGGCCGCGCTGGACATGATCAAGGAAGTACGGCGGCAGTTCGCGACGATTCCGGGCCTGCGGCCCACGTTCCTGCTCACCACGCAAAGCATCGCGGCCCTGTCGGCAGAGGGCATCACGCGCGAACAGCTTGCGCGTCTGCGCCGCTTGGAGAACCAGCCGTTCGGCACCGAAGAAGCGCTGCTGGAGGCGATGCATACGAACCTCGGTCGCGCGCGCCAGACGCTGACCGACGCAACGCTGCTGCAGCACGTGAACCTGGGCTTCGAGCCCGGGCGGCCCGACTACCGCACGTGTGTCGACATTTCCACGCGCGCTTCGCTGCGTGAAATGATCGCGCCTGGCGCGCAGGTCATCCTCTCGCCGATCGTGGTGGGTTACCTGTTCGGAGCGGAGTCCCTGGCGGGCATGCTCATCGGCACGCTGGTTGCCGGTGTGGTGCTGGCCATCTCCTCGGCCAATTCAGGCGGGGCCTGGGACAACGCCAAGAAGTACATCGAAGCCGGCGCGCTGGGGGGCAAAGGTTCCGATGTTCACAAGGCGGCCGTTGTGGGGGATACGGTGGGCGACCCGATGAAGGACACGTCCGGGCCCTCGCTGAATATCCTGATCAAGCTGCAGGCGATTATCAGCCTGGTGTTCGCGCCGTTCTTCGAGCACAGCCTGAAATTGTTGGGCTGAGCGAGCTGTCCCCCAGCGATGGCGCTCCGGAAACGCGGTGCGCCGTCAACCCCCCGCAAACGTGGTGCGTCCGCGTGACAACGTGGCATAATGTGATTCGTGTCGCGGTGTCGCGCGGAGCGTGGCCGGACGCAGGGGCACACGCGCGCAGGCACGTGCGAGGCCCGGTGTCCGTAGCCCGGCGTGCATCCGGGCGCACGCGATCGGCGGCGCAAGCCGCGTCGCGGGCCGGTTACAGGTTCAGCAGCGGATTTTTTTGACTTGCATGAGCCACGGGGATGCTTTAACAAATGTACCCTTCAATCGGTCGCCCAGTGCTCCTGATGCATTAATGGACGAATCATCCGGAGCGGGCGTTCGCCTGCGAGTTCAATGCCGCAACCCGTCAGGATAACCATGGCGCAAAATCGATCCAAGCAAAGTACTGCCAAGAAGGCTTCCACTGCCAAATCGTCCGCGGCTCGCTCCGCGGGTGCCAAACGCAGCACACGATCCGCCGCTCGCGCCGCACCGGCACGAGCGACCGCCAAAACAACCGCCCGCAAAGCGGCGGCCAGCAAGTCGGCCGCGCGCACGCCCAAAGCCGCCGCCAAAGGCACAGCGCGCAAGACGTCCAGCCGCGCATCCGCCAAACCCGCAGCCAGGAAGTCCACGGCCCGGAAATCGGCGGCCAAGGCCCAAACCGCGCGCACCTCCGCCAAGGCCGGTGCGAAGAAACCCGCAGCCAGAAAATCCACGGCCCGGCGCACCACGCGCAGCCGCGCGGCCGCCAAGCCGGTGGCGCGCATCACGGCCAAGGCGGGACGCGCAGCCGCCAAGCGCGGCACGAGGCGCGCGGCTGCCGCACGCGCCGGCAGTACCCGCACGTCGACCAGGGCCAAGGCTGCGCCCAAGAAGGGCGCCGCCAAGACCGCGGCCACGAAATCCACTGCCCGCAAGGCCGCCTCCAAACCCGCGGCGAGGAAGTCCGCCGCCAAGGTGACGGCGCGCAAGGGCGTGGCGAGGAAGACCGCGGCCAAGGGGCGTTCCGCGCGGCCCGCCGCCAAGTCTGCGGCGCGCACCAGCGCCAAGGCCAAGCCGGCAGCGAAGAAATCCGCCGCCAGGAGCCCGGCCCGGAAGCCCGCCGCCAGGAAAGCCGCCGCGAAAACCACCGCCCGCACCAACGCCAAGGCGGGCGCCGGTCGCGCGAAACAGCCCGCGGGTAGGAAAGCCGCGGCCAAGGGCCGGCGCAGTTCGGCCGCGGCCAAGCCCGTGATGCGCACCTCGGCACGCGTCGGGGCCGCCGCGGGCCAGGGGCGGCGCACGCGCGCCGCCGCGAAGACCATGGCGCGCACGACATCCCGGACGGCAGCCAAGCCGGCGGCCGGGAAATCCACGGCCAAAGCCAAGCAGCCCACCGCCAGGAAGTCCACGGCCAAAGCCAAGAAGCCCACCACCAGGAAGTCCACGGCGAAGGTGCGCGGCGCGCGCGCCGCCGCACGCAGCAGCGCGCGCACCTCGACCAAGGCCAAAGCGAGACCTGCGGCGAGAAAAGCCAAGGCCAAGCAGCCCGCGGCGCGCAAGTCGGCCAAGGCAGTCAAGTCATCGGCCAAGACCACCGGCCGTCGCGCGGCGAAAAAGCCTGCGGGCCGCAAGTCCGCCCCGGCCGGCAGGTCAACCTCCCGTGGCGCAGGCAGGCCCGCCGCGAAGACCACGGCCCGCAAATCAACCGGCAACAGGGCTCCGGCCAGATCGTCCGCCCGCGCCGCGCGGCCGCGCGCGCGGAGTTCCGCCGCGGCCATGCCGGTGATGCGAAGCTCCGAACGCATCGGCGGGACCTGGGTGCGCCACTCCAGCGCGGCCGCCGCCAAGCCCGTGGCGCGTAGCACGGGACGAGCCGGTGGAAAATCCAGCGCCAAGGCCTCGGGCAAGCGCGCCGGCGCCACGGCGCGCAAACCCGCTGCGAAGGCGGCGAGCAAAGGCCGTGCGCAGAGCGGCGCCAAAGCCAAGGCGGCCACCAAGGCCAGAGCGACCGCACGCAAGCCCGCCGCCAAGGCGGCGGGCAAACCGGCAGCCAAAGCCAAATCCAAGGCCACCTCGCACAAGCCGGCAGTCAGGGCGGCAGGCAAGTCGGCGGCCAAGTCCAAACCCAAGACCACTGCCCGCAAGCCCGCCGCGCAAGCGGCGGGCAAGGGTGCAGCCAGAGCCGCGGCCCGCAAGGCACCGGCCAAATCGCGAGCCTCAGCCAAGGCCGGTTCGGCCAAGGCCACCGGCGGCAAGAAGAACCGCAGCGCACCCTCGGCCAAGGCCGCGGCCCGCTCCAGCGCCCGTGCCGGCGGACGCGATGGGGTGGTGCGTACCGGCGCCGGAAGTGTCCGCGCGCGCACGGTCGGCAAGACCGGCGCCCGCTCCAAGAACGGCAAATCGACCGCTCGTGGGGCCAAGCTGGCCCTCAAGGCGCGCGACTTCTCCCTGCCGCATATCGACAAGAAGACGCTGGGCCAGATTGTGGCCAAGCTGACGGAAATGCAGCATGAAAGCCGCAACGTCGTGCAGATGTACATGCAGCAGGACCGCATGAACCGCGACGAAGTGAGCGACGTGGGCGATGACCTGGATCAGGCCAGCAACGAACGCGACCGGGAATTTTCGCTGCTCATGCATCAGCGGCATCTGCGCCGCCTCAAGCAGATCGAGGAAGCCTTCGAGCGCATCGAAGAGGGGACCTATGGTCTCTGCGAGGGCACCGACGAGCCCATCAATCCCAAGCGCCTGCTGATCATGCCGCTGGCCCGCTACAGTCTGGAATACCAGCAGGAGCAGGAAAAAATGCTCGGACGTTCGCCGGAGGACAGCTTCGAGTCCGGCAGCGAGTCGTTCACGGCCGAGGAATAGGCCGTCCTCTCCGGCCGGGCGGCACCGTCCGCGCAGCCTCCCGTTTTCCCCTGCACAAGTTCGCGCGGGAAAGGCGCCCGCACAGGCCGTGGCGCGCCGCGGCTCGGCGCGCGGCCGCGGGCTGGACTCTGCTGCGGCGCTGTGCCGCGCCGCGCGCAACGCGGCCGGCCGCTGCCGGCGGCAGGGGGCCTCGGGGCAGGGGTCGTGCGCGAGTGCGTCAGGCTTCGCCGTAATGTTCCAGGTGGGTCTTGATCTGGCGCAGCAGCTTGGAGGCCGGCGCGCCGTCCACGCCCCGATGATCGAAGCTGAGGCAGAAGCGCGAGTACGGCACGGCCGTGGGTACGCCATTGCGCATCACCACGCGTTCGTCCAGCTTGCCGATGGCCAGGATGAAGATTTCGGGTGGGTTGATGATTGCCGAGAAGGAGGACACCTCGAACTCCCCCAGGTTGGTCACGGTGAGACTGTTGCCGTACATCTCGTCGCGCCGCAGGCTCATGGCCAGCGCCTTGCGGATGAGCGCCTTGAAGCGGTGCTGGATTTCATCCAGCGAGGCGCCGCCCAGGTGTTTCATGGAGATGGTCAGCAGCGAGTCCTCCAGGGCCACGGCCACACCCACAGACACCTGCTCCAGCGGCGTGGCCTGGCCGTCGATCCAGTTGAGATTCAGGTGCGGCAGATCGGCAAACGCCTGCACCACGGCGTGGGCGATGTACACGTTGAACGAGGGTGCGTCGTGCCCGGCGTCCTTGCGCGCCTGGCGGTGCGCCACCACGCGGGAAAAATCGATGTCGGCGAAGAGATCCACCTTGGGCGCGGCCACCCAGCTCCGCGCCATGCGCGTGGCGGTGATCTGGCGCAGCAGGCCCTTGAGGAAATTGCGCAGCCGGGCGCGCGACGCCTTGCCCGGCGGTTCCCCCGCGTCGCGTGCCGCGGCGGGCAGCAGCCGGCCCGTGGGCACGTGCCCGGCCAGCTCCCGCGGGATGGGGCCCAGGTCCTCCGCCCAGCCCAGCACGTCCAGTTCCACCACCGGCGCAGCCTCGCTGGCGGCGCCGATCCAGCCCACGGTGGCGCCCTCGGCCACAACAGCCCCGGCCGGGGCATAGACCGCCAGCAGTACGCCGGTCTCGCCCGCCTCGATCGTGCTGACCGATTTCTCCGCCTCGATGTCCACCAGCATTTCGCCGGCCGCCACCGGATCGCCCGGGGCCTTGTGCCACTGCAGGACGATCACGTCGTCTGTCGCATAGCCCAGCGCGGGAATGACCACTCCAGCCACAAGCGTATCCGTTGCGAAAAAATTCGGTTGCGTCCCATGCGATGTCCCGGCGGATCGGGCGCTCCGGGGCCCCGCGCGGCCTGTCCGCTAGATTACCCTGTTCCCCGTTCAAATCAACCGCCTAAGTACGCGGCAGCCGGCGCGTCTCCCGGCAACTGGTTGACTTTTCAGGAATTTTTCCTTACTTATCCATACTTTCGGGGAACGTTGCGCGCCCCGGAAGACAAGGTCAGGTTGTGCCGCCCCGGGGCTCGCCCCGCCGCAGCCATCGTTCACCGCCAGCGCGGCGCAGTCGTGCGCTGGCTCCCCACGTTGAAGACAGACATGGATATCCGCATCGACGAAGTTCCCTTGGCGGAACGCAGGCCCAAACCCACCGACGAAAGCGCGCTCGGCTTCGGCAAGATTTTCAGCGACCACATGTTCACGATGCGCTGGAAGCCCGACAAGGGTTGGCACGATGCGGTAATTTCCAAGTACGGGCCCATTCCCATGGCGCCGGCGTCCCTGGTGCTGCATTACGGGCAGACGATTTTCGAGGGGCTCAAGGCCTATCGCGCTAAAGATGACGCGATCAACCTGTTTCGCCCGTACAAGAATTTCGAGCGCATGAACGCCTCCGCGAAGCGGCTGGACATGCCGCCCGTGGACGTGGAGGTGACCATGCAGGCCGTGCGCACCCTGATCGGCCTGGATCACGAATGGGTGCCGCGCAGCAAGGGCACATCGCTGTACATCCGCCCCTTCATGTTCGGCGCCGAACCCTACGTGGGCCTCAAGTCCTCCTCGGACGTGATGATGATCATCATCATCGGCCCGGTGGGTGCGTACTATCCCGAGGGCTTCAACCCTGTCTCGCTGCAGGTGTGCGAAAAGTATTCCCGCGCCGGTCCGGGCGGGCTGGGCGCCGTGAAGACCGCCGCCAACTATGCCGCCAGCCTGCTGGCCGAAAAGGAGGCCAAGCAGGCCGGGTACACGCAGGTGCTGTGGCTCGATGCCGCCCAGCGCAAGTTTCTGGAGGAAGTGGGCTCCATGAACATCCTGCTCAAGATCGACGGCAAGCTGATCACCCCGGCGCTTGGCGGCACGATTCTCAGCGGCGTCACGCGCGACTCGGTGCTGCAACTGGCCAAGAGCTGGGGCATCGGGGTGGAAGAGCGTGCCATTGCCATCGACGAGGTGCTGGCGGCCCACAAGTCGGGCAAGCTGGAGGAGATGTTCGGCGCCGGCACGGCGGCGGTCATCTCGCCCGTGGCGACGATGAACTACAAGGGGCAGGACTACAAGGTCGGCAGCGGCAAAACCGGCCCGCTGGCCCAACGCCTGTTCGATGAGCTGACCGGCATCCAGTACGGCTTGCGGCCCGATCCGTTCAACTGGATCTACCAGGTGCGGGCGCCTCAGAAGAAGACCAAGACTCCGATGCCCAGCTCCGCCGCGGTATAGGACACGGTCTGCTTGAAGCCGGTGAATTGCGTGGTGTCGTCAAGCTCGCCCGAGAGCGACTGGTACTGCACGCGGATGCCGGCATTGCCCAACATCCACTCCACTCCCAGCCGCAGCGCGTTGACCGGCACGGACAGCGCGCTGGAGCTGCCGGCCAGCCCGGTGCCCGTCGAGGTGTCGCCCATCTTGTGCGTGGCGCTGAAGGTGCCCGTGGATAATCCGAAGAAGTATTTCAGCCCGCGCCCGGTGGCCTTGTTGAAGTAGAGATTCGCCCCCAGCATGGATACGCTGGCCGCTTCGCTGACGTCGGCGACCACGCTCGACGCACTGTCCTCCAGTTCGAACTGCCGCGTGAAGGGCACCAGCGCGTATTCGCCGATCAGCCCCAGCCGCTCGAAGAGCACGTATTCCACGTAGACCACGTTGCCCACCATCTGGTCGGCGTTGCTATAACTCGTCGTGGTGGAGGACTCTTCCAGCGTATAGGTGGCGCCGCTGAGAAAGACGCGGTCGAAGCCGACCTTGATGGTGGGCGCCGTGTCGCGGGCCTGCGCCCGGACGTGGGGCGCCGTGAATGCGGCGATGGCGACCGCCAAGGCTGTCGCCGCCATCCATTGGGGAAACGCACCTCGAATCATGGGCTGAACACCTGTGCGGGTCTGCCGCAGCGCCGCGGGTGGGCGCCCCGGTGCAAGCGGGACAAAATCTGCCTCTCTCCTGGGGCATTCAGAAAGGATGCCAAGCGGGCCGCCGGCGGCGGGCTATTGTGCGGCGCGCGGCGGCAGACGGAACAACGACAGATCGCCATTGCGCCGCACGGGCTGCAACAGGGGGTGCTCGTGCAGCAGGCGCGCCGCCTGGGACTGCGCGGAGACCACGTACAGGGGATGGTCGGCAGGGCGGTCCAGGCGCGTGGGGTCGCCCGGAAACTTGTAGGTGTGCAGCATTTCCACGTCGCGTTGGCCGCGAAACAGCACAGCAAAGGACACCATGCGGTAGAGCAGCAGTTCGCCCCCTTCGCCGTAGGCCTCATCCATCATGTCGATCAGCGCGCCCTGGTTGTAGGCAGCGAACTGGGGCAACGGCATGCGCCACAGCCCCAGCATGCACAGGCCCATGGCCAGCGTGCCGATGAGCACGCCGCGCTGGATGCGGCCGCACACCAGATGCCACGCGGCCCAGCAGACGCCCAGCACAAGCAACGCGCCCGGCAGCCAGGCCAAGGCAGCCGGCGCGGGCGGGTCGTGCAGCAGCACGCCGTTGGCCTCGGCCACCCGGTTCATCGCGTAGGGCAGCCCGGCCAGCAGCGCGCCCAGCACGACGGCATACGCAGCGAACAGCACGCCCAGCCAGCGCGGCACCCGTCCCCCCTCGCGCAGCAGGTCGGTGAGGATCAGCGCCGTGAGAAACGTGAGCGGAATGTAGATCACCGAGGAGTAGTGCGGCAGCTTGGTCTGCACCAGCGAAAACACCGCCAGCACGAAGCCCGCCCAGCCCAGGCAGCCCGCGATCAGCGGCCGCCAGGCCGCATCGGCCCATAGCCGCCGGCGCGGCGCCCTGCGCGCCCACAGCAGCAGCAGCGGGGTCCAGGGAAACAGCCCCAGCACCGCGATGCCGAAATGATAGAACCACGGGCCGCCGTGGCCCTCCAGCGGCTTGGAGAACAGCAGCCCCTGGAAGCGCGTGAAGCCCGCGATGAACTCCGGCCCGGCCAGCACGTAGTTGGCCGCATACCAGGACAGGGCAATGCTCAGGGAGACCACGCCGCAGGCCAGGACATGCATCGGGTGCGGCCAGGGCCTGGGCCGCTCCAGCTTGTAGGCCGCAAAGGCCACCAGCGGCACGGCGCCGCCCAGGGGGCCCTTGGTGAGCACGCCGGCGCCCATGGCCACGGCCGCCCCCAGCAGCCATGCCCAGTGTCGGCCTCGTCGCGCCTGCCCCACGCGAAACGCCGCATGGGCCCGGTCGTAGAAAATCAGCAGCGCCAGCGAGGCGGCGATAAGCCCGTTGAAGGTGTGGTCGATCACGGCGCTGCGGCTCAGCACCAGCGGCAGCAGGGAGGAGAGATAGAGCAGTGCCCACAGCCAGCCGAACAACGCCCCGCCCAGGCGCCGGCCCACCAGGTACATGCCGGCCAGGATCAGCAGCGCGTTGAGGCCGCTGGTGAGCCGCGCCACACCCGGCCCCACCCCGAACAGGTGAAACAGCCCCGCCATTTCCCAGAGGAACAACGGCGGCTTTTCCCAGAAGATGTGCCCGTTGAGATAGAGCACGATGACGCTGCCGCGCTCGACGATCTGCCGGGCCGTCTCGCCGTAGATGTTCTCGTCCCAGTCGAGCAGCGGCGCCCAGCCCAGGCCGATCAGCAGCATGGGCGCGGCCAGGGTCAGCAGGGCCAGCAACGGGTAACGCGTCACGTGCGGCGGTCCGGAAGGGGGCGACGGTGCTGCAACGGGTTGGAATGACGTAGCGCGGGATTATGCGTGCGGCGCGCCCCGGCCCTGGATGCAGGCGTTGAGCCTGTGGGCGCGCCCTGGCACGCAGCGCGCGTGGCCGCCCGAGTATGGCTCCATTAGATCGGAAAGGCCCGCAGCGGTCAAACCGGCTGGTGCCCCTGTGCCGCCCGGAGCGGCTTTCAGGGCTGACCGCAGCCGGTACCGGGGGTGCATCCCCTGCCCCGCACGTGACGACTGCGGCTGGGCCGTCCCGGGCGCGCTCCCTTGCCCTTTGGTGTGGGGCATGGGACATTTTTTCCGGGGGACGGCATGGCGGCCGCGGGCATCCGGCGCTCCGGCACCACCCTCGCCGCACGGTCCACACCCCCTTTCCCGCACGAGCATTCCGCGCATGGATCGCACCCTGACTGCTTTTCGCTGTTGGCTGGAACGCGGCCTGAGCCCGCGGCGCAACGAGGCGCGGCGGGAATTCCTGCGCCAGCAACGTCCCGTGATCCTCATGGGCCGCGGAAAATCGGGTACGCGGCTGATGGCCTGGGCGTGCAGCAAGCTGGGGCTGAGCCTGGGCACGAGCGCATCCCTGCCCGCCGGGGACATCGACCACCGGCCCTTCCGCGAGGTGATCAAGGTGCTGGCGCGCCGCAACCTGGACGTGCAAACGCTGGGCGAGGTGCGCGAGGCGGAGCTGATCCTGTTCCAGAAATCCGCCTACGAGGCGGCGCACTGGCTGCGCCTGCAGCCCGGCGGGGAGCACGGCTGGGGCTGGAAGTGGCCCGAGACCTATCTCCTCGCGCCCTACGTGTTCGCCACCTTTCCGCACGGGCGCTACATCCACATGGTGCGCGACGGGCGCGACATCGCCTTCAAGCACCATTCCACCGACGATGCCTCGCGCAAGCTGGGGCGCGCGGTGCTGGCGCACCTGGGCGTGTCCGGCGCGCCGCGCTACCTGCAGAACGCGGTGTCGTGGGAATTCCAGGTCAACTCCTACCGCACCTTCGCCCAGGTCATTCCGCCGGCCCAGCGTTTCGAGATGACCTACGAGCAGTTCTGCTCCGATCCGCAAGGCATGATGCAGAGCATCGCCGAATTCCTGCACCTGCCCATGACCGACGCCTGCCGCGCATACATCGACGGCACGTTGACGGCGGGACAGATCGCCCAGTACCGCGACGCCGATCCGGTGCAACTCGCCGCCGTGGAGGCGCGCATCGGTCCTACGCTGAAGGCCCTGGGCTATCATCTGTCCATGCCGGCGGGGAGTGCGCCGTGAACGGCGCGTGTGCCCGCCGCGCGGCACGGCCGCGGCCAGTGGCCGCCCCATGAGCGCCCCGGGCGGGGAGGTGCTGTTCGTCAACCTGTCGCGCGGTTGGGGGGGCGGGGAGCAGTGGCATCTGTCGGCGGCCCAGGGCCTGCGCGCCCGGGGACGCACTGTGGCCCTGCTGGTCTATCCCGGAGGCGTGCTGGCCGCGCGGGCCGCCGCCGCCGGGCTGGCCATCTGGCCGCAGGCCCTGCGCAACGTCAGCCTGCTCAATCCGCTGCGCGTCATGCCCCTGGTGCGTGAGCTGCGCCTGCGCCATCCGGCGGCTGTGATCCTCAACGCGGCGCATGAGTTGAAAGTGGTGGGGCTGGCGGCGCGCTGGTGCGGGGTGCCGCGCGTCGTGCTGCGCCGCGGGATTCCCGTAGCCCCGCGCCGCACGGCGCTGAACCGCTGGGTGCTGCGCCACGTGCCCACGCGGCTGATCGTGAATTCCCAGGCCACGCTGGACGCGATGAGCGCCGAATTTCCCGAGGAAGTGGCCCACCTGCGGCCCCTGGTGATCCACAACGGCGTGGATCCGGAGGTCTGGCGGCCCCCGGCCCGGCGCGCGGACAGCGGCACCATCGCCGTGGTGGGCAGGCTCACGGCGGAAAAGGGCGTGGCGCGGGCGCTGGAGGTGCTGGCCCGGCTGCGCGCGCGCGTGCCCCAGGCGCGGATGCTGGTGATCGGCGACGGCCTGCTGCGCCCGCAACTGGAAGCGCAGGCGGGGCGCCTGGGGCTGGCCGGGGCCGTGGAGTTCCTGGGGCAGCGCGACGACGTGCCGGCGCTGCTGGCCGGGTGCGACGTCCTGCTGCTGGCTTCGCACTGGGAGGGATTTGCCTACGTGCTGGCCGAGGCCATGCTCACGGAACTGCCCACCGCCGCGTTCGACATTCCGGCCGTCCGCGAGGTGACCGTGCCTGGCGAGACCGGCCTCATCGTCCCGGACGGCGACCTGGACGGCATGGCCACGGCACTGGCGGCGCTGCTGGGCGATGCGCCGCGGCGGGCGGCCCTGGGGGCCGCGGGTCGCCGGCGCGCCCTTGACAAATTCGCCCTGCAACGCACATTGGATCAATTGGAGGCCCTGCTGGACGAGCCGGACCCAGAGCCCGCGGCGCCGCGGGCATCCGGGGCATAGGCGCCGACCGCGAGGCGGGGCGGCCCGCGGGGCGAATCGGTCGCCTGCCCAGGCACGCCTATGTCCGGAGATCCCTTGGCCAATGGCCGCTTGCTGGTGCTGACCTATCACCGTGTGGCCGAGCCGCCGCCCGGCTCGCCGCTGCGCGGGTTGTATGTCACGCCGGCGCAGTTTGCCTGGCAACTGGCGCAACTGGCCCGCGGGGGTGCGCGTGTGCTGACCCTGCGCGATCTGGCTACGGAGCCGGACGACGCGGCGGGCGGCCATCGGCCCGGGGCACCGCGCGTGGTGCTCACCTTCGACGACGGCACGGTGGACATCTTCCAGCATGCCTATCCGCTGCTGCGCTGGTTCGGGTTTCCGGCCGTAATCTTCCCCGTGGTGGACGATATCGGCAAGTCGCGCGTGGTATGGGCCCACAGCGCCGACCCGTCGCCCGTGGATCTGCTCTCGGCCGGGCAGCTCGCGGCCATGGCCGAAGACGGCTTCGAGATCGGCGCGCACATGCTGCACCACGTGCCGGCCACCTCGCTGCCGCGCCAGGTGCTGCTGGAGGAGATGAGCGATGCGCGCCGGCGGTTGGCGGCGCTGCTGGGCGGCGAGGTGTTCAGCGTGGCGTATCCCTATGGGGATTACGACGAGCGGGTGGTGCGCGCCGCCGCCGCCGCGGGCTTTCGCTACGGCGTGACCACGGACCCCGGCATGGTGCAGGACCGAGGGCCGCTGCAACTGCGGCGCATGGCGGTGAAAGGCACGCGTTGGTATCATCGCCTGCAGTATCTGGCGCTGCTGCGGCGGCACCTGCGGATCGCCGCGTCGTGACCCTGCGGGGGCGCCGCGCGGCACGAAGTGACCCGGACGTTGAGCACAGCAGCAAGGGCCGCCCATGCAAGCGAAAAACCGGCTGGACATCTACCGGATCAACGGCGTGCGCCTGGGGGTGTTCCGCGAGCCCTTCGACCGCGTGGGCGAGCTGGCGGGCTATTCCGTGCGGGCCGTGGCGGGCAATCCCACCTGCTGGGAATTCAGCAACCCGGAGACCAACGAGCACGGACGGTTGTTGGACGTGATGGGCCTGCTCTGCGGACAGCACGTCAAGCTCTCTTCCAACGCCATGGCCTACATGGTTACGCGCCAGGGCTATACGCTGGCGCTGCTCTTTCCCGGGTCGCCGCGCAGGATCCGGCTCAACCTGGTGCGTTTCCGCATCCTGAAGGAAGAAAAGGAATTCGCCTATCCCGAGGAGTGGCCTCGGGAGCTGATCGCCCGCGTGATCAAGGTGCGCTTCCGCCAGGTCGTCATCATCAACGAGAACTTCCTGCTCTCGCAGATCGGGCTGCGCGACTGACGGTCCGCACCGCCCGTTCCTTTGCGGCCCGCGCCGCATGCACCGCCTTGGGAGTTTGCATGGATTTGTGCGACCAGCCGATCCATGCGCTGCACCGGCAGCGCCTGGAGGGAGCCATCAGCACGGCGGAGATCGCCCGGTCGGTGCTGCAGCGCATCGACGCCGTGGAGGCGCGGCTGCACGCCTTCATCACGCTCAATACCGACGCGGTGCTGCCCGCGGCCCAGGCCGCCGACCGGCGCTTGGCGGCCGGCGAGACGCTGAGCCCCATCGCCGGCATGCCCATCGCCTTGAAGGACATCTACGTCACGCGCGGGATGGAAACCACCTGCGGTTCGCGCATCCTGCAAGGCTTCGTGCCGCCCTACGATGCGACGGCCGTGGAGCGGCTCAAGGCGCAGGGCCTGAACCTGGTGGGCAAGACCAACCTGGACGAGTTCGCCATGGGCTCCTCCACGGAAAACTCGGCGTTCGGGCCCACGCGCAACCCCTGGGATACCGAGCGCGTGCCCGGCGGCTCCTCGGGAGGCTCCGCGGCGGCCGTGGCCAGCGGCGAGGCGCTGGCGGCCCTGGGCACGGACACCGGCGGCTCCATCCGCCAGCCCGCCGCGTTCACCTCCATCGTGGGCCTCAAGCCCACCTACGGACGGGTGAGCCGTTATGGCATGGTGGCCTTCGCCAGCTCGCTGGATCAGGGCGGGCCCATGGCCAAGGACGTGCGCGATGCGGCGCTGTTGCTGGGCATCGTGGCCGGGCACGACCCGCGCGACGCCACGTCGCGGGACGTCCCCGTGCCGGATTTCACCGCCTGCTGCCGCCCGGAGCTGGGCCGCCTGCGCGTGGGCGTGATCCGCGGCTTGCAGGCGCTGGGGGAGATCGACCCCCAGGTCACGGCGGGCTTTGCGGCCAATCTGCAGACCCTGCGCGAGCTGGGGGCGGAGATCGTCGAGGTGGACCTGCCGCACCTGGACTATGCCATCACGGTGTACTACATCCTGGCGCCCAGCGAGGCCAGCAGCAACCTGGGGCGCTATGACGGCGTGCGCTTCGGCGTGCGGGCCAAGGGCGTGCGCTCGCTGCAGGACATGTACGAGGCGACACGGGAGGCGGGCTTCGGGCCGGAGGTCAAGCGGCGCATCATGCTGGGCACCTTCGCCCTCAGCGCGGGCTACTACGATGCGTATTACAACCGCGCCATGCTGATCCGCGACCTGCTGCGCGAGGACTTCCGCCTTGCTTTCGAGCGGGTGGACGTGATCGCCAGCCCCACCTCGCCCGTGCCGCCCTTCAAGCTGGGCGAGCGCATGGCCGATCCGTTGCAGATGTATCTCATCGACGCCTTCACGCTGCCGGCCAACCTGGCCGGGCTGCCAGGCATCTCCGTGCCGGGCGGGTTCACCCGCGAGAGCCTGCCCCTGGGGCTGCAACTGCTGGCCAACCACTTCCGCGAGGACCAGTTGCTGCACGCGGCCTACGCCTTCGAGCAGGCCACGACGCACCACACCCGCCGTCCGCCCCTGCCATGAGCAGTCCCGCTGCAGGGGCCGACGCGCCCGGCGCAACGCCACGCCGGCGCGACATCCATCGTCTTGAGGGGAACCTGTGCCGGGGATGCCCGGTGCGGCCGGGACACCAGCGACGCCTTGTCTTGCGCCCGGCACTACCCGGCGGCGCGCGCCCGAGGCGCGTTGCGGCGCCCGGCCTGCACAAGCTGGCCGCAGGCGGCCTGGATGTCCTGGCCCTTGGAGATGCGCAGCGTGGCCAGCACACCCCGCGCCAGCAGCGCCTCCTGGAACACCCGCGCCTGCTCCAGGCTGGGCGCCTGGTACTTGCTGTCGGGGCCCGCGTTGTAGGGAATCAGGTTGACCTTGCTCTTGATGCCGTGCAGCAGCTTCACCAGCCGCGGCACATCGGCCAGGTCGTCGGTGAGCCCGCGGATCAGCACGTATTCGAAGGTGATGCGGACGCGGTTGTCCGCCGGATACTCGCGGCAGGCCTGCATCAGCTCCGCCAGCGGCCAGCGCCGGTTGACCGGCATCAGCCGCGTGCGCACCGCGTCGGTGACCCCGTTGAGCGAGATGGCCAGGTTGGCGCCCACGCGCTCGGCCCCGAAGCGCCGGATGGCCGGCACCAGGCCCGAGGTGGACACCGTCAGGCGGCGCTTGGAAAAGCCGAAGCCCATGTCCTCCGAGAGGACGCCAATGGTGCGCACCAGCGCCTCGTAATTGTGCAGCGGCTCGCCCATCCCCATGAACACGATGTTGCGGATGAAGCGGCCCTCGGACACGTAGCGCGCGGCCTCCACCACCTGCTGCACGATCTCGCCGCTGGACAGGTTGCGCACCAGTCCCATGCGCGCGGTCATGCAGAAATCGCAGCCCATGGCGCAGCCGACCTGGGTGGAGACGCACAGGGTGTGCTGGGTGTTGTTGGGCATGAGCACGGACTCGATGACGTGCCCGTCGTGCAGGCGGAAGGCGAACTTGCGCGAGCCGTCCTGGGATTCCTGAATCTGCGCCGTCTCCAGCGCCCCCAGGTGGAAGTCCGCGGCCAGCGCCTCACGCAGGGCCTTGGAAACGTTGCTCATCTCCGCGAAGTCCCGCACGCCGCGCTGGTAGAGCCACTGAAACACCTGGCGCGCGCGGTAGGGCGCCTGCCCTTGGGCCTCGAACCACGCGCCGAGTTCGGCCAGCGACAGACTCTTGATGTTGATCATGCGTTCCTCGCCGGCCGCTGCCGGAGTCGCCGTGCCCGCGCGGGGCGCCGGGCCGTGGAGCTCCGGCGGCCGCTCAGGCCCCGGCCTTGGCCACGGTCTGTCCCATGCGCACGGGGTCGCCGGACCGCAGGGGCTCCAGCCGCGCCGCGCCCGGCGGCAGCAGCAGGATCACCGTGGAGCCCAGTTCGAAGCGCCCCAGCTCCGCGCCCTTGTCCAGCGCCACGGGCTGGGGCAGGGTGCAGGCCAGCAGCCCGGCCCCGGGGCGGTTGGATGTGACCTCATGGTAGACTACGCGGATCTTTCCCACCACCGTGGCGCCCACCTTGATCACGGCCAGCTCGCCCAGCGCCGTGTCCATGAAGGTGATCAGGCGCTCGTTGCGGGCGAACAGGTCGGGCACGCCCTGCACGCCCGCCGGGCTCACCGTCCACAGCTCTCCCGGCACATGGCGG
Source organism: Candidatus Lambdaproteobacteria bacterium (assembly GCA_016199125.1). Classification (GTDB taxonomy): domain Bacteria; phylum SAR324; class SAR324; order SAR324; family JACQKK01; genus JACQHH01. The sequence goes on from JACQHH010000205.1 coordinate 18,187, forward strand.
AAGCGCGTCACCCGTCCGGCACAGGGCGTGTGAATGCGATGATAGTCGCGAGGGCTGAGATAGAGCGAAAGAAAGGCGCCCCCGTCGAAGGCTGCCCACGCCGGATCGTCGCCCAGCAGCTCGCGCAGGGAAAAGTCCCGTCCCTTGGCCTGCAGCAGCCGGCCTGCCTCGATGCGCCCGGCCTCGATCACCGTCCCGTCCACGGGACTGACGATGGCCTGCGCCGCCGCGTCCATGGGCCGGGCCCCGGGGCGCAAGCCGCGCGTGAAAAACGCGTTGAAGGTGCGAAAGCCGCCGGCCGGCTCCACGAAGACGCTCATGTCGATGCGGTACGCGCGCACGTAGAGCGCAATCACGACGCGCAGCACCGGCCCGGGCCAAGCGATGCCGGCCAGCACGCCCATGAGACGGCTGAAGGCGCTCTTGGGGAACCAGCGGAAGAGGCGATAATACATGCGTGCGGACAGGCTGGGTGGCGCCGGCGCAGCGCGCGCCCCCTGGCGGCGCCCGACGCCGCCGGGGTTCAGGTGGGCTGGAGCAGTCCGCGCAGGTAGTCGCCCTCCACGGTCTCGTTCTTGATCAGTTCCTGCGCCACCTGGTGCAGGATGGTCAGGTGGTCGCGCAGCAGCGACTTGGCGCGCTCGTAGGCGCCGAGCACGATGGAATGCACCTCGTCGTCGATCAGCTCGGCCAGTTCCTCGCCGTATTCGCGGTCCATGCCGATGTCACGGCCCAGGAAATGCTGCTGCTCGCCGGTGCCCAGGGTAATGGGGCCGATGGCATCGCTCATGCCCCATTGGGTCACCATGTTGCGCGCGGTCTGGGTGGCCTGCTGGATGTCGTTGCCGGCGCCCGTGGTGATCTCGCCAAAGATCAGCTCCTCCGCCGCGCGGCCGCCCATGGCCACCGCGATGCGGTTGGTGAGGTATTCGCGGTCGTGGTTGTGCACGTCCTCGGTGGGCAGGAACGAGGTGAGCCCCAGCGCCTGGCCCCGCGGCACGATGGTGATCTTGTGCACCGGGTCGGTGTTGGCCAGCAGCGCGCCCACCAGCGCATGGCCGGCCTCGTGGTAGGCCGTGTTGCGCTTCTCCTCGTCGGTCATGATCATGCTCCTGCGCTCCGGGCCCATGAGCACCTTGTCGCGCGCCCATTCCAGGTCCTGGAGCTGCACGTCGCGCTTGTTCTTGCGCGCCGCATAGAGCGCGGCTTCGTTGACCAGGTTGCGCAGGTCGGCGCCGGAAAACCCCGGCGTGCCGCGGGCGATGCGCACCAGCTCGGTGTCCGGGGCCAGCTTCACCTTGGCCGCATGAATGGCCAGGATGCGCTCGCGGCCGCGCAGATCGGGCAGGGGCACCGTGATGGTGCGGTCGAAGCGCCCCGGGCGCAGCAGAGCCGGGTCCAGCACGTCGGCGCGGTTGGTGGCCGCCACCACGATCACGCC
>JACQHH010000225.1 GCA_016199125.1 Candidatus Lambdaproteobacteria bacterium
CGCTGTTGCCGCATGCCAATCCAGGGGTCATGGGGCCACGCGACCTGGCGCGCCTGCGCGAGGTGAGCCCGAGCATGGGGATGATGCTGGAGAACCTCACGCCGCGGCTGCGCCTGCCGGGAATGGCCCATGAGCACGCGCCCGACAAGGCGCCCGGTGCGAGGATGGCCACGCTGCGCTTCGCGGGCGAATTGCGCATCGCCTTCACCACCGGCCTGCTGCTCGGGATCGGCGAGACGCCGCGCGAGCGCGTGGAGACGCTCTGGGAGATCCGCCGCGCCCAGGAGCGATACGGGCACATCCAGGAGGTGATCGTGCAGAATTTCCGCGCCAAGCCGGGCATTCCCATGCACGACTGGCCCGACGCCACGCTGACCGACCTGCTGCGCACCATCGCCGTGGCGCGGCTGGTGCTGGGCGGGGAGATGAATCTCCAGGCCCCGCCCAACCTGATGCCCGAAGCCTATCCGATGCTGGTGCTGGCGGGGATCAACGACTGGGGCGGGGTTTCGCCCGTGACGCCCGATCACATCAACCCGGAAGCCCCCTGGCCGGAGATCGAGTTGCTGGCCCGGCGCAGCGCGGAGGTGGGCTACACCCTGCGCGAGCGGCTGACCGTGTATCCGGAGTTCATCACGCACAAGCCGGGCTTCGTGCCCGAGTCCCTGCGCGATCACGTGGCACGGCTCGCCGATGCCCAGGGCTACGCGCGGCCCCACGAGAAGGCGCCCTGAGCCGGGCCTGTGATTGTGACGGATGACCGTGCGCGTTCATCCTCATCCCTGGGGGTTCGGGGGAACGACCGTTCCCCCGAATTGATTTTGCCTCATGCGCTGGTAGCGACAATGAAAATCGCCATCATGGGGGCCGGCGCCATCGGCGGCTATTTCGGGGCCCGGCTGGCCGCCGGCGGCCAGGACGTGACCTTCATCGCGCGCGGCCCGCACCTGGAGGCCATGCGCCGCGACGGCCTGCGCGTGTACAGCCCGCGGGGCGACCTGCACCTGCATCCGGTGCGGGCCGTGGGCTCGCCCGCGGAAGCCGGCCCGGCGGAACTGGTGCTGATGTGCGTCAAGGCCTATGATCTGCCCGACGCCGCGCGCAGCCTGGCGCCGCCGCTGGACGAAGACACCGCCGTGCTGCCCCTGCTCAACGGCATCGACATCGCCCAGCGCATCGGGGCGGTGGTGGGCATGGAGCGCCTGCTGGGCGGCGCCTGCCAGATTTCCGCGGCCATCGAGGCGCCCGGCGTGATCCGCCAGCCCATCGAGATGGAGAGCATCACCTTCGGCGAGCTGGACGGCCGCATCACCCCCCGCGCCCAGGCCATCGCCGAGGCCCTGCGCGCAGCGGGCATCCCCACCGAGCTCAGCCCCGCCATCGACGTGGCGCTGTGGAGCAAGTTCATCTTCCTGGCCCCGGCGGCCGGGGTGTGCTGCGTCACGGGCCAGACCCTGGGGCCCGTGGTGCGGGACCCCGACACGCGCGCGCTGCTTCTGCAATCCATGCAGGAAATCGAGGCTCTGGCCCGCGCCAAGGCCGTGGCGCTGCCGGTGGATATCGTGGCGCGCACCTTGGCCTTCCTGGACAGCCGCCCGCCCGACGTGAAGATGTCCATGCTGTGGGACATGGAGCACGGCCGCCGCATGGAACTGGACGTGCTCAACGGCGCCGCGGCCGACCTGGGCGAGGCCCTGGGCGTGCCCGTGCCCGCCAACCGCTTCATCGCCACCGCCCTCAAGCACCGCGCCCAGGGCGCGCCCCGGCCCTCCGCCTGACCATGGTGAAAAGCGTCAGGGGCTTTGCCCCTGACCACCCCAGCAAGGGCCGAGGGCCCTTGCAACCCATTGCAGCGGCAGGGGGTGGCATGCCAACCCCTGCCGCCAAGACAGGGGGTTCGGCGGAACCACTGTTCCCCCGAATTGTTGCTGTTCCTGAATTTGAGTTCTGGCTGGCATTGCGCGCCTACGCCTTTGACTTGGGGCGGTGTATAAACGGCACATGTTCCGCGCGATTTCCAGCATTTCCGACTACGTGGCGGCCCTGCCGCGGCCGCTGGCCCTGCTGGGCTTTGGGGTGGAGGGGCGCGAGACCCTGCGCTTCCTGTTGGGCCACGGCGCCGGCGAGGCGCACGTCTACGACCATGCTTTTGCGTCAGGGTTGCCGGCGCAGGACGTGCGGGCGCAGTTCGCCGGAGCCGTGTTCCACGGCGAAGCGGACTGGGCGCGGGAGCTGGCCGCCGGCGGCACGGTGCTGCGCAGCGCGGGGGTGCGCCCGGACGTGCCGGAGTTGCAGGCGGCGCGGGCCGCCGGGGCGCGTGTGCTGACCGCGGTGGGCATGTTCCTGGCCCTGCGGCCGGGGCCGGTGGTGGGGGTCACGGGCACCCTGGGCAAGGGCACCACGGTCACGCTCATTGGCCAGGCCTTGGCGGCGGCGGGCGTGCCGCACCGGCTCGGCGGCAACATCGGGCTCAATCCCCTGGCCTTCCTGGACGAACTGACCGCGCGGGACGTGAGCGTGCTGGAGCTCTCCAGCTTCCAGCTCATGGATCTGGCGGCGCACCAGCCGGACGTGGCCGTGGTGCTGCGCACCAGCTCGGAACACCTGGACTGGCACCGGGACGTGGGCGAATACCGCCGCGCCAAGCGCGGGCTGCTGGCCCCGGCCGGGTCGGGCCAGCGCGTCATCTACTGCGCCGACAGCGCGGGGTCACGGGAGGTTGTGGCCGGGCACGAGGCGTGGGCGCTGGCGGTGAGCCTGAGCGGGCCCGTGGATAACGGCATCGGGCTGCACGGGGGGCGCCTGTGCCGCATGCAGGGGGGCACGCCTGAAGCCCTGCCCTGGCTGGAGGCCCTGGCCATGCCGGGCGCGTTCAACCGGGAAAATGCCGCTGCGGCGGCGCTGGCGGCCGAGTGCGTGGGGGCGGGCGCGGCGCCGGCCGCGCGGGCCATCGCGGCCTTTCCCGGCCTGCCCCATCGCCTGGAGCGCGTGGGCCTGGTGGGCGGAGTGGCGTGCTACAACGATTCCTACGCCACCCGGCCCGACGCCACCCTGGGCGCGGTGCATGCCTTTGCCCAGCCGGGAGCGCAACCCCTGGTGCTCATCGCCGGGGGCTCGGAAAAACATGCCGATTTTGCCGGGCTGATGGATGCCCTGTGCCGTCACGGGGGACTGCGGGAAATCGAACTCATCGGCGCCACGGCGGAGCGCATGGCCCAGGCCCTGGCCGATGCGGCCGCGCGGGCCGGCGTGCCCGTGCCGGCGCACCGCCTGTTGCCGTCGCTGGAAGAAGCCTTTGCCCAGGGCCTGCGCCGGCTGAACGGGGAAGGAGTGCTGCTGCTGAGCCCCGCCTGCGCCAGCTTCGGGCTGTTCGCCAACTACACCGCCCGCGGGGAGCGCTTCCGGGCCCTGGTGCATGAGGCCGCCCATCGTCCCGCGGCCGGCTGACGTGTCGAAGCCACTACACGCAGTGGTTTCTATACACAGCGGTTTCCATGTCCCGCCGATATCGACGCAATGTCGCCTTGGCGCGAAGGTCAGGGGATTCTCCCCTGATCACCCCACCAAGGGCCCTTCGACTCCGCGCAGGACAGGCCGAAGGCCCTTGAAACCCATTTTTGCGGCTGGGGTTGGCTCGCCAACCCTGGGGGTTCGGGGGAACCACCGTTCCCGCGGATTGTTTCTGTTCCTGCGGGACAGGACCCCAAGTACTAATGCACGACGAAGTCGCGTGCCTTGGTGCCGTCCGGCGCGATCTCGAAGCGCACGGTGCGCAGGCAGCGCGGACAGCGGCCCAGGTAGAAGCGTCCGCTGATATCCCGATAGATGCGCTGGTAGATGTTGCAGCACTCGTACACCACGCGCAGGTAGGGCCGATGCTCGTAGGTCTTCGCTTCCATCGTTCTCGCCATGGGAAGGTCGTTGGCCATCGCCGGGGCGCCATTGCGCCGCGCCGGCCGACCCGACGGCTCGTCGCGCCTTGCGCTCGGGCGTCGGGCACCCTATAAGGGGGAAACGCCTGGCCGGGAACGCCCCGGCAGCAACACTTATGGCGATGCAAATTGCGTGACAGGGCACACGGTGCCAGAGCGCCTGCCCGGCGCCGCACGGGGGAGCGGACGGCCAGGGACATCAACCGCGTTATTCGGGAGCAGAGAGCATGAAGTCGACACTTGCGCCGGGCATCAAGGGCGAAAAGACGGTCACCACCACGCCGGACATGGGCATTTCGCACCTGGGCGAGGGTGCGCGGGTGCTTTCCACCCCGGCCATGATCGGCATCATGGAAAAGACCTGCCTGGAGACGGTGCTGCCGCACCTGGACGCCACCGAGGGCACCGTGGGCACCATGGTGCACGTGTGGCACCGCGCCCCCATCGAGACCGGCAAGCCTGTCACCTGCCGCTGCAAGCTGCTGGAAAAGGACCGCCGCAAGCTGCTCTTCGAGGTCGAGGTGGTGGCGGGCGATCTCAAGCTGGGCGACGGCACCCACGAACGCTTCGTGGTGGATACGTCGAAATTCAGCAAGTGATTTCAATCGCTTGGCCGATCGGACGATTTTGGCCTGCTTTCTGCATTGTGTCCGTCAACTTCCCTGATGTTGCCCGCGAGGCATGGATGCCACGCCGCGGTACCCAGGAAATGGCCTAGACGACGGAGGACGCCATGGTCAACGATACGGTCAGCAAAGTCGGCATCAAGCTGGAACGCTTAACCCGCCGCGATTTTTCCATCGCCGCCGCGTTGGAGCTGATGGCGCAACGGGCGCGCACGGTCGAGGAGCAGGTGGTGATCGAGGTGATGCGGGAAGTCTATCGGGACATGAACCCGGAGGCCGCCGCGCACGCTCAGGACTTCTCCAGGTCGCGCTCGGCCTGAACGCCTTCTAGGTTGTTGAGCCGGGACAGCAGACGCTGGATGTGTTTGGCATCCTCGACCACCAGCGTCAAATGCTGGATGTAGACCCCGCCCTTGGACGCCACGCGTCCTGACGTAATCCGCACGCCCTCTTCCTCTTCCAGCAGTCCGATCAGCTCCACCAGGCGCTTCATGGTGCCCGCCCGGATGGTCAGGGTCACGGGCCGCTCGCCATGGACATCGTCCGCCCAGTGCACGTCCACGATGCGCTCCGGATGCACCGCCTGCCGCCGCAGCGAAAAGCACTCCGCGTGGTGGATGGAGACGCCGCGCCCGCGGGTGATGATGCCCACCAGCGGATCGCCGAAGACCGGCGCGCAGCACTTGGCGAAGCGGGTCATCATGGAATCCATGCCGGCCACCAGTACCTGCTCGCCGGCGCCCGGCCGCGCGGCGCGCTGGGCCGGGGTGCGGGCCGGGGCGGCGGTGGCGGGCTTGGGTTCGCCGCTGGCGGTGAGCCTGTCCAGCACCTCGCGGATGTTGATGCGCCCAAAGCCCTCGGCGGCATACAGCTCATCCATGCTGGTCAGGGCGCCGCGCCGCATCCATTCGCTGAAGCCCGGCAGCTTGGGCAGCTCGTCCAGCTTGCGGCCCATGCGCCGCGCCTCCCGGGCCACCATCTCGCGGCCCTCCTCGATGGCCTGGCGTTTTTCCTGCTGGCGCAGGTAGCCGCGGATGCGCGCCAGGGCCTTGGAACTGGCGGCGAACTTGAGCCAGTCCTTGTGCGGGCGCTGCTTGGAGGAGGTGAGAATCTCCACCACGCTGCCGTTGGTGAGCGGCGTGCGGATGGGGATCATGCGCCCGTCCATCTTGGCGCCGATGCAGGCGTTGCCCACGTCCGAATGGATGGCGTAGGCGAAGTCGATGGCAGTGCCCTTGGGCGGCAGCTTGATCACCTCGCCCTTGGGCGTGAACACGAAGATCTGGTTGGGCGCCAGATCCCGCTGCAGCAGCTCCATGGATTCGCGGGGACTCTGGCCGTTTTCCATGTCCTGCAAGAGTTGGCGGAACCAGTTGATGCTGGCCAGCTCCACCTCGTCCGCCGTTCCCTGCTCCTTGTAGAGAAAGTGCGCGGCCACCCCCAGCTCGGCCTGGCGGTGCATTTCGCGGGTGCGGATCTGGATTTCGAACTGGTTGCCCTGCGCATCGAACACGTGGGTGTGCAGCGAGCGGTAGCCGTTGTCCTTGGGCAGGGCGATATAGTCCTTGAAGCGGCTGGGCAGGGGCGTGTAGGCCGCGTGGATCAGCCCCAGGGCCTTGTAGCAATCGTCCGTGGCCTCCACGATGATGCGGGTGCCCAGCAGGTCGTAGATCTTGTCCAGGTCGCCCCCCTGGCGGCGCAACTTGGCGTTGAGCGAATACAGGTGCTTGGTGCGCCCCAGCACCTCGGCCGCAATCCCGTTGTCGGCCAGCAACCGCCGCAGCTCGGCGTTGATGCGCTCGATGCGCTCCCGGCTCTCGGCCGCGTAACGGTCCGCCCAGCGCTTGAGCTCGTGATAGGTCCTGGGGTCCTCGATCTCGAAGGCACGATCCTCGATCTCGGCCTTGAAATAGTGCACCCCCAGCCGATGGGCGATGGGCGCATAGATGGCCAGGGACTCGCGGGCCAGCAGTTCGCGCTTGTCCTGCTCCAGGTGCTCCGCGGAGCGCAGGAATTGCAGCCGGTCCGCCAGCAGGATCAGGATCACGCGCAGGTCGCGGGTGCTGGCCAGAATCATCTGCCGCATGTGCTCGGCGCGGCTGGCCTCGGTGCCCTGGTAGGTGGCGCGGTTGAGCTTGGAGAGCTCCTCCACCAGCACGGCCACTTCGTCGCCCACGGCCTGGCGCAACGCGGAGGAATCGGTCAGCTCCTCCTGCAGCACGTCGTGCAGCAGCCCGGCCACGATGCAGGGGGAGTCCATGCGCATGTCGGCCAGGATCTGGCTCACCTCCAGCGCATGCTGCAGAATGGGCACGCCCGAGGGCAGGAACTGGTTGCGGTGCAGGGTGGCCGAATAGACGTACGCCTTGCGGATGCGCTCCGCGGCGTCGGTCTCGGGCAGGTAGGCCCGCACCTTCTGGATCAGGTCGTCGACCCGGATCAGTGCCATGGGATTGCCGCAAGGATGGGGAGGCCGGCGGCGTGGCGCCCGGCCCCGTGGGCGGGCGTGCACCCGTCGCCTCCGTGTGCGCCGGTGGGCCCCGGCGCTTCCGTTCCATTTTCCCCGCAGCGCGCGAATTTCGCAAACGGCATCAAGGAATTATGACGCAGCACGCGGGCGGCGGCGAATTCTGTGGTGGACATTCTGGCGGGTGGGTGGCGGGGCCAACGGGTGGCGCGCGGCGTGCCGGACGGAGGAGCGCCGTGGCCGCGGTCCGCATGCGGACAGGTCGCGCGGGGGTGCCGGCACGTGGCGCGTCAGGCGCGGGGTATTGGCGCGGCGGACAGGCCGGGAGGCGCACGCTTCAGGCGCGGCGGCTGCGCATGGACAGGTAGGTTTCGCGCATCACGCGCCGCAGGTCGCGCTTGAGCACTTCGCGCACGCGCCCGCGCACCAGCTCCACCAGCTCGTCGGTGAGCACGGGGCGGATGCGCCGCACCAGCTCGTGCACCAGCGCCTGCTCGTCCGGGCGCGGATGGCGGCGCGGCCCGGCGGGCTCCTGCCGCGCGCCCGGGTCGGGCGGTTGCAGCGCGCCGGCAACGGGCGCCGCGACATCCGGGGTCCGCAACGCGTCGATCTCGTCCGCGGTGAGCTCCACCACCTCCCAGGGCTCCTCGTCTGCGGCCGCGAGAGGCTCGTCCGCGGGTTCCGCGGGGGTCTCCCGCGCCTGCGGCGTTGCCGCGTGCACGGACAAGACGGGCCCGGCAGGCTCGGGCTCGGGCGCCTCGTCGTCCGCCAGCAGCAGGCCGTGGTCGGAGCCCGATTTCAGCGCGCGCTCCTGCTCCAGCTTGTCCTGGTGAATCAGGAAGGGAATTTGCTGACGCTCGGCCTGCTGAATGATGCGCACGAACTGCCCCACGGCCTCCGGAACGCTGTGGTTGATCACGATGTGGTCGTAGTGCTGGGCCAGGGCGATCTCGTTGGCGGCCCAGGACAGGCGCTTTTCCAGGCTTGCGGGCGATTCGGTGCCGCGCCCGGTGAGCCGGCTGCGCAGGGCCTCCATGGAGGGCGGCTTGATGAAGATCATCACCGCGCCGGAGCAGCTGCGGCGAATCGCCATGGCGCCCTGGGTGTCCACGTCCAGCAGCACATGGTGCTGGGTGCCCAGGGTGTGCATCACGTGGTCCTTGCTGGTGCCGTAGTAGTTGTCGTACACCCGGGCCCATTCCAGGAACGCGTGCTTGGCGATCTTGCGCTCGAACTCCCGCTTGTCGACGAAAAAGTAGTCCTTGCCGTCCACTTCCCCCGGGCGCGGATGGCGCGTCGTGGAACTCACCGAGAGCTTGACGTAGGGCAACTGCGCCAGCACCTCCCTGATGATGGTGCTCTTGCCCACGCCGCTGGGGCCCGACACCACGATCAGCCGGGGGTAGAAGGTGCCGTTCATTCGATGTTCTGGATTTGTTCGCGCAGTTTTTCCAGCTCGGCCTTGATGTCCACCACGCGCTCGCTCACCGGGGCCGAGCTGCTCTTCACCGACAGGGTATTGGCTTCGCGGTTCAGCTCCTGGAGCAAAAACTCGATCTTGCGCCCCAGCGCGCCCCGATCGTCCATCAGGTGCGTGAGGTGCGCGAGGTGTGCGCGGAAACGGGTGAGCTCCTCGGAAACATCGCACCGATCGGCATACAATGCAATTTCCTGCACGATGCGTTCCTCGGCGGGGATCGGGCCGTCGCCGGCGAGCAGGGCCAGCTTTTCCCGCAGCCGCTGGGCGTAGACCGCCGGCAGATCCCGGGTCAGCGGCACCAGCTCGTCCAGCATGGCGCCCAGATTCGCCACGCGGGCGCTCAGGTCCTGGCGCAGCAATTCGCCCTCGCGCTCCCGCATGTGCTGCAACGCCTGCAGGGCCAGGGCGACGGTCTCGGTGGCCAGGGCGTCCGCGCCCTCCTCGTCCAGGGCGGCTTCCAGGCCGCCCACGAGCTGGCGGTTGGCCAGCAGGTCTTCCAGGTTCACGTTGACCGTGGCGCCCAGGGCCTGCTGCAGCTCGCCGATCAGGGCGCCGTATTGGCGGGCCAGGTCGCGGTTGAGCACGTAGGCCGCGCCGGCCCCCTCGCCCGGAGTGAGCGCCACCGAACAGTCGACCTTGCCCCGCTCGCACTGCTCGCGGATCTGGCGCTTGTACTGCTCCTCCAGGTGCTGCAGCGGCTGGGGCAGGCGCAGGCGCACGTCCAGGAAGCGGCTGTTGACCGAGCGGATCTCCACGCCGCAGCGCCAGCCCTGGCGTTCCAGCTCGGCCCGGCCGAAGCCGGTCATGGAGCGGATCATCGGGCGCCCCCGCGCTTGCGGCGCAGCTCGGCGTCATACTGCCGGCGGCGGCTCTGGTCCTTGAGCACCTCGTAGGCCTCGCCGATGCGCTTGCTCATGCGCTCGGCCTCGGACTTGACCCAGGCGAAGTCGGAATTGCTGTGCAGGTCGGGGTGATATTCCTTCAACCGTTGGTGATAGGCGGACTTGATCGTCTCCGGCGCGGCATCGGGCGGCACCTGCAGCAGCTCGTACAGCGAAGGCTCGGCGTCCGCCTTGGCGGCGTCCTGGGGCGCTTCGGGCTCCGGCTTGCGCTGGAACTGCAGCCGCCGCAGGTGGCTCTGCATGGCATTCAGGCGCGCCTCCATACCGCGCACGTCGGCGCCGCCATCGCGCAGGCGCCGGTGCAGGGAGTGCAGCTCGGCCTCGAATTCCAGCAGCAGGCTCGTGTGCTGGTTCTGGGTATCCCATTGGCGGAACAGGCGCACCATCTCCTCGGTCTTGTCCAGCAGCCCGGCCAGCTCCGCGGAGCGGTCGCGGGTGGGGCGCGCGGCCCCGGCCGGCCTGGGGCCCGGGCGGCGTGTGGCACCCGCGCCGGCGCCGCCGCGCCCACCGCCGGGCGCACCGCCCGCGTGGGGCTCGTCGCGTGGGGCGGCCCCGGCCTGGCGCGGGGGCAGGCGCCACAAGCCCAGCCAGCGCGCCCGCGTGCGGTAGAGCAGCGCCGCGCCGGCCACCAGCAGCGCCACGATGCCCACGCGCACCGCCACGCTGCCCAGCGGTCCGGCGGCGCGCCGGTCGATCTCCTCCAGCAGAGACATGGCCGCGGGGTTGTCCGGCTCCTCGCGCAGCACCTCGCCCACGATGGCCCGCGCGGCGGGGAAGTTGCTCAGGTTCATCTTTTCCCGGGCCTGCTCCAGCGCGGTCTGGGCGCGGCGCCGGCTTTCGGCCTCGCCCAGCAGGCGTTGGGCATCCTGGAAGTGCGGACTGTTGGGGCCGATGCGGCTGGAGAGCAGGTTGATGGCGATCAGGTTTTCGCCGCGTTCCATGGCCTCGCGGGCCGTCTCCAGGGTCTTCTGCTCCTGAAAGACGCTCATGCGTTCCAGCGCGGCCAGGGCAGGCTGGTTGGCCGGCTGCCGCTCCAGCACCTTGTCGGCCCAGTAGCGCATGCCCTCCGCATCGCCGGCGGCTTCCGCATCGGTCAGCCGGGCCAGCAGGTCGTCCACCGCCACCCCGGACGCCGGCAGGCGCTTGAGCTCGGCCTCCAGGGGCCCGCGCAGGGCAGGGGTGATTCCGGCCGGGTCAAGCTGGTCCGCGTAGTGCTGGGCCACCTGATAGGCCCCGCGCTGGTGCAGGCGCCGCACATAGCTGGCCGGGGCCTCCGGAAAGGCGAACTGGAACAGCGCCAGGGTGTGTCCCTTGCCCAGCAGCACGTACCTGCCCGTGGGACTGGCGGTCACGGCCGAGGCGCCCTGGCCTTCGCTCATGGGCTGCACGCTGCCCGCGTCGGCATTGACCAGCAGCGGCGCGGCGCCCTCCAGCCCCCGCGCCACCAGCAGCCACCAGGGCTCGGCCAGATTGCCGATGGCCGCCGTGGCGAAGCCGGTGGGCATCGTCTTGAGGTAGGTGGTGCGGCGCGGATCGCGCTGCTCCTGCCAGCGGATCAGCGTATGGCCCTGGTCGATGGACACCAGCGTGCCCGCGCGATAACGGGTCAGCGCCTCCACGGCGAAGCGGTGCCCCTCCAGGGACGAGGGCAGCCCACCCGGCTGGGCGGTCACCACCCCGATGGTCTTGTCTCCCCGCCGGAACACCGCCAGGGTGCCGTCGCGCAGGCCCGGAGCGAGACCGGCGAAGGGCGCCGTCCCCTGCTCGCTGGTCCACTGGGGCGCGGCGGGCGCGGCGTCTTTGGCATTCACGCTGCGCGCAAACATCTGGCCCGCCCGAATCCAGAACACCTGCTGCGGCGGCTCCCCGAACACGGCCTGGGCCGGCGGATCGCCCTCGAATTCCATGCGCCAGCGGCGGTGGCTGGGCTCCAGCGTGCCCTCGGGCGCGAGCGGGGCGATGGGCACGTCCCACAGCTCGGCGGCGGTGCGTCCCCACAGCAGCAGCAGGTCGGCCGCCGGCGAGAACGCGGCCTGGGGTTCCGGGCCCAGCTCGGCGCGGAGGGCGCCCAGCAGATTCATGCTGCGCCGGTCGTATACGGCCACGCGCGTGGCGCCGCCCTTGTCCGCCACGGCGGCGGTGAGCAGGGATTCGTCGGCATTGATGGCCACGGCCAGGATGGGACCGGCCAGTTCGGCGCTGCCCACCAGGGTGAAGGGGCTCTTCGCGCCGAGTGGATTGGCCGCCAGCGCGGGCGCGGCGCAGCACAGCCACACCGCCGCGCCGAGCGCCAGCCACGCGCCGGACCTGCCGCGGCCGCTCCGCGCTCGTGATGGAGCCCCGCCGCCGCTCCGCGTCCGGGCGCCGCACCACGACCGAGGCGGCTCCCCCGCCGCGTGCCGCCTGGATTGTCCCAAAGCCATCATACCTGTTGGCCTGTTGCATGTTCCGCCCCGCGGCCGGGGATCAACGTGCGGCGTCTCCGCGCGCATCCGGCGCGCACTCGCGGGCTGGGCCGCCGGGCTTTTCCAGCAGCAGATGGAAAATCGGCTTGTGAATCGAGGCGAACAATTGCTCGAACTCGCTGCGCACATCGCCGGCCACCGCGCCGCCGCGGTGCAGGTCGTTGGAAAATCCGCGCAGCGTCCATGGCGAAGGGCTGCGAATCAAGGCCAGGACATGCAAGAAATATCCCGAATGGTCGGTCTTGAGCTGGAACCAGCCGCCGGGGCGCAGCGCCTCGTAGAGCCGCGCCAGGAACGGCGTGTTGATCAGGCGTTTCCTCCACTGGGCGGCCTTGGGCCAGGGGTCCGGAAAATTCACAATCAGGCCCTCCAGCGTGCCCGCGCCGAAATAGCGGAACAGATGTTCGCCTTGCTCGCGCAGGAACCACACGTTGTCCAGACCCAGTTGCTCGGCCTTGCGCGCCGACTGCACCAGGCGCTTGAAGCGCAGCTCGAAGCCCACGAAGTGCACCTGCGGGTGGCGCGCGGCCTGCTGCACCAGGAACCGCCCCGACCCGCTGCCCAGCTCAACGCGCAGCGGGCGGCGTGCCGCATCGGCGCCGCGCAACCGGGCCAGCGCCTGCGGCGAAGGCTCGGGCAACAGGCGCCCGGGGTGGTCGTACACCCAGCGTGTATACGGATTGATCTCGAATGCCCGTGCGCCGTGCCGCAACCGCGGCGGGCGGCCTGCGTTTTCAACCATTAGACGATCGCTCCGTTAGCCATTACTATATAACGGAATCTCCCCGATCTGGACAGTTTACCACCGCGCAGCATGGGGCCTGGGCCATGGCCGGCACGCGCAAGGACTACTACAGGATCCTGCAGGTCGACGCCCTGGCCGATCCGGCCGTGATCCAGGGCGCCTATCGCGCGCTGCTCAAGAGCGCCCGGCTGCACCCCGACCTGGGCGGCAGCGAGGGCGCGGCCCAGGAGATCAACGAGGCCTACGGCGTGCTCGGCGACGCGGCGCAACGCAAAGCCTATGACCGCACCTACAAGGCTCCGGCCGAAACGCCGGCCACGCACGTGGTGGCCGTGCCGCGCTACATCCTCATCTGCCCCGGCTGCGGGGCGCGCAATCTGTTGCAGCACACGGAGGACCTGGCCCATTTCCGCTGCGCGAAATGCTCGCGGCTGCTGACGCCGCGCGGGCGGCTGTCCGATCCCGCCGACATCCGGCGCTCCCTGCGCCTGGGGCTGTACCTGTTCGAGCGCCGCATGTACGACCGCGCCCGGCGGGAGCTGGAGGCCGTGGTGCGTGCCGCCCCGCGCAACGCCACGCATCACTACTGGCTGGGACGCACGTATTTTCAGAAGCGCATGCTGGAAAAGGCGCGGGGGGAATTCGTCAGCGCCGGCCGCCTGTCGGAGGGCCGCTTCCACTTCGAGTTCTGGGCCGGCGTGGCGAACCTGGCGCTGTGCGACTTTCCCGCGGCGGCGGCGGCCTTCGCCCGCGCGGCCCGGCTGCGCCCGGGGCATCTGCCCACGCTGCTGCGCCTGGCCACGTGCTACGCGCACCTGCGGGAATTCGCCAAGGCGGCCGAGGCCATGCGCCTGGCCGTGACGCGGCACGGCAAGCGCCCAGAGCCGCATATCCGCCTGGGGCTGTACCTGCTCGCCGGCGGCGATGCCCAGGCGGCCGCCGCGGCGTTCCGCCAGGCCCGCGCCATCGCCCCCGACCATCCCCTGGTGCGGAAGTACCTGTCGCTGATGGATTAGGCTCTGTTTTGGAATGGCGGATAGCGTGCATCCGACCGCGTTTGTCAGTCCGAGGCCCGCTGTTTGGGCCGAGGAATCTCAATCGTATCGGCAGACCGGGATTCCTCGCGCTGCTCGGAATGACACCATGCATGGCAATCGGCACGATATCATCGAATTTCCGGCCAGAACCTGGAACCGGGCTGGGGTCCTCACCCTGCGCCCAGCTCGGGCCTGCGCGGGAGAATCAGCCCGTGAAGGCCTGGCGCACGCGCTGGTGGTGTTTCTCCACCCAGTCCAGCGCCTCGGAGTGGGAAAAGATGTACATGGCTCCGGCCTCCATGCCGGCCAGCACGGTCTGCGCCACCTTGGGCGCGTCGATCATGCGCAGTCCGGGGATCACGTAGGGTTCTTCTTCGGCCGCGTCGGTATGGTAAGCGGACTGGCGATTGCGGCCGGCCTTGAAAATCCCCGTATCCACCACGCCGGGGCAGAGCACGGACACGTTGATGGGCGTCTTGCGCAGCTCGCGCGCCAGGGTTTCGGTCAGGCCCACCACGGCATACTTGGTGGCGCTGTAGGCGCCCTGGTTTTCCGGGGGCACCATGCCGGCCATGGAGGCCGTGTTGACCACGTGCCCGGGCTGCCCGCCCTGCAGCATGCGCGGGACAAAGGCCTGCACGCCGTGGATCACGCCCCACAGGTTCACGTCCAGCATCCAGGCCCAGGTTTCCACGGGCGTCTCGTGCACCTTGCCCATGGCCAGCACGCCGGCGTTGTTGCACACCACGTGCGCCGCGCCGAAGCGGTCGTAGGTCGCCTGGGCCAGGGCCTGCACCGACGCGCGCTGGGTGACGTCGGTGACCACGGGCAGCGCCTCGACCCCCGCGGCGGCCACCTGGGCGGCGGCCGTGCGCAGCGCCGCGGCCTCGATGTCGGCCAGCACCACGTTGAGGCCCCGCGCGGCGAACGCCAGCGCCAGCGCCTTGCCGATGCCGCTGGCGGCGCCCGTGACCACGGCCACCTGACCCTTGCTCGGTTTCATGCCTGTTTCTCCCGTTGATGTGCCGCGCGAGGCCCCGCGGATAGGCCGCCGGTGCGCCGCTGTCGCCCCCTGTCTGTCGCAGACCGCAGGCCGCGTGCGGCGCGGCTAGGGCAGATAGGCCGCCTGAATGCGCCGGATGCGCGCTTCCATGTACTCGCGGGTTTCCGGGTGCGTGAAGATGTAAAAGCGCCCGGCCGCGATGGCCTCCAGCACCAGGGCGCTGACCTGCCCGGGCGTGCGCCACTGGTCGTCGCGAATGGCGCTCATGTCGATCTCGCCGTGCGCGCGTTCCACGCCGGGCGGCCGGCGCTGCCCGCCGCGGAAGATGCCCGTGGACACCCAGAAGGGCAGCAGCAGCGACACGCCGAGCGACGTCTGGCGCAACTCCCGCGCCAGGGTTTCGGTGAGTCCCACCACGCCGTACTTGGCCGTGTTGTACACCGTGGCCTGGGGAAAGGGCACCATGCCCGCCATGGATGCGGCGTTGAGCACGTGCCCGGGCTCCCCGTGGGCCAGCATGCGCGGCAGGAAGGCGTGCAGGCCATGAATCACGCCCCACAGGTTGACGCCCAGCACCCATTCCCACTCGGCATGGGTGGCCTGCTGGGCCGTGCCCTCGATGACCACGCCGGCATTGTTGCACAGCACGTGCACCTTGCCGAAGCGCGCAAAGGCGGCGTCGGCCAGGCGCTGCACGGCCTGCGCGTCGGCCACGTCGGTGGGCACGGCCAGGCACGCCGCCCCGGCGGCCTGCACCTCGCGCGCGGCACCCTGCAGCGCGTCGGCGTCCACATCGGCCAGCACCAGGGACATGCCCCGGCGGGCGAAGTCCAGGGCCAGGGCCCGGCCGATGCCGCTGGCGCCGCCCGTGACCACCGCCACCTTGCCTGTGAACGACTGCATGCCCAATGCTCCTCCTGCCCGCGACGCGGCCGAACCGCGCAGCCGCCCTAGGGATAGGCCGCGCGAATGTGCTCGAAGCGCCGGTCCACCAGCGGCCCGATTTCCGGGTGCGTGAACACGTAGAGCTGCTCCGCGGCGATGGCCCGCAGCACCAGCGCGCTCACCTCCTGCGGCGTGCGGAAGGTGCCGGCGGCCTGGGCGCGGTCGATGTCCTGAGTGTGCGCGCGCAGGGCGTCCGGCAGGTGCCGCGTGCTGTTCCACACATTCGTGTCCACGCCCAGCGGGCACAGCACCGACACCCCGATGCCGTGGGGCCGCAGGTCGCGCGCCAGCGATTCGGAGAGCCCCACCACGGCGAACTTGGAGGTCTGGTAGGGCCCCAGCCCCGCCACGGCCACCAGCCCGGCGATGGAAGCCGTGTTGACCACGTGCCCGCCTTCCTGCTGGGAGATCATGCGCGGGACAAACGCTTCCACGCCGTGGATCACGCCCCACAGGTTGACCCCCAGCACCCATTGCCACTGGGCCAGACTCAGCGCCTGGATGGCGCCGCGCATGCCCACCCCGGCGTTGTTGCAGAGCACGTGCACCTTGCCGAAGCGCCGCCAGGCGGCATCGGCCAGGGCCTGCACGTCGGCCAGGCGGGACACGTCGCAGACCAGCTCCAGGTGCTCGGCGCCCAGGGCGCCCACCTCCGCGCCGGCCTGGGCCAGCGGCCCCTGCTCGATATCGGCCAGCACCACCCGCATGCCGCGCTGGGCGAAGTCCAGGGCCAGCGCCTTGCCGATGCCGCTGGCGGCGCCGGTGACCACGGCGACCTTGTCGTTGAAGTCTTTCATGGTGCGGTCATGGTGGGATCGGCCTTGCGCCGGGGTGTGTGCCGCCTGTCGGGCGCGCGCGTCGATGGCCGCGGAGCGGTGCGCCCGCGCATCGCGGACGTCACGCCGGCCGGCGGCTATTTGGGGTAGGCCTGCCGGATGCGCTCGAAGCGGCGCTCGAGCATCATTTCCGTTTCCGGGTGGGTGAAGATGTAGAGCTGCTCGTCCTCGATGGCGCGCATGACCATGCCGCTCACCTGCCCGGCGTCCAGCCAGGTCGTGTCCGCGGCGGAGAGGTCGATCTCCCGGATGGTCCTGGTCAGGTCGCGGGGCTTGTTGCGCGCGCTCTGGAAGATGCCCGTGCGCACACCCAGCGGGCAGAGCACGGAGACGCCGATGCCATGGGGCCGCAGGTCGCGCCACAGGGTTTCGGAGAGGCCCACCACCGCAAACTTGGAGGTGTTGTAGAGGCCCAGGTTCCTGGTGGCGAACATGCCCGCCATGGACGCCGTGTTGACCACGTGCCCGCCTTGTCCCCCGGCCATCATGCGCGGCACGAAGGCCTCGACGCCGTGGATCACGCCCCACAGGTTGACGCCCAGCACCCATTCCCACTCGCGGTGCGTGGCCTCGTACATCGGGCCCTCCTGTCCCACCCCGGCGTTGTTGCACAGCACGTGCACCGCCCCGAAGCGCGCAAAGGCGGCATCGGCCAGGGCCTGCACGTCGGCCAGCCGGGACACGTCGCAGACCCGCTCCAGATGCTCGGCGCCCAGGGCGCCCACCTCCGCGCCCGCTGCGGCCAGGGGCCCGGCCTCGATATCGGCCAGCACCACCTTCATCCCGCGGCGGGCGAAGTCCAGGCAGAACGCCTTGCCCATGCCGCTGGCGGCGCCGGTCACCACGGCCACCTTGGCTTGAAACTCCTTCATGCCCATCCGCCCGTGTAGAGGTGTTCCCTGGCCATGCCCAGTCGGCATCGCTCCGCGCCCGGTGGGTCATGCCCGGCGGCACGTCGCTGCAAACCCGGTCTGCGCAGCCGTCCCGTGAAACAGTCCTGCCGCGAGGCCGGCGCATGCCGGCGGCGCGCAGCCCCCAGGCGTTATAGCGTGCCGGCCGGCTCACGGCAACCGCCACGGGTGGGTGAAGTGCCGTGCCGCGCCGGCCGGTTCAGCCGATGGCGTCGTGGCGCTTCTGGAACGAGCGCGACATGCGCTCGAAGCGGCGCTGCACCCATTGCTCCGCCTCGGCGTGGGTGAAGACGTACAGGTCATCCTCCTCGATGGCCCGCATGACCATGCGGCTGGCTTCATCCGCCGACAGGCGGGAGCCCAGCAAGGTTGGCGGATCGTCGGCCGTGACGCCCTCGGTACGGGGGCGCATCTTGTTGCTGTTCTGGCGGATGCCCGTATCCACGCCCAGCGGACAGAGCACCGACACGCCGATGCCGGTGTCGCGCAGGTCCTTGGCCAGCGTTTCCGAAAGGCCCACCACGGCGTACTTGGTGGTGTTGTAGACGCCCAGGCCCTGACTGGCGATCACGCCGGCCATGGAGGCCGTGTTGACGATGTGTCCGCCGCGTCCCTCGGCGATCATGCGCGGCACGAAGGCTTCGATGCCGTGGATCACGCCCCACAGGTTGACGCCAATCACCCATTCCCACTCCGCGTGCGTGGCCTTTTGCAGCGCGCCGCCGATGCCCACGCCGGCGTTGTTGACCAGCACGTGCACGGCGCCGAAGCGCTGCCAGGCCGCCTCGGCCAGGGCCTGCACGTCGGCCAGCCTGGAGACGTCGGTGACCTTGGCCAGGGTCTGGGCGCCCAGCGCGGCCACCTGGGCTTCGGCCTGGCGCAGCAGGTCGCCCTGGATGTCGGCCATGACCACCTGCATGCCGCGCCGGGCAAAGTCCTTGGCCATGCACAGGCCCATGCCGCTGGCCGCGCCGGTGACCACGGCCACCTTGCCTTTGAAGTCTTTCATGGGATGCTCCTGGGGGTGCGGCGGGTTGCGGGCAGCCGGGCGGCGGGGTCAGGGCGTGTAGCCTTCGAGCACGGTGAGCTGGAACACCGCGCTGTGCTTGCGGGCCTCGCGGGCTTTCCGATACTCGGGCGAATTGTAGAACGTGTGCGCGGCCTCCATGGAGGGGAACTCCAGGATCACCAGCCGCGGCGGCGGGGCGTCGCCCTCCAGCACTTCGGTCTTGCCGCCGCGGGTGAGGTACTTGCCGCCGTACTTGGCCACGGCCGGCGCGGCGAGCGCCATGTACTTGGGATAATTCGCCGTATCGGTCACCTTGATCTGCGCCAGCACGTAGGCCGCCATGGTGGACTCCGTCAGGGTTGAGCAGGCGCGCCCCCGGCCCGCGGGAGCGTGACACGACTCCCCGCGCCGGTTCGCGGCGTGCCGCCGAAAAACGAACTGAGTCCTAATAAGATTGCGGGCATTGCGCAAGGGGTCAGCGCCGCAGCTCGCCGATCAGCTCGGCCTTGCGCCGGGCAAAGGCGTCGTCGTTCACCAATTCCTGGGCGTGGGCTTTTTGCAGCAGATCCCAGCGCTCCCAGAACAGCTTCCAGGCCTCCTCGCCGGGCGTGCGGGGTGCGGCGGCGATGGCCAGCAACTGGTCGCGCTCGTCGACGGTCAGGGCGACGTCCCCATAGGCCCGCTCGATGCGTTGCCGCATGCGCCCGCTCACCTCCGCCCGCGACAGATCGTCGGGGCGAATGGACTCGCGCAGGATGCTGGTCGTGGCGGACCGGGTCACGGTCTGTCCGGGCAGTTCGACCAGCCGGGCCAGATCCAGGGCGTCGTGCGACTCGAGGTCGCGCTCCATGTCGCGGGCCAGCGCGCTGAACTCATACACCAGCTCCGCGCCGTCGGCGTAAACCGTCACG
>JACQHH010000226.1 GCA_016199125.1 Candidatus Lambdaproteobacteria bacterium
ACCCCTGCGCGCCCAAGGCCAACCCCTGCGCGCCCAAGGCCAACCCCTGCGCGCCCAAGGCCAACCCCTGCGCGCCCAAAGCGAATCCGTGCAGCCCAGGCGCGGGCAAGGCCAACCCTTGCAACCCGTGCGCGGCCAAGGCCAACCCCTGCTCCAGTGCCGGCGCCGCAAGTGCCGCTGCCACGATCGGCTGGGGGAAGGATTACGTCACCTATGACCGCACGACGGGATTTGTGATGAGCGCGTCACACAGCAACCGTCTGGTGGTGACCTACGTTTATCCGCCCAAGGCCGCGGCCATCTATCGCGCCAACGCCAAACTGGTGCGCACCAACAAGTCCGCCGGATTTTCCGATTACCCTGTGGGCACGCTCATCGCCAAAGAGTCCTTCGAGCGCGGCGCGGATGGCGCGCCCGACCGCCGGGGCCCCGTGTTTTTCATGCGCAAGGAAAAAGCCGGTTACGATCCGTCCGGGGAGAACTGGCGCTATGCATTCACCCAAGCGGATTTTTCCCTGATCGGCGAAGGCGTCAAGGACAACGTTGAGTTCTGCAAGGCGTGTCACGCAGCGGTGCGAGCCCGGCACTTCGTGTACGCACAGGATCGGTAACGGCAGCGTGAGCTGGCGGGGGTGGCGAAGCGCTGAACGTCCAGGGCGTAGGCCGGTCTGCGCTCCGCCCGCCGTGTTGGGGAGACAGGGTCGCCGCAGTCAGGGCGCGACCAGTGTTGTCCTTACCGATCGTTGCCCTTCACGGCATCGCCCGGACGTCCCGCGGGCGCTTCCACCTCCAGCCGCTGCACCCGCTGCGGATAGAAGCAGATGCAGCCGGCGATGCGCGACACTTCCGGCAAAGGCTCGGGATAGCTCCAGGCGACGTTGTCGTAAATCCGACCCGCGATATTGGCGGACCAGTAGTGCGCCTCGCCCTTGTAACAGCACAGGGAGCGCATCTCCGTCGGCACCAGCAGCCCTGTGCGGATGTCCTCCGGGGGAAAATAGTAGCGCACCGGCGCGCCCGTCTCGATCAGCATGCGCACCTGCCGCGAGTCCGCGACCGTTTCCCCATCAAGCAGCACCCGCACGCGCCGCGCGCATTCCAGGATGTCGATGCGCACGTAGGGATCGCGCGGATGCAGGTACACCTGCTGGTCCTCCTCGTACCACGCCTCCATCGCATCCCAGCGGAAGGCCACGTGTCCGGCCAGCGCCTGCGCCGCGGGTTGCGGATGATCGTAAGCCCAGACGGCGTCCGGTGCGGTGCGCCCGCCCGATGCGAGCGACCAGTAGCGTGCCGTGCCCAGATGCGGGCTGGCCGTAACATGTGCCGAGGGCTGCAGGGTCGTGTGCCACACATCCTCCCAGGGAAAATAGTACGCGGGCACCTGGCCGGGCTCGCGCAACAGCAACACGCGTGTGCTGTCCGCAATGACCTTGCCTGCGAAGTGCACCCGCACGCGCTTGGGGCATGGCAGCACGTCCACCGGGCCACGCGCGCCTGGCCGGAACATGGGCCAGGATGGGCTCTGCACGTTCATGTCTGACCTGTATCCTGTGTGGGGAAGTCGAAAGCAGGCAGCCGGTCGCGAAGGCAAGATCGGCTGCGCCACAATGCCGTGCAGCCGATCCGGCTGGCCGGTGAGAAAATGAACACCTCCGCTGCCCGTGCGGCACCGCGCCACAGGAGCGGCGCCTTCCCACTTCCCACCTCGGCGGCACCCAGGAACAGCCAGGGCAAGGATGCCTCCCGAAGCGGTCACCTCCAACTAATTCTTCTTGCCTGCGCAAGGATTGACCTTGGCCGCGCAGGGGTTGGTCTTGCTTGCGCAAGGATTGACCTTGGCCGCGCAGGGGTTGGTCTTGCCTGCGCAGGGGTTGCCGGCCGCATGGGATGCGGCGCTCACAAAGGTGGGCGAGGCCAGCAGGATGGCGCTGCCTACGCTCCAGAACACGGCAGCCAGCAACATGACCTGGATCGCGCGCTGCGAGGCGAGGCGGGAAAAGAGTTCAGTTTTCATCGTGCCCTCCAAGGAACGAATTGGTGAAGACCGGGCGAGCCGGTCGATTTTGCCGCCCTATTGGACGGCAAGGTCGGCGTGGCCGTGCCGGCACTTTGCGGCGCCGGCCGCCGCGACTGCGGACGCTGCGGCGCCTCAGGGCGCAGCAGCGACGGCAATCCGCCGGGAAAACAACAGGTAGCGATTCCGCAGGGACTGCTCCCAGGCCTGCCGCAGTTGCGCGGAGCCCGGCGCGTCCCCGCCGTTGCGCAGACTGTCCTCGAAAAATCCCGTGTAGAAATGGTCCGGCTCCACCCATACCCAGAGGTAGAGCGTGTGTGCGCCGGGCGGCGCGCGGCGGTCGAAGCTCACTTGGGCCGATTTGCCGGGCAGCACCCGCGTGTCGAATTCCTCTCCCCAGGGCGACCGGGTCATGTCCAACCGGCGCTGGATGAGGGTTTCAGCGAAGTAGTCGCCGGGCAGCACCTGCCCGGACGCGTCCAGGAACGCCGCCCGCAGGAACACCGCGGGCGTGGTGTACGTGGGAAAGGCGTGGCCCGTGCCGGAGTTGGTGAGGGTCAGCTCGGCGCGCACCCTGTCGCCGATGCGCGGCGATTCCGGCGTGACCCGGGTGTCGATCGTGACGCCGCCGCGGGTGGTTTCGGCATCGTGAATGCCCCGCCAACGGTGGCGCCGGTCCGGCATGTGACAGCCCTGGCACGTGACGCCCCGGGCGGCGTAGGGGCTCTCCAGCCACTCCTGGTAGGTGTTTTCCACCAGCTTGCCTCCGGGCCGCATGGTGTCGGGCGCGTGCTGATGGCAGCCCTTGCAGAACTCGGAGGCTTCGAAGAAGGACGTCCGGTTGGCCTCGCCGTGCACGGCCTGCGATACCGCCGCCCGCTCGGGGCGTAGCGGAGGTCCGTTGCGCACGTGGCGGCGCAGGTGACAGGCGGCGCAGGTGACCCCCTTGTCGCGCAGGGCCGGGAGGTAGGCCGCGTTGGGCGTCCAGGTTCCGGCCGGGCCTGGGAGCTGCTCCCATTGCTCCGACAGGGGGGCGTGACATTCCATGCAGCTTCCGTTATCCGCGGCGGTCATGGTGGGGAACTGCCCGGCAACGCCGGGGCCCATGGCCCGGGCGTGCAGGGAGCCGCTCCAGTCCAGAAATTGTTGCGCGTGGCAGATGCCGCAGTCCTGTGGCCCGATCTGCCGGGCCTGCGCCAGATAGTGTTCCGGAGCGGGACCCTGCGGGGGGATGGGCTTGCTCCAGTAGGCGCGCTGCCACGTATCCGCGGCGGTGTTGACCAGATTGGCCACGGCATCGCGCGACACCGCCATGTAGATCAGGAGTCCGACGCCCGCGACCGCGACCAATGCCGGTGCCACGATCACGCTCCACGAGGGACCGTGCCTGTGCCGGGCGCGCTTGCGCCGCCGATAAGGTCCCATGCCCGCTCAGTCCTTGGTGTGGATAGGTGGCCCAGTCTTTCACGGACCTCCCGCCGGTTCCGTAACTCGGT
Source organism: Candidatus Lambdaproteobacteria bacterium (assembly GCA_016199125.1). GTDB lineage: Bacteria > SAR324 > SAR324 > SAR324 > JACQKK01 > JACQHH01. The sequence goes on from JACQHH010000226.1 coordinate 3,514, forward strand.
TCACCTATGCAACGGAATGATGCGACAGACGGCGGCCTGGGGCCTCCAGTGGGCCCGCCCGTTGCGCCGGCATGACATAGGCAGGATGGTGCGGCTCAGGTCGTTGCGCGGTGTTCAAGCTACCGCCCCGAGTCAGGTCGCGGCCCGATACGGCTCGGGGAGTTCCAGGATGGAGCCGTTCTGCCTTGCAGACACCAGCAGATCCAGCGCGGCGTGCAGAACCTGGCGCTGGCGCTCTGCGTCGTGAGGTGCGCCCATGGGCCGGCCCATGATGTGGCGCGTGACCACCACCCGGGGCGGCTTCATGGCGGCCACCCGCGGCAGGAACGCGCGCACCATCACGATGACCGTCGGCAGACCGGCCTCTTCGAAGATGCGCGCGACGTGTCCCACGGACACGTGGCACACCGGTCAGACGGGAACCAGCAGCACCGCATCCACGTGCTGCGCCCGCATCCGCTCCACCCAGCGCGGCGCGTGCTCGTGGATCAGCGGCGTCTGGGCCGTGGCACCCACGAACGAGTAGGCCTCCGCGGCCAGACCGCCGATCACGCCCGCGGTCGCAGCCTCCCGCAGGGGCGCCAGCGGCAGGGCCACGTTGGGATCGCTCAACACCGCGCGGATATCGTAACCGGGGTGGCGCACCCGCAGCCGCTCCGCCGGGGTGTCGATGGGAATGACGTTGAGCTGCGGCGGCCCGCGCAGGAATTCCTGGATGCGCGGGACCGCCTCGGCCTGGGTCATGTCCTTCACGCCGAAGGGCTCCGGATCGTGCCCGGCTACGAAATGACCCGAAGCCGTCAGCAGACCCAGCCGCGACTGGCTCAGGGGTTTGGCCAGCGGCGTGAAGGGTCCCTCGTCGTAGATCCACGAGCGCGCCTCTTCGACCTCCGTGGCATAGCCCCGCACGTTCCACTCGTAGATGTGCTCCAGCAGCCGGCCCACGTCGCCGTCGTCCACGGTCTCGCCGAGTTTCTCCAGCAGGGCGCGCAGAAACTCGGCCGCTTCCGCGTCTGGCAAGCGCTTGAGGAACTTGAACAACAGGTCCGTCCGGGAGCCATAGGAGAACGAGTTCTTGAAGGCCTCAAGCGTCTCGGGCGATGTGGAGTCCGTGGTGACGGCCTCCACCGATCCATGGGATTTGGCAGCGTTCATCGGTGTGTGTCATGAAGTATTCGGTGCGAAATGATGCCACGGGTCACGCTCCTCCGAGCGGACTCAAAGTAGCCTGACCCGTGGCCAGAGGCGCGACGTCGGCCACCGGTCAGACGGCGTGCCGGTGGACAGCCGCGGCCCCGTTCGCGGACCATTTCTCGCCGGCCAACTCCGCATTGAGCGGTGTGTCCACGATGTGGTTGGCATAGTTGCTCAGCGTTTTCAGGGTGACACCGACGAGGACTTCCAGCACCTGCTGGGGCGTAAAGCCGGCGGCGAGAAAACCCTCCACCTTCTGCTCGCCGACCCAGCCGCGCTCCTGGACGACCGCCCGGGTGAAATCGGTCAACGCCTTCAGCCGGGCATCCGGAACGGTCTTGCCCTCGCGGAGCGCGCTGACGACCTGGGGATTCACTTTGACGCGCTTGGCGCCGGCGGAATGCGCCGCCACACAGAACTCGCAGGCGTTTTCCACCGCCGAGGTCAGCAGCACCAGTTGGCGTTCGCCGGGTGCCAGCGAGGCCTTGTCGAAGATGCCGGAAAGCGTCGTGTAGGCCTCCAGCGCCACCGGGGCCTCGGCCAGCTTGGCCAGCAGGTTGGGCACGAACCCCATCTTGGCCTTGACGCCATTCAGGATGGGTTGCGCCCCCGCAGGGGCGGTCTCCAGCGTATGCAGCGGAAAGTGACTCATTGATGCCTCCGGTCATCTGGTGATGAATGCAATGCTCAGAGCGGAGTCGGCGTCCCTGGGGCCGTCCGGCCCGTGCTGAACTCGGTTGATGTTGCCAGTCTAGCCGCGCACATTGGACTAAAATAGGCCAAATCTGCCAAGATTCATGTCCGATCGTCCAAATGAAGCGCCATGGAGTCGCCAGTGGACCTGATCAGCAGCCTGCTGCGCACATTTCACCTCAATTCGAATGTCTTCAAGCACGCCCGCTTCTGCGGGCAGTGGAGCCTCGATACGACGGGTTCCGGGCAGGCGGCCTTCCATCTCGTCGCGTCCGGCGATTGCTGGCTGCACCGGCCCGATGACATGGAGCCGACGGCGCTGCATGCCGGCGACCTGCTGATTCTGCCGCGGGATGCACCGCACCTGTTGAGCGATTCCACCGCGCCACCCTCGGGATCGCACCCGGACGTGCGGCCGTTCGGTGACCGCGCCGCGGAAGGCACGGACATCGTCTGTGGGTACTTCGGCTTTGACGAGGGCACCGCCAATCCATTGCTCGATGCCCTGCCCGACTACCTGATCGTGCCCGGCAGCGCGCCGGGCAACGAGGCCATGCGCCGGGTCGTCGCGCTGCTGGTGGCCGAGGCCGCGGACGCGGCTCCGGGTGTGGACGCCGTGCTGGACCGACTGTCCGACGCGCTGTTCATCCTGGCCATGCGCGCCTTTCTGCGCTCCGAAACCGGCACCGGGCTCGCGGCAGCATTGGCCGATCCGGCGGTGCATCGCACGCTGCAGCTCATGCATGAGGCCCCTGGTCGCGACTGGACGCTGGAAGAGCTGGCGCGCCAAGCGGCGGTGTCGCGCTCCGGTCTGGTGCAGCGTTTCTCCGCGACCATGGGTGAACCTCCCATGGCCTACCTCGGCCGCTGGCGCATGACCCTGGCGCGGCGCTGGCTGCAAGCCGGACTGAGCGTGGCGGACGTGGCCGAACGTTGCGGATACGCATCGGAAACAGGGTTCGCCAAGGCCTTCAAACGGGTCACGGGCGCGGGACCCGGCTCCATACGCCGGGGCAACCCTTAGCTTGCGCCCACGCGTCCGGCCTCCGCCCCGCCGCACCGGCCGCTCGCCACGGCGAAGGACTTTACTGAGCTGCATCGACCGTCAGCACCGGATCGACGGTCAGCATTCGTGCCTGCGCCGCGCCCATACCGCATAGATCGTCAACAGCAGAAAGCCGCCCAACACGGGGAACAGCACCAGGTCCAGGTGTCCTGCAATGGCCGAAAGGCCGACCACCCCGAGCAGGATGACCAGCAGGGGCGTGAAGCAGCACAGAGCAGTGACGATCGTTCCGACGATGCCCAGGCGCAACAGCCAACGCTGCCGCGGCTGTTCCTGCGAGGTCCCGCTTTGGTCGTCGTTCATCATATGCAGCATCTCCAGTAGCGACCGGCTCGGCCAGGATCGCCGCTGCGGCGGTTGGCCCGGTCCGCAGTGGACAGGCTTGCGACTGTCCATGGCCGGCTACGGCACCCACCACCGGGCGCTGACCATGGTCAGCAGGCCAATGAGCATGATCGCCGCGCCCAGCCCGCGCCGATAGCGGCGTGCCGACCCCGCAAGGCGGGCCAGCAGC
>JACQHH010000229.1 GCA_016199125.1 Candidatus Lambdaproteobacteria bacterium
CGCCTCAGGCCACCTTGGAGATGACATCGTTGGCGAAGACCTCCAGCGCCGTGTAGATGTCCTTCTGCCGCAGCGCGTGCACGTTGATCAGCACGCGCTCGATGCCCATGTCCTCGTACACCTTCAATGAATCCAAGCCCTCGGCATAGTAGTTCCAGTAGGCGGTAAGCTCCAGGGTCTGCTTCTTGCGGCCCTGTGCCTTCAGTTCCTTGTCCAGCTTGGCCATGTTCTCGCGCAGGTGATCCAGGTCCTTGTGGATCACGTACCAGCCGTCGCCGTGCTCCACCAGCCGGCGGATGGCGCGCTTGGTCGTGCCGCCGATGATGACCGGAATGTGCGGCTTCTGCTTGGAGGGGGGCAGGATCTTGAAATCGTGCCAGTCCAGGAATTCGCCCTTGAAGTTCACCTCCTTGCCGCTCCAGGCCAGCTTGAGCGCCTTGAGGTATTCGTCGGTGCGCTCGCCGCGGCGCTCGAAAGGCACGCCGATGGCGTCGAACTCCTCCTTGAGCCAGCCCACGCCCAGGCCCAGCATCAGCCGGCCGTTGGAGAGATGGTCGATACAGGCGGTCTGCTTGGCAAAGTACAGCGGGCTCACCTGGGGCAGGATGTTCACGCCCGTGCCCAGGCGCAGCTTCTTGGTCGACGCGGCGATATAGGTCAGCGCAATCAGCGGATCGATGAACTCCGCGTCCGGGCCGAAGCTCAGCTTGCCCGTGGGATTGTATGGGTAGACCGAGTCGTAGGACTTGGGAATGATGACGTGCTCGAAGGTCCACAGGGACTCGAAGCCCAGGGCCTCGGCCTGCTGGGCAAACGGGACGATGGTCTCCGGTTCGCAAAAGCGTCCCAGGTTCACCGGGACAATGCCGAATTTCATGTCGCCTCCTGCAAATGAGGGATGGAGTGCCGGGGCCGCGCGATGGCGCGCCGGCGGCACGGGCGGAATCGGAATAGCGCGCGTGCGCCGGCGCATTCAGGCATGGGGCATGATCTCCCCGGCGATGCGCGCCAGGGCGCCCTGCACGTCCGCATCGCGGATGGCCACGAAATTCACCAGCAGGCGGTGTACGCCCAGCGCCTTGTGGCGGGCGATGCCCTGCACGCCGTCGCGCTCGTGCACGTAGAACGCGGTCAGCTCCAGTTCGGCCGGATCGCGACCCTGGGCCTTGCACTCGACGTGCAGTTGGCCCAGCAACTCCTCCAGGTGCTCCATGCTGCGGTGGGCCAGGAACCAGCCGTCGCCGTAGCGCACGACGCGGCGGATGGCGGCCGGCGTGATTCCGCCCACGATCAGCGGAATGCCCGGCTTCTGCACCGGTTTGGGGCTCAGATGGAAGCCGTGCCAGTCGATGAACTCGCTTTTGTGGACGGTCTCCCCGTCGGCCCAGGCCTTGCGCAGGGCCGCCAGATAGTCGTCGGTGCGCCGTCCGCGTCGTGCAAAGGGCACGCCCAGCGCCTCGAATTCCTCGCGCAGCCAGCCGGCGCCCAGGCCCAGCATGAGCCGCCCGCCGGAGAGATAGTCGATGCTGGTTGCCTGCTTGGCCAGGAACAGCGGGTTGGCCTGGGCCAGGATATTGACCCCCGTGCCGAAGCGCAGGCGCGTGGTGACCGCGGCCATGTGCGCAATGGCGATCAGCGGATCGATGAACACGGTGTCAGGGGTGAGCCCCGGCGGCCTGCCCGACTTGTTGTAGGGATACTTGGACTCGAACGCGTAGGGGACAATCACGTGCTCAAAGGTCCAGGCCGACTCGAACCCCAGCGCCTCGGCGTGCCGGGCCATGGAGACCATTGCCTGTGGCTCGGCCTGGGGCCCCACGTTGATCGGCACGATTCCGAATTTCACGACGGATGCTCCTCGTGGTGGGTGCCCGCCCGGCGGCGATGATCCGGTCATGCGCCGATCCAGCGCAACGCACGACCCTGCCCAGCCCTTGGCGCACCGGGGTGACGGCGCTCGTCTAGGGCTATTTAGGCGCTTTGCGGTGCCATTGCAACCCGCCGCCGCCTTGAAAACCGGGCGCCGCACGGCCCGCTGCGGGGCCGGACTCGGGCGCAGCGGGTCGGTTCAGTACATTGCGTTCGCGGAAGGGCATGGGTTAGGGATGGGATGGTTCCTCGCGAAACGCGAGGGATGCGGTGCCACCCGGCGCGGATGCGGCGGCAGTACGCTGCGGTCGTCGCTGCGCAACGCCGGCGGGTACAATCGCACGTTGCGTGTTACGCTCCAAAAGACCACCCCCATAGGCGATGTTTCCCAGATGAGCGATTATTCCATGGCGTTGGACGTCGGCGGCACGTTTACGGACGTGATCATGGTGCGCGGCGACACGGGCGAATTGTGGACGGCCAAGACCCCTTCCACGCCACAGGACTCCTCGCTGGGCTTCTTCAACGGCGTGGACAAGATGCTGCACCTCGCCGGCGCCGCGCCGGGAGACATGAAGTTCATGTTCCACGGCTCCACGGTGGCCACCAACACCGTGCTGGAAGGCAAGGGCGCCCGCACCGGCATGATGGTCACCGAGGGCTTCAAGTACGTGCTGGAGATCGGGCGCCACGACATTCCGCGCAAGGAGAACCTGTATTCCTGGGTCAAGCCCAAGCGCCCCGTGCCCCCGCGCATGATCGTGGAAGTGCCGGAGCGCGTGCTGGTGGACGGTTCCGTGGAGCGCACCCTGGACGAGGGGCGCTGCCGCGAGGCCGCCCGGCGCCTGAAGGCCATGGGCGTGCAATCGGTGGCCATCGTGTTCCTGCACGCCTACGCCAATCCGGCGCACGAGCAGCGCGCCGCGGCCATCGTGCGCGAGGAGTTTCCCGAGGCGCACGTCTCCATCTCCAGCGGCATCCTGCCGGTGTTCCGCGAGTACGAGCGCTCCATGACCACCGTGCTCAACGCCTACATCCAGCCGGTGGTGGGGCGTTACATCGCGCGGCTGGAGCAGGGCCTGCGGGACAAAGGCATCCGCACGCCGCTGCTGATCATGAAGTCCAACGGCGGCGTGTTCGGGCCCAAGGTGGCCGCCGAGCAGGCCATCCACATGGCGCTCTCCGGGCCGGCGGCGGGGGTGATTGGCGCCTGCGCCATCGGCGAGCTGACCGGGCTGCGCAATGCCATCACCATCGACATCGGCGGCACCAGCGCCGACGTGTGCCTGATCAAGGACGGGCGCCCGGTGATCACCAATGAGGGCGAGATCGGCCCCTACCCCTTGCAGACGCCCATCGTGGACATCCACACCATCGGCGCCGGCGGGGGCAGCATCGCCAGCATCACGCCCCAGGGCAGCCTGATCGTGGGGCCCAACAGCGCCGGAGCCGCGCCGGGCCCGGCCTGTTACGGCCAGGGGGGCGAGGAACCCACGGTCACCGACGCCAACCTGGTGCTGGGGCGCATTCCGCCGCATCTGCTGGGCGGGGAAATGCAGCTCGATCCCGACTTGGCGGCCAAGTCCATTCAGGACAAGATCGCCCAGCCGCTGGGGCTGAGCCTGCACGAGGCCGCCGAGGGCGTGCTCAAGATCGTCAACAACAACATGGTGGGGGCCCTGCGCGTGGTCTCGGTGGAAAAGGGCTACGACCCGCGCCAGTTCGCCCTGGTGGGCTTCGGTGGGGCCGGCCCCATGCACGCCGGCGAGCTTGCCGCGCTTCTGGGCACGCCCACCGTGGTCGTGCCGCTGTACCCGGGCATCCTCTGCGCCCTGGGGCTGCTCTCCACGGACATTCAGAACGATTACGTGCAGACCTATCTGCAACGGGCCGGCAAGTTTGACCTGCCGGGCATGGCGCGCATCTTCGCCGCCCTGATGGCCGAGGCGGCCGAGGCGCTGGAAAGCGAAGGTGTGCCGCGCGCGCGGCACGCCTACCAACGCTTCGCCGATCTGCGTTATGCCAAGCAGGGCTTCGAGCTGACGGTGGACTTCCCCGGGGAGCAGGTCAGCGAGGCTTCCGTGGCGGCCTTGCTGCGGGAGTTCCACGCGCGGCACGAGCAGCTCTACACCTTCTCCGACCCGCAGGCGGCCGTGGAGATCGTCAACCTGCGCGTGAAGGCCCTGGGCCGGGTGGACAAGCTGCGCCTGCCGGAAATCGCCGCGGTGCCCGAAGGGTCTACGCCGGAGCCGGTGGAGCGGCGCCAGGTGTATTTCAGCGGGCGCGGCTTCGTCGAATCGCCCGTCTACCAGCGCACGGCGCTTCTGGCGGGGCACCGCATCGCCGGGCCGGCGATTGTGGATCAACTGGACACCACGACGGTGGTTTTTCCGGGGCAGTTGGCCCGAGTGGACCGTTATGGCAACTTCATCATTACCGCCAAAGCGTGAAGGGGGCCCCATGACACAAGCCGCGCCGCAAATCGATCCGATCACCCTCGAACTGGTCAAGGGCGCCATCCGCTCGGCCCGTTCGGAGATGGAGGCGCTCATCGAGCGCACGGCCATGTCGCCGTTCATCCGCGAGAAGAAGGATTACTTCACCGCCATTTTCGACGAGCGCGGGCGCATGGTCTACGGCACCAACCTGCCCCTGGCGGGCAACCTGCTGGAAGGCGTGTTCAAGTATTATCCGGCCGAAACCATGCAGCCGGGGGACCTGTACTGGTACAACGACCCCTACGAGTCCAATGGGGCCGTGCAGCACATGCCCGACACGGTGTTCATCGCCCCGGTGTTCGCCGGCCAGGAGCTGATCGGCTTTGCTCAGGCCTGGGGGCACCTGTGGGACATCGGCGGCATCATGCCCGGCAGCATCTCTCCCGACGCCACCGAGACGTTTCACGAGGGCATCCTCATTCCGCCCACGCGCATCTACAAGGCCGGAGTGCTCAACGAGGAACTGTTCCGGGTCTACACGCGCAACTCGCGCTTCCCGGAGATCATGCAGGGCGACCTGAAGGCCATCATGGCTTCCTGCCGGCTGGGCAAGTCGCGGCTGGAGGAGATGGTGCGGCGCTTCGGCCCGGAAACCACCCGCGGCGCCTTCGAGCAGATCATGCACCAGTCCGAGGCGGCCGTGCGCCAGGCGCTGGAAACCAAGGTGCCCGACGGCACCTACAGTTTCCGCGACTACCTGGACAGCGACGCTGTGACCGACCAGCCCTACTCGGTGCACGTCGAGTTCAAGAAGCAGGGCGGGGACATCACCATGGATTTCACCAGGACCGACGACCAGGCACGCGGCTCGGTGAACTTCATCATGCACGAGAGCGTGCCCAAGAACATGTACGCCATGTACCTCACCTCCGACGATCCCACGGTGCTGTTCAACGACGGCTTCACGCGGGCCTTCGGCGAGGTCAAGACGCGCAAGGGCAGCCTGGTGCAGCCGGTGTTTCCCGCGGCGCTGGGCATGCGCTCGCACACCATGATCCGCGTGAACGCGGCGGTGTTCGGCACGCTGGCCCAGGCCATGCACGGGCAGACCTCGGCCGCCTCGCCAGTGTACGTGCTGTACTACCTGCGCAGCCTGGACCGCCTGGCCGGCACGTTCAACATGTGCATCGAGGGCCTGGCGGTGGGCATGGGGGCACGCGCCTTTGCCGACGGCATCGACGCGGTGTACTACGTGGCCCAGAAGAACTACCCCATCGAGTTCGCCGAGATGGAATTCGGCGTACGCATCGAGGGCTACCGCATCAACGTCGATTCCGGCGGGCCGGGCCGCTACCGCGGGGGCGCGGGCATCGTGCGCGACGTGCGCGTGATCGCCGACGAGGGCATCCTGGGCTCGCGGCTGGAGAACGTGAAATATCCGGCCTGGGGTGTCAATGGCGGCCACGGGGCGCGGCCCGGGCGCATCATCGTCAATCCGGACACCCCCGGCGCCTACGAGCTGAAGCCGCTCAGCGACCAGAACAAGCTCAGAAAGGGCGACCTGGTGCGGGTGATGACCTCCGGCGGCGGCGGCTGGGGCGATCCCCTGGAGCGCCCGGCCCAGCAGGTGCTGCTGGACATGCTGGACGGCTTCATCTCCCCGCAGAGCGCCCACGACGATTACGGCGTGGTGCTGGCCAACGCGGGCACGGCCGTGGACGAGGCCGCCACGGTGGCCCTGCGCAAGTCCCTGCACCGCCAGACCAAGATGTACCATCGCGGCCGCTACTACGACGAGGCGGAGGCGCGGGCGTAGGGGTGGGCGGCGGTCCGGGTACGGAGGAGGGGGCGCGATGCCCTGGCGCGCGCGGCGGCGGCCGGGCGGACAGGGGTACCCTCACCCCTCCATCCTGGCCAGTTCCTCCAGCACCGTGGCCGTGGAGCGGATGCCGCTGAAGAAGATCTCCGGCGTGGTGTTCTCGTTGGGCGCGTGGTTGTTCTCGTCCGGCGGGGCGTATGCCGTCCACACGCTGGGCAGGCCCAGCTCCCGCGTGAAGAGGAAGTCCGGCGCCGAGCCTCCGATGGAGGGGTACACCACCGGCTGCTGCCCAAATCCCAGGCCCACCGCCTTGACGATGGTCTGCACGAAGGGCAGGTCCACTGCCGTGCGCGAGGGATGATAGCAGAAGCCGTGGGGTGCCACGGCGATGTTGTCGAAGCCGTGCCGGCGCAGGTGCCGGCGCACCTTGTCCAGGATGTCCTCGGGATCCTGGTCGGGCACCAGGCGGATGTCCATCTTCACCGTCCCCTTGTGGGGAATCACCGTCTTGACCCCCACTCCGTCGTAGCCGCTGGCAAAGCCGTTGATGTTGAAGGTGGGCTGGAACATCAGCTTGTGGTGATAGCCCACGTCGAGCGGCGGTGCGAATTGCTTGAGCCCCCATTCCTCCAGCACCCGCGGTGGGTCGAAGGGAATCTCCGCCAGCGCCGCCTCCTCGGCGGCCGAGGGAGGCCGCACGTTGTCGTAGAACCCCTCGATCAGCACGCGCCCGTTGCGATCCTTCATGCTGGCCAGGGCGTGCACGAGGTCCCAGGCGGCATTGGGCACCACGCCGCCGCGGTTGCCCGAGTGGAAGTCGCGATTGGCGCCGCGGGCCCGCAGCTCCAGCGTGACAATCCCCCGCAGGCCCAGGAACACCATGGGCCGCCAGGACTCGTGCATGGGCCCGTCGGCGGAAAACACGCCGTCGGCCTGCAGCAGCGCCTTGTGCTCGGCTACGAAGGCGGGCAGGTTACGGCTGCCGCTCTCCTCCTCCCCTTCCAGGATGATCTTCAGGTTGATGGGCACGCGCTTGCGCACGTGCAGCCAGGCCTCGATGGCCTTGAGATGCGCAAAGTGCTGGCCCTTGTTGTCGCCGGCGCCACGGGCATACAGCCGCCCGTCGCGCAGGGTGGGTTCGAAGGGCGGGCTGACCCACTCGTCCAGGGGCTCCGGGGGCTGCACGTCGTAATGGCCGTAGATGAGCAGCGTGCGGCGGGCATCCGGATTGCGCAGCTCTCCATAGACCACCGGGTAGCCGGCGGTGGGCAGCAGTTGCGTGGCGATGCCCAGACCATCCATGTGCGCCCGGATGTAGCGGGCACATTCCTCCACGCCGACGCCCTGAGTGGAAATGCTGGGTTTGGCCAGGTAGTCGCACAACTCCTGGAGAAAGCGCTCCTTGTGGGTCTCGATATAAGCCAGGATGTCCTGCATGGCGGTGCCTCGGGGGTCGGGGTGCGGCCGGCGCGCCGGGCCGGTGCAAGCGCGCGGCTCGCCGCGTGAGGGCCGGCGGTCCGCTACCGTGCGGCGCTCAGGCTTTGACGGTGGCGGCCCGCGCGGCCTGAAACAGCGTCTCCTCGCCCAGGCCGAAGTGGCGATAGCCGCGCCAGATGATGTCGAAATAGCCTTTCGCGGGCGGATTGGCCGAATGCTGCGCATGCCTGTAGGTGTACGCGGGCACCGTGAGGCCGTCGCCGCGCACCACCTCGATGGCGTGCGGGTAATACGCATTGGGCACGCCCTCGAACCCATGCAAACGCGCCACGTCGTCCTCGGTCATTTCATACAGCAGGCCGGGCACGCTGGCGGCTGGGTCGGGCAGGATGGACGCAACACCTGCGCCGTTCCAGCGCTTGGATTGCCACACGAACGCCAGCCGGAACCCCGGCAGCACCGCGCGCATGAGATGCTGCGCGCCGGGGCAGCGTTCGCGCATCTGCTGCAAGTTCAGGTTTGAACCGTAGGCAAAGTACGTCAGCTCGTGCGGGGCCATGGCGTTTCGTGGCGATCGTTGCGGAAAGGGGACCATGCGGGTCAGGGGGTGGCAGCCTGTGCGCGCTGGGCCGGGCCAAGGGCAGGCTTGCATCCTGCGCCCAGGATCAGACCTACGTTACCACGCCGTGCCGGATTTTCGCTGCACCGCGGCGATGGCGCGGGGTTGTGGCGGCCACCACCCCTGGCGCCCGTGCCGCGTGCGGCCCGGAACAAGCACGCCGCCGCTCAGGTGCCGCGCGTGGGCAGGGCGGCCACGGCATCGGCGATGCACGAGTTTTCGCCGTCCTGGTTGGTGGCCAACAGGTCGCAGGCCACCAGGTGCTCTCCGCCCTGCTGATACTTGCGCGTGACCTTGCCGCGGATGGTCAGCGTATCCCCGACCGGATTGTGCCGCACGACCTTGGCGTTGAGCTGCTTGAGGAAGCCATCGTCGCCGATCCAGTTGGTCATCATGTGACCCATCCACGAGACGCGCTCCGGACCGTAGTCGTAGGCGTGGGGCGTGCCCACGGCCTGCGCCAGCTCCTCCTCCCAGTGCACGCGCTCGGGCACGTCCGGAATGTTGTAGGCATTGGGAATGCCCAGTCCCGGATGGGACCGGAAGGTGTTGAAGGCCAGCTTGTGCGCGCGGACGTACAGACCTCCCCAGCCCTGCACATAGGCGATGAAGCCCGTGACGGTCATGGGGCCCTTGACGATGGGCGGCAATTCTTCTCCTTCACGTACGTCGTCCCAGTAGCGCGGCGTGGCCCCCTGCACGTGCTCCTCGGCGTACATGCGCGAGATGTCGCGCACCTCTTCATCGCTGTAGACCTTGCGCCCGCCGGAGCGTTCGCGCTCGTACTTGGTGCCCTTTTCGCGGGCCGTGGCGCGTTCGGTGCGGAAGCACCACGAGTCGCACCCGGCCAGCAGGTCGCCGTCCTGGTTGAAGAAATCCACGTGGTAGATCTGCTGCACCGCCCGCCCGGAAAAACGCGTGTTGTGCTCGATGAGATCCTTGAGATGGGCCTCGGTGCGAATCTCATCGTTGCGGCGGGTGGGGCGGTGCCAGCTCCAGTTGGCGCCGGCGAACATGGCGTGCACGCCGGGCATGCCGCCCACGTATCCGCTGACGATGCGGTTGGTCGCGAAGAGAAAGGTGGGCGGCGCGACGATGTCCCCGTAGCGCGTGCCGCGCGCGTAGTCGGGGTCGCACCACAGGGGATTGTCGTCGCCGATGCCGTGAGCGTAGTGGCGGATGGCGTCGCGGGTCGCCTCGCTGACCCAGGGATAGAGCGTGTGCTCGATCTTGATGCCGATGCGCTTGCGCAACTGGCGCAGCTCTTCGTCCTGGATGGTCGGGAAATGGCGTGTGCTGGCCGTGATGTCGATCTGCTGGGTCATGGCGGCTCCAGTGGGGGGATAGCGGTGGCTGGCGTCAGGCATCGTCGATCACCTTGTCCGCGCGCAGGCGGGCCAGCTCGTCGTCGGTGAGGCCCAGCAGCTCGCGCAGCACCTCGGCGGTGTGCTCGCCGAGCTGCGGCGCGGCGCGTCCGATGGTGGACGACCAGGCGCTCATGGGCCAGGGAAAGGCGTACAGCGGATAGGGGCCCACGTAGGGCAGCTCCACGGTCTGCATCAGGCGGCGCGCCACGAAGTGAGGATGCCGCTCGTGGGTGTCCTCCACGGGCCGCACGGGCTGGGCGCCGATGCCCAGCGCGGTCAGGGCATCGGCGGCCTCGCTGGGCGTGTGCGTCGCGCACCAGTCGCCCAGGACCGCATCCACCTCGCCGCGCCGCGCCAGGCGTCCAGGCGCCGCGGCCAGCGCGGGCTCCGCGGCCCACGCGTCCCGCCCCAGCAGCCCGCACAGCGGGGGCCAGTGCGCATCCTGCGGCATGCTCACGGCCACCCAGGCGTCCTCGCCGCGGCAGGCATAGATGCCGTGGGGGCAGCAGGCGGGGTGGGTATTGCCGCTGGGGTTGCGCGTGCGCCCATTGAATGACAGATCGGCCATGGCCTCGCCCAGCAGCACCATGCAGGCTTCGAGCTGGGACATGTCGATGTACTGGCCCTCTCCAGTGCGCTCGCGATGGTAGACCGCGGCCAGCACGGCGAAGGTGGCCTGGGCGCCGGCGTTGGGGTCGCATAGGCCAAAATTCATCATGCCCACCGGCGGCTCGCCCGCATAGCCCACCATGTGCTCCAGGCCGGCCAGGCTGGAGATGATGGGCGCGTAGCCCTTCATGCGGGCCAGCGGCCCGTCCTGCCCGGCGCTGGACACGGCGGCGTAGATCACGTCCGGGCGCACGCCGCGCAGCGTCTCGTAGCCCAGCCCCAGGCGCTCCATGACCCCCGCGCGAAAGTTCTCCAGCACGATGTCGCACTGCTGCGCCAGGGCCAGCAGAATCTCGCGCCCCCGCGGCGACTTGAGATTGAGGCTGATGCCTCGCTTGTCGCGGTTGATATGGTGATACATGGGGTTGAGTTCGGTGACCGGCCCCTTCACCCGCTGCCCCCCGATGAGGGGGCGCCCCACCAGGCGCACCACATCCAGGTTGTCGCCCGATTCGATCTTGATGATCTCGGCCCCCAGCCCGGAGAGCAGGGCACCCACCATGCCGCCGGACCAGACGCGAGCCAGATCCAGCACGCGATGCCCGGCCAGGGGTGCGACCGGGAAAGTCTCCGGCGCCGCACGCATCAGATTACCCCCTGTGCGACAAGGCGCTCCAGCGTCTCGGGCGAGCGCGCCAAGCGGCCGCCCAGGATGCGCGCATTGTCCGCGCCCAGCGCCGGCGCGGGACGCACAGGCGGCCGGGGCCAGCCGGAAAAACGGTAGGGCAGGTTGGGCAGGCACAGCGTGGCGCCGCCCGGTACGGGCAGCTCTGCAAAGAAGCCCCGGTGGGCAAACTGGGGTTCCGCCACGGCCTCGGCGATGGTGCGCAGGGGCGCCAGGGGATAGCCCCAGTGCTGCGCCAGGTCGAACAGCTCGTCCTTGGTGTGGCGCGCCAGCAGGGGCCGCAGCAGCGCATCCACCTCCTCGGCGAACTTGGCGGAAATCTC
>JACQHH010000207.1 GCA_016199125.1 Candidatus Lambdaproteobacteria bacterium
GCGCGCGGCGAGCGTGCTCGGCGAGCACCTGCGCATGACCCGCGCCGATACGATCTTCATGGCCTCGCCCGTGGCCCATGTGACGGGCATGTTCATCGGCATGGTGCTACCCATCATGCTCGGGGCCAAGGCCGTGCTGCAGGACGTGTGGAATCCCCTGCGGGCCGCGCAACTGCTCCAGGACGAAGCCGTGACCATGACCTCCGGCGCCACACCCTTCCTGGCCGATCTGACGCGGGCCGTGGCCGAGCACGACTACGACATCTCTTCGTTCCGCCTGTTCCACGCCGGGGGCTCGCCCATCCCCCGCGTGCTTGCACAACAGGCCAGCGAAAGCATGGGCATCGATGTCACCACCGCCTGGGGCATGAGCGAGCTGGGCCTGGGCACCAGCACGTCGCCCGACGATCCGCCGCACAAGCTCTTCAGCTCCGACGGCCGGGCGGTGGCCGACGTCGATGTGCGCGTGGTGGACGAACAGGGTGCTCCGCTGCCCCCGGACACCCAGGGGCGGCTGCAGATCCGCTGCGCTTCGCTGTTCGTCGGCTACCTCAAGCGTCCCGCCGATTACGGCGTGGACGCCGACGGCTGGTTCGACACGGGCGACAACGCGCGCATGGACGCCGAGGGGTACATCCGCATCACGGGCCGCTCCAAGGACATCATCATCCGCGGCGGCGAGAACATTCCCGTGGCCGAAGTGGAAGAGCTGCTCTACCGCCATCCGGCGGTGCAGGACGCGGCCATCGTGGCCATGCCCGACGAGCGCTTGGGCGAGCGCGGCTGTGCCTTTGTCGTGCTGCGCCCGCAACGCGCCTTGTCGTTCCAGGACATGCTGGACTACTTGAGCAGCTGCGGTCTGGCGCGCAACTATTTCCCGGAACGGCTGGAAATCATTGCCGAAATGCCGCGCACCCTCAGCGGCAAGATCCAGAAATTCAAGCTGCGCGAGACCGCGCAAGCGTTCTCGGCCCAACCCAGGGAGCCCTCCAGCCCCATGCCGCCAAGCGAGTGATCCGCGCGGCGCCGCCAACGCCGGCAGCCTGCCATCCCGGCACGGCTGGCTTTGGGGTCCCGGGATCGTCTCCAGCGCAGCCCACGGCCGCACGGACAGCGCAGCCGCCGCCCACGCCAACTCCGCTTCCGCGCATCAGACCAACCAGGCCCGGATTCCGCGCACGAAACAAAAAAGTCCCGGAGATCAACGGCGACCCCCAGGACTTCTCAGCGGAGAGGGCGGGATTCGAACCCGCGGAGCAGATGTTATCCACTCAACAGATTAGCAATCTGCCACTTTCGGCCTCTCAGTCACCTCTCCGAGCCGATGGATGGAACTGCAGGGATGCCATGCAGGGGTGCGCCTGCGCGCGTCCAGAGTGGCAGAGGGGGAGGGATTCGAACCCCCGGAACTCTTGCAAGTTCAGCGGTTTTCAAGACCGCCGGTTTCAACCACTCACCCACCCCTCCCTGTGGCCGTGGTGGCGCCGAGGCGCCTCCACAGCCTGCAAAATGATAAGGAATTGCGCCGCCGGCTGTCAATCAAACTGCGGGCCACGTGGTGCAGCTTGGCGCGCGGCACAGCGGTTGACGGCCCGCGGCGCTGGTGCCCATGCCGGGCGGCCAGGCCCGCGCGACAGGCTGAGCAATCAGGCCGGCTGCTCCTATTCGAAGTACAGGCGGGAGATGGATTCGGCCACGCAGCAGGGCTTCTTCTGGCCTTCAGTCTCGATGGTCACTTCGCGGATCAGTTGCACGCCGCCGGGAATTTCCGACACGTCGATCAGCTTGGACGATGCGCGCACGCGCGATCCAGCCGGGACCGGTGCCGGGAAGCGCACCTTGTTCAGCCCATAGTTGACGCCCAGCTTGACGCCCGGATAGCTGGAGGACGCTCCGGAGACCTCGTTGTTGAGCACCGGCAGCAAGGAGAGTGTCAGGAAGCCGTGGGCGATAGGCGACTTGTAAGGCGATTCCTTCTTCGCACGCTCCACATCCACGTGAATCCACTGGTGATCGCCCGTGGCATCGGCAAACTGATTGATGCGTTTCTGATCCACGGTCATCCAACTGCTGGGGCCCGTGGACTTGCCCAGCTCTTTTTTCAGCTGGGCCATCAGTTGTTCCTTGGACATCGCTCGCTCCTGATTCTCTGGTGGTGGGGGGCCGGCGGCTCGACGGTGCAGGCGGGTGGTGGCGCCGCCGCGGCTCACGAGCGCAGCCGGCGCCGGCGGCCGCTGCGCGGTGCAATGCTCTTCTTAGCCGCGTTCTGGAATTCCTTCAACCCCGGCAGGTCATCGCTGCGCAGCGTGAGCAGCACCACCGAATCAAAGTGCTGCATCACTTCCGGCGGAAGCTGGTGATAGAGCGCCAGCAACGTTGCGGCTTTCTGGCAGTACTCTTTCGGGGTCGAGCGGATCAGGCGCGCGATGTTGAGCAACTCGGCCAACTGCTCCGCGTTGCACGCATCGATCAGCTCGCTCAGCTCCTGCACGCCCTTGTTGTGGTTGTCCAGCAACTGCACCGAGTTGAAATAGCGCTTCATTTCCTCCGGCGCTTTTTCCCGGTAGGCCGCCAGGATCAGCTCGCGATGATCGATATTGAGCTTCTTGGCGTACTCGATCAGCTGAGCATCCTTGGGAATATGCCCGCCCACGACTTTGTTGAACAGATCATAGGGAACCTTGATGCTGCGCGCACATTCCTTGACGTCCTTGTATCCGTTTCGTTCGATGGCTTCCCGCATCATGCTCGCCACCGATTTCGGGCCGGGTGGTTCGGCCCGCCTCTCCTTCAAGGCCATAGTGACTCGGCAGGGGAAATAGGAGCGTGCTCATTCATCCGATCCAGTTCGTGTAACGCTCATGTGGCATGAATTTAATTTATTTAATCCATAATCAGTGCAACCAATATAATTCCAATATTAAATCATTGGCCACCCAGCGCGCGGCGGACTCCCGTCTGGGTGGAATTACCGGGATGTTGCGGAGCTTCGGCCAGCGTGGATTGCGGCGCTGTCAGACGTCCCGTTAAGCGGTGCGCGCGGCAGTGCTTCCCATTACGGATGTGGGTGATCGCCTTGCGCTGCCTGCTTGCGAGCACCTCCACCATTCGCCGAAGTCCCCACATTAACTTTCATGGCCGCCCACGAATTGCAAGACTCCCCACAGAAAAAAGTTCATCTTTCGGATTATTTCCTTTGAAAACAGCCGTCAGAAATTCCCGTGACACCCGCGTGGGCCGGGACGGAATGGGCCGGCGTATTGTGCCGTGTCGGGAGTGCTGGGCCGGCAGACCAGGGACCTGGGCGCAAATGCGCTCTGCCGGGCGATTTGCGCCCGATGCGGCGGTCGCTCGTCGGTCGCAAAACCAGACCGCGGACGCCTCCGTGCGGGCCCGCGCAATGCGGAATGCTCTGCAGAGGCCCGCCCAGGGCTCGCTGGCGGATGCCGTCCCAGACGAATTGCTCAAGTCCGGCGCCGGGTTCGCGACGACCGGCGCTGACCGCATGCAACGCTTGCCGCATCACCAGGCGGCACAGTGGATGCCTGCATGCGGCGTGTGGCGTCGCGGAGGGGGTTGCCTGCCACCCACGGCTGCGCCGGCGCGGGCGTGGGCGGGGCCTGCAAGCGCCAGGGCGCGGCGGTTCGCGTCGTGGACGCACCGCGGCGGGCACAGTAAATCGTTGTAAGTGATTTCTGGTTTTCGTATAGTGAGACGGAGCATGCGCGCAGCCCCACGGGCATCATCCAAGCCTATGCGCGCCCCAGTGCCCGGAGAGATGCTCACACCCATCCATCGAGGTTGTCTTGGCCCTTTGGGATAGGTTCATACCGTCCGCCGACAAGGACGAAAAGCGCGCCAAAGAGCTGTGGGACAGTGCCATCAAGTATTTTGACGGCAAGTTATACAACCGTGCCCTCAAGGACCTGCAGGAAGCGATCGGGCTCAATCGGGCCTTTCTGCAGGAAGCCATTGAGCTGATGCAGGTCTTTTCGAATCAAGGCTCGGACGAGCAGGCCATGAGTGTGGGCTTTGCGCTGCTCAAGATGCAGCCGGACAATGCCGAGTTGATGAACAAGCTGGGCAACTCCCTGCGCAAGCTGCACTCATATTCCAAGGCCAAGAAGCTGTACACGATGGCCTTGAAGATCAAGCCCAAGTACGTGGAGGCGCGCTACAACCTGGCAGCATCCTCTTTCCGCATCACCACGTCCGACAACGAGTTGGTGAGCCAGACACGGGCCGTGGAGGCCTACACCAAGCCGCGGCGCTACGACTTCCAGGGCGACCGGGTGGGGTTCTATCCCCTGGACAACCAGACCCTGGACCAGGAGGAACCGGGCAAGGGCAAAGAGGAGGAGGACGCAGGCGAGGACAGCATGGCGGCGGACCGCGCCGAATACATGGAGAGCCTCATCGCCGACTTGAAGCGGGACCTGGAGGTGGAGCCCAACTCCTGGGCCGCGCAATACAACCTGGGTCTCATGTACGACCTGGCGGGCAAGGGGGACGACGCCATCGAGCACTTGCGCGCATCCACCGCCCTGGAGCCGCAGAACCGCATGTCCAACAACAACCTGGGCGTGGCCCTGATGGTCCACAAGCAGGACTTCGAATCCGCCGAAGGCGTCTTGCTCAAAAACCTGGAGCAATATCCCTTCGACCGCACCACGGTGCTCAACCTGGGCGTGCTCTACTCCCAGCAGAACAAGGGCTTCCAGAAGCTCAAGTACTACGTGTACCTGGGGGATCTGTTGGCCAAGTCGCTGGGGGAATTCGAGACGGAAACGGCGGAGGCCTACGCCAAGGATCTTTATGAACGGCGCAAGTACCTGGAAGCCATCCCCATGTTCGAAAACATGGCGCTCGAGAAGCAGGAGGCATTCTGGTACGAGAAGCTGGCGGTGATGTACTTCAACCAGAAGAAGGAAGACAAAGTCGTCAGCACCTATAAGCGCCTGCTCAAGCTGGTGCCCGACCACGAAGAGGCCAAGAAGAAGCTCATCGACCTGGCCAACGACTACGAGAAGCAGGCTCGCGAAAAGATCGAAAAAGGTAGCCGTTCCCACGCCATTTCGCTGATGCTCAAAGCCGCCAAGATCGTGGAGACGCCGGAACGCTGGGTGGAGCTGGCGCAGCTCTACGAGGACGAAGGCGAGGAAATCCTGGCGCAGAACGCGCTGCGGCGCTGGAAGCAGCTCAGCGCGCCCGACGCGGCGGAAGCCGGGGCAAAGACCGCCGAGCACCCGCGTGCGTGAGCCCGGCCTGCCCAGCGGGCCGTGTCCCCTGCCGTCCGCCAGCGCACCGACCTGTCACCCCGATTCAGCGTCACCCTCTCGTTCCACGTGCACATCGCACCGGGCGGCGTACGTCCGCCGGCCTGCATGCTGGGTGCAGCGGCAACCGGCGAAGTCGCAGAGTCATCCGGGCATCCGCGGCGCTTCCAGGACATTGGCTTGGGGAGTGCCTGCGATGCGCGCGTTGACCAGTGGCTGGTACGGGTCGCGGCCGGTGGACAGGCCAGAGTCCGCCTGTGTCCGCCGGATGCACCGGGCGACACTGCTGGTGCTGGCCTTGGTGGCGCTGCCGGGGTTGGCACAGGCCCGCGCCGACTGCGCCAAGCCGCAGCCGGGGGATCTGTTGCGCCACTGCAGCTTCGCCGGTGCGGCGCTGGGCGCGGTGAACTTTGCCGGCAGCGACGTGCGCGACGTGGACTTCCGCGGGGCCGAGCTGAGCGCCGCGGATTTCCACGGGGCGCTGGCGGATCGGGCCAACTTCAGCGGCGCGCATCTGGCCAAGGCGGGACTGGGCGGCCGCTTCGACGGCGCCTTGTTCCGTGACGCCGATCTGAGCGGGGCCGACGGCAGCGGGGGCGCCTTCCGGCGTGCCGATTTCGCCCGAGCCACCATGCCGGGGGTGAATTTCTCGGGGGCCGATCTGCAGGAGGCCGTGCTGGAGCGGGCCGTGGCCCAGGGCGGCATCTTCCGCAAGGCCAACCTGGCCGGACTCTCCGGACGCCTGGCCGACCTGAGCCGGGGCGACTTTTCCCGCGCGATCATGGCACGCGTCAACCTGCTGCAGGCGCGGCTGGACGACGCGGTGCTGTTGCAGGCCAACCTGGCCGGCGCCTACCTGGACAAGGCGTCCCTGGCCCGCGCAAATCTGCAGGGCGCCTATCTCTACGAGACGTCGCTGGTCGAGGCCGACGCTCCGGACATCAAGCTGGCCCGGGCCCAGGTGCTGCGGCCGGTGCTGTTCGACGCCCTGCTCACCGGGGCCAGCGACGCGCCTGCATGGGTGCTGCGCGGCCTGAGGCAGGGGCGCTATGCGCCCGACGCGCTGGCCTCCGCCATCCGCCAGGGGTTGACCGACCTGCGGGGCGCCGACCTGCGGCGCATCGACCTGCGGGGAGCGGC
Organism: Candidatus Lambdaproteobacteria bacterium; assembly: GCA_016199125.1. Classification (GTDB taxonomy): domain Bacteria; phylum SAR324; class SAR324; order SAR324; family JACQKK01; genus JACQHH01. The sequence goes on from JACQHH010000207.1 coordinate 6,417, forward strand.
CCTCAGCGGACTGGATTTCAGCTATGCCGATCTGAGCGACGCAAACCTCGCCGGCGCCGACCTTTCCCGCAGCAATCTCTTCATGACGAGTCTGGCGCGTACCAACCTGGTGGGCGCGAACCTGGTGGATGTAGAGCTGAGCGGCGCTCGCGTGGGCGGGGCCATCATGGAGGATTATCTGCGCAAGGCCTCCGAATATTGGACGGCCGCCGGTGAGCCCCACTGGGTGCCCACGACCCCACGTGACCGGCCGGCTGCCGCGGCCACCGGTGTCGAATCACCCCAGGCAGCAGGCGAACCTGCTGCCGCCCCGGCGCAACCCGAGTCCTCGGGCGAGCCCGCTGCCACCCCGGCGCAACCCGAGTCCTCGGGCGAGGCCCCGTCCGGATCAGGCGAAAATCCCTCGCTCGCTGTGCCGTCAGAAGAGGCCGCGGCAAGCGGCGCGAGCGGGGCCGCGGGAACGGATGCGGCAGGGGCCGGTACCCCGCCGACAGCCGACGGGCCATCGAATGCGGCACCCGCAAATCAATAGGGCCAGGCGTGCGGCGCTGCGACGGCGGCCCGCATGGCCATGCCGGATCGTCGCGGTTTGCAGCGCGAAAGTGCGGCCCAGCCAATTCCCGGGCCGCGCACAGGGAGGATCAGGAAAAGAGGTACGAGGAGAGCTTCTTGCGGTATTCCCCCAGCAGGGGCGAATCCGCGGGCAGCAGGTTGAACACGGCCAGCATGCCGCGCCGCCCGATGTCTTCGCGGAACTTGCGGTTCTTCTGCACGATCTGCAGGAATTGCTCCAGGGCCGGCGCGTAGTGCCCCTGCAAGGCCAGGCTGCTGGCCAGCGCGCAGCGAGCCTCCAGGTCGTTCGGGTCGGCCGTGACCCGGGCTTTCATGGCCTCCATGTCTCCGGCATGCTCGGCGAGCAGTATCTTGCCGCGCAGCACCGCCAGTTGCGCCTCCACCTGCTTGCGCTCAGGCAGGCGGTCCAGCGCCGACTCGTCCACCTGCGCGGCAAGCTGCCGGGCCTCGTCCACGTCGCCCGCGGCGATGTGGCAATGTCCCAGGCCCACCAGCGCCGCCGCGTTGCGCGGATCGCCCTTCAACACTTCCCGGAAACGCGCCATGGCCGCCTGCTGGTCGCCGCTGGCCATTTCGTGCAGGCCCGAAACGGCCGCCTGATCCGCCGCCGTAGGCAGGTTGCGATCCAGAAAACGCCGCACCTCCGGCTCCGGGTAGGCCCCGGCAAACTCATCCTGCAGCGCCCCGTTGATGATCAGCTTGACGTTGGGAATGCTCTGGATGCGCAGCGCCTGGGCCAGCATGGGATTCTCGTCCATGTTGACCTTGACCAACTGGAAGCGCCCGCCGTATTCATGCGCCAGCTTTTCCAGTACCGGGCTGATCACCTTGCAGGGCCCGCACCAGGGCGCCCAGAAGTCGACCAGCATGGGAATCTCGTGGGATTTCTCCAGCACCAGCGCCTGGAAATTGGCGTCGGTCGCTACAATGGTCTGCACCGGATTGGCGTCAATGATCGTCATGGCATTCTCGGTCTGATGGAACATGCCGGCCCCGCGCGCCCCGCTCACCACAGGTGGCCGCACACGCCGGGATCGTGAATCATACTTGCATCTTAGAGCATCGAGGCCGCTGTTCCAAGCGCGCGGCGCCCCCTGCCGCACCATGGAACCCGCATGCGCCATGCCGCGCGGTATCGCCGGCCCTGCATTGCGCGCATCGCGCAAAACGTGCCATGGTGAACCATGCTTGGACGTCCCGATAACCTGTCGCAGCCAACACACGTCTCGGATTGCGGGCCTAGGCCCATCTGGTGAGGAGCGTGCGCGCCGGCACTCGCATTGACGTGCCCTGATGGAAGTACAGACCTGGTCCGACCGCACCGAACTGGAGGAAGTCTCCGGAGAGGTGCTGGGTTTCGATCTGGAAATGGCCAATTCATTTTCAGATCGCAAAGGCGTCATCTGCATGATCGGCATCGGGTGCTACGACCCCACCGCCGCCAACATTCACGTCACGATCGGCTCCACCACCAAGGTCACCGAAGAGCGCGAGCTGATCCAGTGGTTCCTGGACGAGCTGGCCAAATTCGCCGCCCGGCACGAACGCCCCAAGCTGCTCAGCTTCTCGGGCCTGGACAATGACATTCCCTGGATCAACGAGCGCCTGGAGCGCCTGGACATCCAGGCCCCGGAAGATTCCGTCATCACCCAGTTCGTGCAGCTCGACCTCAAGCGCGAATTTTACCGCCGCACCCACAACAACCACATCTCCCTGAAAAAGCTGGAGAAGATCTTCGGCATCGAACGTGGTTCGTCGCTGACCTCCAAGAAGGTGAGCTACCTGCTGACGCACATCATGCAGAACCATCAGCGCGGCAACGGGATTCCCACCCACGTGACCGACTACCTGCGCCAGGACGTGCGGCACCTGCTGCTGATCCTGGATCGCTGGGCCGCCCATCCTCTGGACGGCCACCACATCACCGATGTGGAATACCTGACGTTGGTCAACAGCCTGTTCAACTTGTGCCGCAAGGTGCTGCGCTCCAGCCGAATGAAGCGGGCCCTGCAGCAGGAAACGTCGGTGGTGGCGGCCTTCGCCGGAGAGCTGCAATCCCAATTCGACCGCCTGCTGATCAAGGACGACTTCGAGGAATTCACCCTGCCCAGCCTGCCGCCCATCGACTCGCGCCACTTCGACCTGCAACGCCTGGTGAAGAAGTACAATCACTTGAAGAGCATCCAGTTGCGCGACGAGCAGACCGGCGAGATCCGCCTCACGCGCACGCTGGACAAGCCCAAGGGCGCGCTGGCCGTGGTGCGCAACAAGGGGCGCCTGCTGATGATCCGCCGCGCGGACCACCTGGACCGCGCGCCCGGCGTGTGGGGACTGCCCGGCGGCGCGTTCGAGGTGGGCGAATCGCCCGGTCAATGCGCCGTGCGCGAGCTGGCCGAAGAGCTGGCCCTGCAGGGCCGCGAGGTGCGCCTGATGGGCACCAGCACCAGCCTGCGCGGGGAATATCGCCTGTTCTGGGTGGAAGTGGAGGTGGACAACGTGTCCCAGATCGACGTCAACGCTGCGGAGGTGGCGGAGTACCGCTGGGTGACGCCCGAGCAGATCTCGCGCCTCAAGCCCCTCATCCCGGGCGCCGTGGAGGGTCTGCGCGAGTTTCTGGGCGCCGAATGGGCCTCGGCTGCTCGCCAGAGCTAGGCCTGGTGCCCGCCGCCCCTCACGACGCGCAGCCCATGTCGCGGCTGTCCCCGACCGAAGTCCGCAGCGCCCACGGCAGTCCCCGCTTCACGCCTTGACCACCTCGAAGCCGTCCTTGCCGTCGCGCACCACGTAGCCGGCCTTCCGAATTTCGTCGCGCAGGCGATCCGCCTCGGCAAAGTCGCGGGCGCCGCGGGCGTTCCAGCGGGCCTGAGCCAGGGCCTGGATTTCCGGCGGCACCTCGCGAGCCGCATCGAGGCGCGACGCATCGAACAGGTTCAGGGAGAGCACGGCGTCGGCCGCCGCCGCCAGGGCCACCTTGTCCGCGGCCGGCATGGCGCCGTCGCGCAGCACGGTCCACAGCGTGGCCAGCGCCTTGGGCGTGTTCAGGTCGTCCGCCAGCTCGGCCAACAACCGCCAGCCCGGCGCCGAGGCTTCCCGCTCCGCCGGTGGAGGGGACTCAGGCGCGGGCAGGCCCGTCTCAGCCAGCAGCCTGCGCAGGCCCATCAGCGCCGTGTCCGCGGCTTTCAACGCCTGCCAGGAGAACTGCAGGTACTTGCGATAGTGGTTGTTCAGCGCCAGGTAGCGGAAGGAGAGCGGCTCGTAGCCCTGGGCCACCAGATCGTCCAGCAGCACCAGGTTGCCCTCGGACTTGCCCATGCGCTCGTCCTCGCCCAGCACCAGGTGCTCCCCATGCAGCCAGTAGTGCACGAAGGGCCGCCCCGTGGCCGCTTCGGACTGGGCGATCTCGTTGGTGTGATGCACGGGGATGTGATCGCTGCCGCCGGTATGGATGTCGAACTCGTCGCCCAGGTACTTCATGGACATGGCCGAGCACTCGATGTGCCAGCCGGGAAAGCCGCGGCCCCAGGGACTGTCCCATTCCATCTGCCGCTTCACGTCGGGGGGACTGAACTTCCACAGGGCAAAATCGGTCTTGTGCCGCTTGGTGCCCATCTCCACCCGGCTGCCCTCCTGCAGACCCCCGGCGTGCAGGCGCGCCATGCGCCCATAGCGTTCGAAGTGCGTGGTATCGAAATAGATACCGTCCTCCGTGCGGTACGTGAAGCCCTTGGCCTCCAACGTCCGGATGTGCGCGATCTGCTCGGCGATATGGTCGGTGGCCCGCGGCATCACATCGGGAGGCTCGACGTTGAGCCGCGCCAGGTCGGCCAGGTAACGGCGGGTGAATTCCGCGGCGATGTCCCAGGCCGAGCGGGCGCTCTGCCGGGCCGCGCGCTCCATCTTGTCCTCTCCCGTGTCCTCGTTCGAGGTCAGGTGCCCCACGTCGGTGATGTTGATCACGTGCCGCACCTGGTAGCCCAGGCGCCGCAGGGTCTTCTTGAGAATGTCCGGGAAGATGTAGCTGCGCAAGTTGCCGATGTGCGCCGGGCCATACACCGTGGGCCCGCAGGTGTAGATGCCGACGTGCCCCGGGCGCAGGGGCACAAAGCGCTCCTTGCGCCGGCTGAGCGTATTGAAGAGCTGCAAGTCCATGCCGGAAGTGTGCAGGGGTATCGCGGGACCGCGACGGACGGGTCTCTCCGTATCCTCACACGAAGCGCCGGGGGAGACAAGGCGCGTTGCGCCGGGCCGGGCGCCGCATGGTGGCGCGCGCCGCCGCTCAGCCCCCTCCCAGGCGGGCGGCCACGGTGCCGCGGCGGTCGCGGTAGCGGTCCACCGCGTCGACAATGCCCCGCGCGATGCGGTCGCGGTTGCGGTGGTCCAGCAGCGCGCGGCGGTCGGCGGCGTTGTTCAGGTTGGCCACCTCCAGCAGCACGGAGGTGGGCACGCGACTGTAGCGCAAAACGGCGGGCAGCGTACGCTCGCCGTTGCGGTAGTAGAACGAGCGCACGGGTTTGCGCCGGCTCACGGGCACCCCCTGCCGCTCCAGTCCATCCAGGATGTCCTGGGCAAATTCGGCGCTGAGGTCCATGGCAGTGCGCATCTCGGCGCGGTCGAAGCGGATCAGCAGTGGCACCGCCTCCCGCCGCTGACGGTACACGCGGCCGCGCGGGGCGAACTCGCTCACCCGCAGGCGATGATCGGGATAGTAGGCCATGGCGCCGCGCAGCGTGGGCACCAGCGCATCGCCGTGGATACTGATCAGCAGAATGTCCTCCGGCGCCACGCCCTTGCGCCGGGTGAGCTTGCGGAAGAGCGCATCGACCAGGTAGACGCGCATGTTCACGCCCACGCGCGCACTGGTGACCTTGTAGGGCGGATTCACCTGCACGGCCTCGTCGCCCAGATTGGCCATGGTCAACTTGCGCACCGGGTCGGGGTGCCGCGGATCGAGCAGGGTGGGATACACCGCGTACTTCCGCGCCTGAAGGTAGCCCATCGCGCGCAGGGCAATGTCGTAAACCACCTCGTGCTCGTAGATCCGCTCGCCGTGCCGAGACCCGTACACCGCGCCTGAATCCACGCCGCCGTGGCCGGGGTCGACGATCACGTGCAGGATGCCGCCGCTGGGGGGCGGGCGCTTGACCGCCACGGGCGGGCGCTCGGCCCGGCCCGGCGCGCGCTTTTGCACTAGGTATTCCTCGCTCAGCCAGCCGACGGGAATGCGCAGGGTGCGGCCCACGGGCAGGCGCATTTCGCTGGGGAGCCCGTTGAGGCTCACCAACAGCTCCGACATGCGCCGCACCTCGTCCGCGCGCTCGCGGTCGGTGAAGCGCAGCAGCAGCGAGTACAGCGTGTCGCCGGGCTGCACGGTGTATAGGGCGTAGTTCTGCCCGCTGGCGGGGTCCTTGGTCAGTTTCAGCGGCGGCTGCAACCCCAGCGGCCGGAAGCCCAGCTCCTCGGGAATCCACTGCAGCGGAACCACGATCTCGGTGCCCAGGCGCAGCACGTCCGGATTGCGCAGGGCGTTCAGCCGCGCCAGCTCCTTGAAGCGCGCCTTGGAACCGGTGTAGGCCTCGGTGAGCTGGATCAGGGTCTCCAGGGGATCGTTCACCCGGTGCGACCAGCCGCGCTCGGTCAGGTCGTCCTCGGGATACAGGGCCCGCAGGGCGTCGCCGCGCAGGGCCAGCTTGACGCGCACCAGGGGCACCCACACGTGCACCCCGCGCATGGGCGCGCGGTTGGCGTTGAGCGCCAGCACGTCCTGGTAGTCCTCGGCATGCTCCAGCAGACGCGCGGCGAGCTGGATGTAGCCTTCGTTGGGTTCGGGCAGGACGCCGACGATGAGCTGCCCCTTGGCCCAGAACACGGTCATGGGCGCGGCAGGGTCACCGAATTTGGCGATGTCGGCGGCAAAGGTGGTGGCGCCGGCGCTCCACAACAGCAGAAGCGCCAGCGACGCGGCCAGACGCTGGCCAGACATGGCTTGCTCCATCCTTGGATCAGCACTGGGGCGCTCCCTGCCCCGTCATGTTCCTTCAAGTGATAACGGAAAAAGAACCTCGGGCAAAGGAAAATCAATCCTTCCGCAACAGGCTCGCGCCCCCACATCGTGGCGGGGCAATTTGCCACCGGCCCGGCCGGCCCCTATAATCTGCCCCTACGCCGTCGTGACGAAGCCTTCTTGAGCCGGCCAGGAATCCGTTCATGCGCATTCGCAACCTGTATCTGCCCAGCCGGCCGGTGTTTTCCATCGAGCTGTTTCCGCCCAAGACCCCCGAGGGCCTTGCGGCGCTCAAGGCCAAGCTTTCGGAAGTGCGCGATCACAAGCCCGATTTCATGTCGGTCACGTATGGCGCCGGGGGCAGCACGCAGCGTTACACGCTGGAGATCTGCGCCACTCTGTTGCAGGAATTCGGCATCGAGGCCATGGCCCACCTCACCTGCGTGGCCCACACGCGCGGCGAAATCCGCACGCTGCTGGGCGACCTGAAGCAGCGGGGCGTGAGCAACATCATGGCGCTGCGCGGCGATCCGCCCCGGTGCGCTCAGGGCTTTACGCCGCACCCGGACGGCTTCCGCTACGCCATCGAGCTGGTGCGGGCCATCGTGGAGGTGGGGGACTTCGGTATCGGCGTGGCGGGTTACCCCGAGGGTCACGCGGAAGCGCCCGACTACGCCAGCGATCTGCAACACCTGGTGGAAAAGGTGCGCGCCGGTGCGGACTTCGTGGTCTCCCAGTTCTTCCTGGACAACGCGCGCTTCCTGCGCTGGCGCGACGATCTGGCGCGGGCGGGCGTCACCGTACCCGTTTCGGCGGGCATCTTGCCGGCCGTCTCCGTCAAGCAGATCACGGGCTTCGCGGCCACGTGCAAGGTCGAGGTGCCGCGGCGGCTGCTGGAGGGCCTGGAGCGCTACGCCAACGATCCGGATTCGGTCACGGCCTACGGCGTCGAATATGCGCAGCGTCAGGTGCTGGGCCTGCTGGCCGAGGGCGTGAGCGGCATTCACCTCTACGCACTCAACCGCGTGCAGGCCATGCGCCGCATCGCCCCCATCGTGCGCGCGGTGCAGACCACCTCCCATCCCTTGGGCTAGGGCCGCGGGGGCGTGAAGGTTGGGCTGCGCGCAGCACCGCGGCCGGCGTGCCGTTGCCGCGCTACCCGATGAACGGTTCGTCCTCGCCCGAGATGACCAGGGAGCGCGCCATGTCGATAATCACGCGCCCATCTTCCGCCAGCTTCTGGGCGGCGGCCATGCCCTCGGGCGTGTTCAGCGGCGCCAGGTAGGATTCCGCGCTGTCGTACCACAGTTCCGCCGTGCCCTCGAACGGATCGTTGGTGCCGCTGATCTTGTCCAGCCGGGGCCACGTGCCACGGGGCGGGGCATGATTCTGCACGTAGCGCCGCACGTTGAGCAGGTCCTTGTACTGCACCACCATGGGCCCGTGCACCTCGCGCCAATAGCGGTGAAATTCCTCGCGGGAGACGTTGGGCAAGCGCCGCAGGCAATAGGTGATCTTGAACATGGCGAAGGCTCCGCAGGGGGGTCCGGGGATGGGCCGACGTGTACCGGCGCCGGGATTGGCCTCCCCTTAGCACGCGCGCGGCGCGGACGTCCATCGCGGCGGGCTAGAGTGCGTCCAGGTCGGGAAAGTTGCGCACCAGATCCGCGAAGGTCTCGCGGCGGCGGATGAGCCGCGCGCGCCCGCCGGCTACCAGCACCTCGGCCGGCCGGGGGCGCATGTTGTATTGGGAGGAGAGCACCATGCCGTAGGCGCCCGCATCGCGGAAGGCCAGCAGGTGGCCCACCTGCGGGGCGCTGAGAGGACGGTCGGCGATGCCGTCGTCGGCATGGGTGAACACGTCGCCCGATTCGCAGATGTTGCCCGCCACCGCCACGTTTTCCAGCGTCCCTTCCACGGCCGAGGCGTTCACCACCTCATGATAGGCCCCGTAGAGCACCGGGCGGATGAGATGATTGAAGCCCGAATCGGTGCCCACGAAGCGGTGCGCGGGCGTGGATGAAATGTTCGTCACGCGCGCCAACAACGTGCCGGACTGGGCCACCACGAAGCGCCCCGGCTCCAGCTTCATGCGCAGCGGCCGCCCGTAGTCCGCGCAGAAGGACTTGAAGCGCCGCGCCATCTCCCGCCCCAGCTCCGCCAGGGGCAGCGGGGCCTGCTCGGGACGGTAGGGCACGCCAAAGCCACCGCCGAAATCGACGAACTGCAAGTCGCGGAACGCGCGGGCGGTGCGCAGGATGATCTCCATGGCCTCCAGCATCAGCGCGGTTTGCAGGATGCCCGTGCCGATGTGGGAATGCACGCCGCTGAGCGTCAGCCGGTGCTCCGCCAGCAGCGTCAGCACGCGCTCGCGCTCGGTGAAGTAGATGCCGAATTTGGAATGGGGGCCTCCGGTAATGACGTGGCGATGGTGGCCGGCGCCCACGTCGGGGTTGATGCGGATGGACACGGCCCCGCCCGGATTGAGCCGCCCGTAGCGCTCCAGCTCCACCAGCGAGCCCACGTTCACCGGCACGCCCTGCTCCAGGCAGTAGCGCAGGTCGCGCTCGTCGGTGTTGTTGCCCGTGAAGAGCACCTGCCGCGGCGCAAAACCCACGGCCAGCGCAAGCTGCACCTCGAAGGGGGAGACCGCGTCGATGCCGTAGCCTTCGTCGCGCAGAATGGCCAGCAGGGCGGGATTGAAATTGGCCTTGAGGGCGAAGTGGAACTCCGGGGCCACCTCGGCGAAGCTCTCGCGCAGCAGCCGTGCCTGCCGGCGGATCACCTCCTCCTCGTAGACGTAGAGCGGCGTACCGAATTCGCGGGCCAAGGCCTCGGCCTCGATCCCGCCCAGCAGCAGCCGGTTATCGCGTACGGCGCTCAATTGCCCTTGACCCGGGAGGCTTGGCCTTCCCACATGCGCTCGCGCAGCGCGAACTTCTGCACTTTGCCGGTGGAGGTGCGCGGCAGGGGCTCGAACACCACGTCCTTGGGGCACTTGTAGTGGGCCATGCGCTCACGGCAGAAGTCGATCACCTGCCGGGACGTGAGCTGCCGCCCGGGCTTGAGCCCCACGAACGCCACGGGCACCTCGCCCCACTTGTCGTCCGGGCGGGAGACCACCGCCGCTTCGGCGATGTCCGGGTGGGCCGCCAGCACGTTTTCCACCTCGATGGTGGAGATATTCTCGCCCCCGCTGATGATGATGTCCTTGGCC
>JACQHH010000217.1 GCA_016199125.1 Candidatus Lambdaproteobacteria bacterium
AGCTTGAACGGTTTGATGATCGCTTCGATTTTCTTCAATGTTGAGGCTCCCCTGATGTGTCGGCAGCGCTTAGCTTCTGCATCCTGCGCCGCTCGACCCGTCCCGTGATGCGGGACGAACGACGACCCCACGCTTCGCGATGCGAATGCGGTGGAAGACGATCCCACGTTTGAGAACGTTCAATTTATCAACAGAACCGAATGGCATGCCGTGCCACTCGATCGGTGGTGAGCGAATCCTCTGGAAGACTCCCTCGCGGGGGCCTTCGTTGAACCGAGAAAGCGTCTGTGGAGTACAGCGTGCCTAGTGAGATTGTTAACGAATATGCGCGGTATTTGCAAGCGGAAAAAGGGATTGCGGCGGCCACCCGGCAGGGCTATCGCCGCGCGGTGACGGCCTTTCTGGCCCTCTGCGCGGCGCGGCCGGAGGCGCTGCTGCTGCCGCCGGGGTGGACGCTGGAGCGCATCGACAAGCGGTCCGTGGAGGTGTACCTGACCTACCTGCGGCGCGAGCGCGGCTGGCGGCCCGCCTCCATTGCGCGCCAGGTCACGGCCCTGCGCAGCTTCTTCGCCTACCTCCAGCGCCAGGGACTCGTCACGCGCAATCCCCTGCGCACGCTGCAACCCGATGTGCCGCCCGCCGACGCCGAGCCGCCGCAGGGCGACGAGGCGGCCGTGCTGCGCCTGTTCGATGTGGCGCCGGTCACCCTGGCCCAGTGCCGGCTGCTGGCCGTGCTGGAGCTGGGCTACGGGCTGGCCCTGCGGCCGAGCCAGATCTATGCCGTGCGGGAGCTGCGCGTGGGCGCGCGGGGGGGACTGGTGCACATCGCGCTGGAGGAGCAGACGCTGGCGCTGCAGGCCTCGCCGGGGGGGCTACGCCGGCTGCGCGACTATCTGCGGCAACGCCGGCGCATCGCCCAGGGCCGGGCCGATGCGCCCTTCTGGATCGACGAGCGGGGCCGCGCCGTCAAACCCGTCCGCCTGGCACGGGCCGCCACGGAGGCCATGACGGGGGTGGGCCTGAACGGCGGCCTGCGCCACCTGCGGCAACTGGCCGCGTTGCACTTCCGCGAGCGTGGCGGCGACGTGCGCTCCCTGCAGCGCCTGCTGCGCGCCAAGCGCCTGGGGCGCCTGGACCGCTATGAGCCCCCTGCCGCGCGGGACGTGGTGGCGCTGTTCCGCCTGGCCCACCCGCGGGCCCGCAAACCCTGAGCCGGCGCCGCGCGGTTCCCCGGCCCGCACGCAAAGTGACCGGCGGGCCGCGGCTGCGGAACTAGCGGGCCGCGGTCACGGTGATCTCCACGCGGATGCCCGGCCGGGCCAGCCGCGCTTCCACGGTGGTGCGGGCTGGGGGATTGGTGGGGTCCACCCAAGCGTCCCAGGCCGTGTTCATGGCATTGAATTCGCGAATGTCCAGCATGTACACGGTGGCCGCGAGCACCTTGCTCTTGTCGCTGCCCGCCTCCCGCAGCAGTGCTTCGACCTGCGCCAGGACGTCGCGGGTCTGGCCCTCGGTGTCCGCGTTGGTGTCCTTGGCCACGTGACCGCACAGATAGACCGTATCGCCGTGCACCACCGCCCGGCTCATGCGCGGACCGGGGTTGACGCGGGTGATCTGCATGCAGCGCCTCCTGTAAAATGGTTGGAATCTCAACGACTTGAATGCGCGGAAGCAGCGCCGGCGGAGAGCGCCGGACGCGGGGCGTCAGCGCCGGGGCGGGTCGAGCTGCCGCCGGCGCCTTGCATCGCCCTCGGCCTGGGCGGCGTGCCCGGCGCGCCGGACAAAGTAGTGCATGATGACCATCACCGCCACGATCCCCAGCAGCCATTTCATCGCGCATCCACTCCCTGGCTCAGCCCGTCCGCGGCGCGGCAAGTCTTCCGGCCCGGCCCATCGCTGAGGTAGCCTAACCCGGCCGCCGGCGCTTTGTCAGCCCCGGAGACGCACCTTGCCAGCCGAACGGGATTGCGGCTATAAACAGGGCGGGGATGTATAAGGACTTCCGGGAAACCAGACATTTGCGAGGAGAAATCCGCCGTGAAACGGATACGATCTGCTGCTGGTCTGTTCGCCGCTGCCACATTGGCGCTGGTGCTCGGCCTGACCGTGGGCCCGCCCGCGAGCGTGCGTGCCGATACGATCACCTTTGGTGCCGCCATTTCAATCACGGGCAAGTATTCCACCAACGGCGCCAACACCCGCGATGGATATGACCTTGCCGTGGAACGCGTCAACGCGAAGGGCGGGGTGATGGTGGCCGGCAAGAAATACGACATCGCCGTCAAGTTCTACGACGACGAGTCCACGCCCGCCCGCGGCGCGCAACTGGTGGAACGCCTGATCAACCAGGACGGCGTGAAGTTCGTGCTGGGCCCCTACAGCTCCGGTCTCACCAAGTCCATCGCACCGGTGACGGAGAAGTACCGCATTCCCATGGTCGAAGGGAACGGCGCGGCACGCGAGCTGTTCACGGAGGGCTATCGCTATATCTTCGCGGTGCTCTCCACGTCCGACCAGTATCTCTCCTCCGCCATGGACCTGGCCGCCGAGCAGGCCCAGAAGGACGGTCGCGATCCCAAGTCGCTCAAGGTGGTCTTCGCCTTCGAGAACGACCCCTTCTCCCAGGACGTGCGGGCCGGCGTGCTGGACGATGCCAAGCGTCTGGGCATGCAGGTGATCATCGACGACAAGCTGCCGACGGAGCTCAACGACATGTCCGCCACGCTGAACAAGGTGCGCGCGTTGAAGCCGGACCTGCTGGTGGTGTCCGGCCATGCCAAGGGCGCCACGCTGGTCACGCGGCAGACCAAGGAGATGCGGGTCTATGTGCCCATGCTGGCCATGACGCACTGCGATTCGGCCAAGATCGCCGAGACCCTGGGCAAGGACGCTGAAGGCATCCTGTGCGCCTCGCAGTGGGACAGCAGCCTGAGCTACGCCGACAAATGGTTCGGCAGCGCGGCCGACTATGCCCGCGATTTCAACAAGCGCTTCGGCTATCTGCCTCCCTACCAGGCCGCCGAATCCACCGCGGCGGTGCTGGTGTTCGTGGACGCGCTCTCCCGCGCGGGGTCGCTGGACACCGAGGCGGTGCGCAATGCGGTGGCCGGGACGGACATGCAGACCTTCTACGGCAACGTCAAGTTCGACAGCACGGGCAAGAACATCGCCAAACCCATGGTGCTGTATCAGATCCAGAATTCCGAGTACAAGGTGGTGGCCCCGACCAAATGGGCCAGCGCCAAATTCATGCACCCCATGCCGCAGTAGACCCGACGCCGGCCCGTGCCCCGTTCGCCTGAGCGGACGGGGCGGAGCGATCCATGGATAGTATCGGCATTCTGCTCTCCGCCCCGTGGCTGATGCTGCAACTGGCCGTGGACGGAGTGCTCATCGGAGCCCTGTTCGCGCTGGCGGCCTACGGCATGGCGCTGGTGTGGGGCGTGATGAACATCATCAACATCGCCCAGGGCGAATTCGTGATGCTGGGCGGCTTCGTCACGCTGTTCGTGGCACAAGCCGGATATCATCCGCTGCTGCTCGGGGTGCCCGCCTCGGCCGTGGCGCTGTTCGTGCTGGGCTGGATCATCTATCGGCTCATTATTTTCCGCATCGTGGACGGGGATCTGTTCATCTCCATCCTGGCCACCTTCGGCATCAGCATCCTGCTGCAGCAACTGGCCAACCAGCTCTTCGGCGCCGACGTGCGCACGGTCAGCGCGGACCTGGGCAGTGTGGCGCTGTTCGGGGGCAATCTGGTGGTGGGCTGGATCAAGGTGATCGCCTTTTTCGCCGCCCTGCTGCTGGGGGCCGGGCTGTTTCTGTTCCTCAAGTTCTCGCGGCTGGGCCAGGCCATTCGGGCCACGTCGCAGAATTCGCGGGCCGCGCGCATCCTGGGCGTGGACACGGATCGCGTGTATGCGGCCACGTATGCCATCAATGCGGCCATCTGCGGCGCCGCGGGCGGGCTGGTGGTGATGACCTGGTTCACGCATCCCTTCCTGGGACTGCCCTACACGGTGCGTTCGTTCATGATCGTCGTGGTGGCCGGGTTGGGCAATCTGATGGCCGTATTGTGGGCCGGCCTGGGCCTGGGCATCGCGGAAAACTACGCGGGCTTCATCCTGGGGGCCGAGTTTCAGGCGGCCTTCATCTTCCTGCTGCTGGTGGTGATTCTCGTCTGGCGCAACCACCGCCTGGCGCGCCGGCGCATGGTGCTGAAATGACGGGCGGGTTGCGACCCGCGCCTTGACCTCCCCGCAGCGGGACTCCCTGGAACCCTGCGGCCCGGCGCCCCGCGCCGGTGCCGCCATGGAGGCAGCGCGCTTGAAATCGGCAGCCCGTATCCGACCCGCGGCCTACCTGGTGCTGCTGGTGGCGTCCCTGACGGCGCCGTTGGTGTTCTCCAATTACGTCACGCAGCTCGCCTTCTTGTGGGTGATGGTGCTCTTCGCCCTCACCTGGGATCTGCTGGGCGGGCAGATGGGCTACAACTCCTTCGGCAACATCGTGTTCTTCGGCATCGGCGCCTATGCCTGCGCGGTGGTGCAGCGCGACTGGGGGCTGGGCTATGCGCCGGGGCTCGCCGTGGGCATGCTGGCGGCCGCCGTGCTGGCCGTGGGCGCCGCCGCGGTGCTGGGGGCGGCCATCCTGGGGCTGCGCGGGCACTATTTCGCCATCTGCACCCTGGGTCTGGGCATTGCCGCGGGCGAGCTGGCCGCGGGGTTCGATTTCATCGGGGCCGGGTCGGGCCTGGTCACGCCGGTGTTTCCGGGGGAAATCGACGAGCGCAACCTGGTCTACTACTACCTGTTCCTGGCTTTGGCCGCGGCGGCGTTCCTGACGCTACGCTGGCTCTACTCACGGCAGTTCGGGCTGGGCATCCGCGCCATCCGCGACAACGAGGACAAGGCCGAGGCCATGGGCATCCACACCACGCGCTACAAGATCGCCGCGTGGTGCGTCTCAGCCTTTTTCCTGGGGCTCTCTGGGGCGGGTGTGGGCAATCTGATCGGCTTCATCGACCCGCGCGACGTGGCCTTTGCCGCCTCCACCTTCGGGGTGTGGATGGTGCTCATGGCCATTCTGGGCGGCTCGGTGAGCATCTGGGGCCCGGCGATCGGCGCCGTCGTGTTCCACGTCACCCAGGAGCTGTTCTGGACCTATCTGCTGGGCTGGCAGCGCGTGGCGCTGGGCCTGCTGATCGTGGTGATCGTGGTGTTCTTTCCGCAGGGCATCACGGGCTGGCTGCGCACGCGCTGGCCCGCGCTGTTCGGCAACGTCCCCGTGGGCGCGCCGGGGGCCGCCGAGGGCGATGCGGAGGCGGTCCCATGAGCGACGTGCTGCGGGTGTGCGGCGCCACCAAGCATTTCGGCGGCGTGGTGGCCAACGAGAATGTGTCGCTGAGCGTGCCCGAGGGCGCCATCGTGGGCCTGATCGGGCCCAACGGCTCGGGCAAGACCACGCTGTTCAATTCCATCGTGGGCTACCATCC
>JACQHH010000220.1 GCA_016199125.1 Candidatus Lambdaproteobacteria bacterium
CACCTCCTGGATGTGCCCGTATCTGGCGTGTACGTCCTTGATGGCGAACAGCGTGTCCACGCGCTCGCGCGGCGTCTCGCCGATGCCGATCAGCAGTCCGGTGGTGAAGGGAAAGCGCAGTTCCCCCGCGAAGCGCAGCACGGCCATGCGCGCGCCGGGCGTCTTGTCCGGGGCGTGCTCGTGGGCCATGCCCGGCTCCCGCAGGCGCGGGGTGAGATTTTCCAGCATGATGCCCATGCTGCCGTTGGTCTCGCGCAACGCGGCAATCTCGGCCCGGCTCAGCGTGCCCGGGTTGGCATGGGGCAGCAGGCCCGTCTGCTCCAGCACCGCGCGGCACATTTGCGCCAGGTACCCGGCGATGGTGCTGTGGCCGTAGCGCAGCAGCTCGGCGCGCGCTTCGGCAAAGCGCAGCTCGGGCTTGTCGCCCAGGCTGAACAGCGCCTCCTTGCAGCCCATGGCCCGCCCCCGCTCGGCGATGTCCAGCACCTCGTCCGGGGAGAGCGTCCTGGCGCCGGGATGACCCGGATCGTGCTTGAAGGTGCAGTAGCCGCAGTCGTCGCGGCACAGCGTGGTCAGCGGGATGAACACCTTGCGCGAATAGGTCACCTGCCGGCCCTTGTGCGCATCGCGCAGGGACGCCGCCGCGTGCAGCAGCTCGATCAGCGGCACGCCCTCCGCGGCGATCAGGGCATAGGCCTGCTCGCGGGTCAGCGCGCCCTGCTCGGCGATGTGCAGCAGATCGGGGGTCATGGGCGGATCGGGCGCGAAGTTCGTTCCATGGGACGGGCGGCACGGCCCGTGGCGGGCAGGATAGATCAATCGACGCCCTTTGCAAACCGCCGCACGGCACAGCCGGACGTGCCGACATCTTCCAAAAGCAATAAGCCATGTGGGGGAATTCATGCCCCCACACCCCCTGTACGGGGAAAATCAAAAAAGACTTGCTCGATTGCAGCCGGGTGCTGTTAGCGAAAGAGGTCCAGGTTGGGGTCGCGCAGCAGCTCCTGGCCCGAGCCCTCGCCGCGGGGGCCGTCGTAATTGCGGATCAGGGCCGCGGGCACGCGCTTGAGCTTGCCGCAGACCAGGTCGGCGGCGCAGGCCAACTGGTCGGCCTGGGCGATGGTGGTCATGTGCAGCCGCCGGCCGTCGTTGTCCAGCTTGTCGATGAAATCCTCCACGGGCACCAGCCCCGCCACGCCCAGGGCCACCTGGGTCAGCCCCACGCGCCAGGGTCGCCCGAAGGTGTCGGCCACGATCACCGCCACGTCCGCCGCGAAGGCCTTGCGCAGGCCCTCGCGCAGAGTGCGCGCGGAGCGGTCGGGGTCGCGCGGCAGCAGCAGGGCCACCTCGCCCTTGCCCGTGTTGGACTGGTCCAGGCCCGCATTGGCGCAGACGAAGCCGTGGTGCGTCTCGCAGACGATCAGTCCCCGCGCCATGCGCACGATGCGCTTGCTCTCGCGCAGCACCAGCTCCACCGCCCGCGGATCGCGGTCCCACGTCTCGGCCCATTGCCGGGCAAACGGCGTGGGCTCGATGGTCTTCAGTTCCACGCGGGCGTTTTCGGACTTGGAGACCACCTTTTGCGCCACCACCAGCACGTCGCCGTCGCGGGGTGGCAACTCGCCGCGGCGCAGCGCCGTGACCAGGTGCGCGGTCAGGTCGTCGCCGGGCAGCACCTCGGGCAGACCGGTAATGGGGTACACTTCCAGGGGAGTGGGGGACGTCATGCGTTGCGCATCTCCGTGCAGGCGCTGCCCGTGTGCAGGCCGCGGGCCGGGCAGTTGTCACGCCCGAGGCCAATGCCTATAATTGACGTGATTCTCGCAAAGCACAATATGGACGCAGCGGGGCCCGCCGGCCGCCCGGCGGGCTGTACGCCGTCATCTTTTCCGGAGCCGAAATCAGCCATGGCAAGCGACAAAATCATTCACCTGGATGAAAGCACGTTCGAGAACGGAATCTCCAAAGGTCTGACGCTGGTGGATTTCTGGGCCGAATGGTGCGCCCCCTGCCGCGCGCTGGCGCCGACCATGGACAAGCTGGCCGAGGAATACTCGGACAAGGTCACCGTGGCCAAGGTGGACATCGACTCCAATCCCACCATTCCCGCCAAGTTCGGCATCCGCGGCATCCCCACCGTGATGATGTTCCGGGACGGCCAGCAGGTGGACATGTTCGTGGGCAACAGCCCGGACAAGGTGCGGGCCATGGTCGAGCGCGCCGTATCCTGAACGCGCGGCCAGCCCCCCGCGGAGCCCCCATGCCGCCAGCGCCCCCGCGCCCCGCCGACGCCGCGCCCCGGCGTCCCCCGCGCCCGGCGCCGGCGGGGCAGAACATCGCCATGCTGCTGGCCTATGACGGCACGCCGTTCCAGGGCTGGCAATTGCAGCATCACGCCCCCTCCGTGCAGGGCACCCTGGAGCAGGCGTTGCGCACCGTGCTGCGCCACCCGGTGCGCGTGACCGGCTCGGGCCGCACGGACACCGGCGTGCACGCCCTGAACCAGGTGGCCAATTTTCGCCTGCCCGTGGCCCAAGACCTGGCGCGGCTGCAGCAGCACCTCAACGGGCTGGCGGGCCCGGCCATCGCCGTGAAGGCGCTGATCCCGGTGCCCGACACCTTCCACGCCCGCCACTCCGCGCGGGGCAAGCTCTACCGCTACCACGTCTTCAACCGGGCCTATCCGCCCGTGTTCGCCCGCCGGCGGGCCTGGTGGCTCAAGCTGCCGCTGGACATCGCCGCCATGCGCGAGGCGGCCGCGTGGCTGCCGGGCGAGCACGACTTTTCCGCGTTCCGGGCCGCCGACTGCGCCGCGGCGTCGCCCGTGCGCCACCTGCGGCGGCTGGCCCTGGCGGAGGGGGAGTGGGAGGACGGCACCCTGCGCATCGAGCTGGAGGCCAGCGGCTTTCTGCAGCACATGGCGCGCATCATCGTGGGCACCCTGGTGGCCGTGGGGCAGGGCCGGCTGGCGCCTGGCGACGTGCGCCGCATCCTGGAGAGCCGGCGGCGGGAGCAGGCCGATGCCACGGCCCCCGGCCACGGCCTGCACCTGGTGCGGGTGTTCTACGACCTGGGTTGCTTTCCCGAACTGGCCGCCGCGGGATTTCCGGACGCACCATCGCCTTAGCCGGCCCGCGCCGGCAGCCGCAGCCCGGACCCACGCCGCCGCGTGGCGCGATTCCGCGCCGGGCTCCCTGGACCGCCTGAAGCGCGCCGCTTCCCCCGTGGCGCGTCGCGTGCGGCGCACGGGCTGCTTTACGGATGCCGCCGGGCTGGATAAGTTTGAGGGGAGCGCCCGGCCCGCGTCGCCCAATGCCGTCGCGGCGAATCATCTCACCAGGATGCGTCCATGAGCGATGTGCTGATCCGCGGGATTTTCCCCCATGGCGGCCTGCGCTTCGTGTTCTGCCAGGGTGCGGGGCTGTGCAACGAGGGCCTGCGCCGGCATCGGGCCGATCCCATCTCCGGCTGGCTGCTGGGCGAGGCCCTGGTGGCCGCGGCGCTGCTTTCGGCGCAACTCAAGTTCGACGAGCGGCTCACGCTGCGCTGGATCTACCCCGGCCCCATCGGCACCATCCTGGCCGACGTCAACGAGTCCGCCGAGGTGCGCGGCTTTCCCCAGCGGCTCACGCTGCTGCCGGACGTGAACAGCGTGGCCGCGGCCATCGGGGGTGACGGGCGCATCTCGGCCGTGACCAGCCTGCCCAACCGCATCGGGCGCACGGGCATCACCGAGGCCATCTTCCGCGATGTCTCCCGCGACCTGGCGTACTTCCTCTCCCTCTCCTACCAGGTGGAAAGCGCGGTGGCCGTGGGACTGGCCATGCGGGCGGAGCTGCCGGCCGCGGTGGAGTTCGCCACGGGCATCCTCCTGCAACCCCTGCCCGGCGGGCGCCTGGAGCGCTTCGACGAGGCGCGCCGGATCAGCGAATCCCTGCCCTTCCGCCAGTGGCTGGAGGCGGCGCCGCGTTCCCTGCACGAGACCCTGGCGCGCCTGGACCTGGGCGAAACGCCCCAGGAGCTGCAACAGCAGGTGCCCGTCTACAAGTGCAACTGCTCCAAGCACAAGGTGGAGTCGGTGCTGCGCACGCTGGACCCGGACGAAATCCGCTCCATGCTGGAGCAGGAGGGCATGGCCCAGGTGAACTGCCATTTCTGCGCGGACACGTATTACTTCTCCGCCGCGGACCTGCAAAGCATCCTCGACAACAGCCTGGCCGGAACCGCGTGAACCCCACCCGCTGGCCCACCGTCGTGCGGAGCGGCCTGCGCGTGGCGCCGGCGGGCCTGCTGTTCCTGGCCCTGGGGCTGCTGGCGGCCGCCGGGACGGCGCGCGCCCAGGAGCTGAAGATCGATGCCCCGCGCTTCCGTTTCGACAGCGCGGCCAACACCTACAGCTACGAAAATGCGCGCATCACCATGGGCGGGCTGGTGCTGGACGCACGCCTGGTGGTGATCAACCTCAACGCGCGCGAGCTGCTGGCCTCGGGCGACGTGCGCTTCCGCGAGGGCCCCATCTTCGGCACGGGCGACCGGCTGGAGCTGAACGTGGACACCGGCACCGGCGTGATCTACAGCGCCCATCTCTACGACCAGGAAACCAAGTATTATCTCGACGGGGAGATCATCCGGCGCACAGGGCCGCGCTCCTTCACCGTGGAGACGTGCAATCTGAGCACCTGCACGCCGCGCGAGGCAAGCTGGCGCGTGCGGGCCGGGCGCATCGACTACGAGGTCGGGCGCTTCGCGACGGGCCGCAACGCCGTCCTGGAAGTGGGGCCCGTGCCCATCTTCTGGTTTCCGTTCCTGGCCTGGCCGACCGTGGAAAAACGCCAGTCCGGATTCCTGGGGCCCGTGCTGGAGTTTCGGGACAATTCGCTGACCCGGCTGCGCTCGGGAACGCGCCTGGCGCTGCCCTATTTCATCGCCCTGGGCTACGACCAGGACGTGACCCTCTCGCCCGAGTACATTTCCGAGCGCGGCCCGGCCCTGGCCGCCGATTACCGCTACGCGTTCGTGGGCGATCAGCATGGCCAATTGCGCGTGTGGGGCATTCAGGAAACCCACTTCCGCACGCCCGCGGACGAAAACGACATCCTGCCGGCGGGCGAAGCGGCGCTGCGCGACCGCTATCCCGCGCGCTTCACGCTGGACTTCGGGCACACCCAGGGCTTCGGCGGCGGCTCGCGGCTGACCCTCTACGCCCAGGCTTCCAGCGACGGCCAGGTGCGCCGCGAGTACGACGGCGTGCTCAACTACCGTCCCTACCGCGTCTTCCAGGGCACGTTCAGCCAGCAGGCGTCCTGGGGCAACGCCGCCGTCACGCTGGAGCGCCGCATCGAGTACACCAGCGAATCGCTCTACGCCGACGACCTGCGCTTCACCGACCACGAGCTGCTGCCCACGCTGCTGCCGCGGGCGATCTACAACACGGGTTACGAGCTGTTCGACAGGGTGCCCCTGGCCCTGGACGTGGACAGCTTTGCGACGCGCTTCACCACCGCGCGGGGGATCGGCGGGCAGGTGACCGGGGTGCAGCCCGCGCTGACCATGCCCATCTCCCTGTTCGGCGTGGCGGAGCTGATTCCCTCCGCCCAGCGGCAGTTCGTGGAATACGCCGCGCTGACCTATGGCAACCCGGACACGCGCGACACGGCGCTGCCCGCCGTGGGCTATGCCCAGGACAGCACGGAGCTGGAGCTGCGCCTGCCGTTTGCGCGCGTCTATCCGCGCGCTTCGGCGCAGGAGCAGGACATCAAGCACGTCATCACCCCGCGGCTGATCCGCACCTCCGTGCAGGACGTGCACCAGCCCTACGCGGGGCATGTGGTGCAGCCGGGGTTCGGCCTGGAGCTGGCCACCTTCCGGCTGGACAACCAATGGCTGGGGCGCACGAAACTGCCCAACGGCAGCGAAGCGATCACCCGGCTCGGCACGCTCAACTTCGCGCAGCGCTACAACCTGCTGCTGGAGCAGGAGCAGTTCGTGTCCAAAGGTCCGCCGCTGCCCACGAACCTGGAAACCGACCCGGGTCAGCCCCTGCTGCCGGCCATCCTCGAAGGCAGCATCACCAGCCGCCCCATCTCGCTGGGCTTCCTGCTGCGCTACCACCACCAGTTGGGGCAGGTGACCGAAACGCGCATCAGCGCCAGCGGGGTGGTGAATCCCCACAGCAGGCTCCAGGTGTCGTACACGCAGAACGACATCACCTATCGCACGCCGGACAACAAGCTCAATCCGGCGGTGACCCAGCTCACCTTCAGCGGGGAGATGACCACGTCCGATGTCATTTCCGTGGGTCTCAGCGGCACGGTGAACCTGCGCCCCGAGCCCGCGCCGCTGGAGCGGCGCATCGAGAACGGGCTGGTGTTCCTGGATTACCATCCGGGGTGCTACGCGGTGCGCTTCAGCTACCAGGAATTCCTGGACTCCTTCGTGGAGCAGACCAAGGTGCAGTACCTGGTCGAGCGGCGCTTCCTGATCACCTTCAATCTGGGCGGGCTGTTCCACATCTCCAGCCTCACGCAATTGGGCACCGGCGAAACCACCGTCAGCCCGGGGCTATAGACCATGCCGCACCACGCTCAACACCCCAGGCGCACGGCCGGCGGCCACCGCGCACGCCACGCCGGCGGCGGTACGCCCCACACGAGCGGCCCCGGCCCGCGCCCGGCCCGCAAGGCGCCGGGCGTGCATTGGCCAAGGCAGGCGAAGGTGCTGGCGGCGTTGCTGCTGGTGCTGGCCCTGGGCGGGCCGGCGGCATGGGGGCAGGCGCCGGAGCTGCCGGGGCTGGATCGCCTGGCGCGGCCGGCCCAGGACATGTCCCTCGCGCAGATCGAAGACCCCACCTGGGGCTTCCGCTTCGGCATCGGCCTGCAGTACCTCTCCGTCTCTTCGTCGCAACTGCACGTTTCGTTTGCGGAGGGCGCCCCGTTTTCCGATGGGGCCCTGATCGTGCTGGAAGCGGTGCTGCGCAACACGCGCGTGGCGTTTGCCCGGCGCATCTATCGCCAACCGCTGCCCACCGGCACGACCCTGCAGGGCGACACGTTGACCTTCATGGGCATCGAGTCCGATCAGTTCTGGGTCTTCCAGGGCCTGCACCCGGTGCCGACATTGTACCTGGGCGCGGGAGTGGGCTGGGAATCCCGCCGCTACAGCTTCCTGCTCGAACGCGGCGGCGCGCCCGTGCGCCGCGACCAGGCCGTGCTCAAGGCGGGGCTGCTGGTGGACTACATGTTCGCCGACCCCTTCTCGCTGCAGGTGCGCTCCACCACCGAGGAACCGGGACGCCTGGTGCAGATCACGGGCACCACGCTGGTGCTGGCCTACCACATTCCCTTCTGATGCCCGGCGTGGCGTGACGCCGGCGGGCAGGGGGTCACAGCCTGGGGTGCAACCCCTCGATGAGCATGTCCTTGTCGAGCAGCGAGATGCGGTGCAGGAGCGCCGTCTGGCCCCGCCCGGGCACCTGGGTCGACGAGGCGGAATTGACCATCGGCACCTTGGCGCCCAGATCGGCCGGCGAGAAATTCCAGTTGCGATGGTCGTGCCCGTGCAGGTAGGCCCGCGGCGGATTGGCCCTGACCCACGTGCGCACCACGGCGAGATTGTCCAGCTCGTGGCGGCGCTTGGGCGTGTAGTCCGGGGGAAAGTAGAGCGGATAGTGATTGGCCAGAAGCACCTGCGCGTCCCGTGGCAGCGTGGCCAGCCAGGCTTCCGTGGCGCGCAGCGTCTCGTCGCGCACGTGGCCCTCCGCCGAGCGCCACGCGCGCGGCCCGGCGCTGTCCCAGCCGCACAGCCACCACGGCCCGGCCAGGGGCTTGGTGACGATCTCGCCCGGGCCGAAGAATTCGCCGAAGGTTTCGCGAAAGCCGTCGCCCGCCGCATCGGGCACGTAGCGGTCGTGGTTGCCGGGCAGCACGGTCACCCGCCCGCTCCCGCGCGCCAGCAGCGGCGCGAGCAGCGCGCGGGCCTCGGCCAGCTCCACGCGTGTGCCGAGCTGGGTCAGGTCGCCCGATATGAGCAGATGATCCCACTCCTGCGCGTCGAGCCAGCGCACCAACCCCGCTGCGCGGGCACGCGGGTAGCGCCGTCGGCGATTGAGCAGCAGGTTCAGCGCCCCCAGTGTGCGCTTGCCCCGCCACCCCCCTGGAAAATGCGGCAGGCGATGGATGTGCAAATCAGAAATGTGAATTAGAACAAAGGGTTTGTCCACCTGGGGGAATCCGGTAAAATGAGAGGGGGTCCGCGGATGGAACGGAAATTCCATTCCCTCAACCCTACGTGCATCGCCAGGCGCTGCCAAGCCGCCGCGCGCGAGACTTCCGGTTGGCCCGAGTCGGATCCGCCGCCATGAAAACCGCCCTGGACATCGCGACGATTGTCTTCATGCTCACCGTGGCGGTGGGCGTGGTGCTGCTGGGCCGGCTGCTGGTGCTGATGCTCTTCCGGCCCCACCCCATCCCGTCCAATCCCTGGCCGCCGGAGCTGGCCAGCGTGTCCATGCAAGCTGCAAATCACGCCCTGGAACGCACGCGGCTCGACTTCTACCACGCCACCGGCAAGGAAAAGGAGCGCCTGGGCTACGAGGTGCGGCGCCTGGAAGGGCGCATCGCGCAGCTCCAGTTGCGCGTGCACGACGAGCAGGCGCCCTACCGGCACCTGGGGCAGCAGCGCATCGGGGCCTGGAAGGAATGGCGCGCGTTGCGCGACGAGCTGATCGGCGCCCGCAAGCACGAGAAGCACGACGCGCGGCACCTAGTCTTGCAGGCGGAAAAGAAATACCGCGACCTGGACGCCAGGCTGCGGGCGGCCCACGAGCGCTACGACGCCCGCGACCGGCTGTTGCTGGAGGAGCTGATCGCCCAGGGCGTGTTGAAGACCGAGGAACAGTTGACCCATGACGCGAAGGGTGCGGGAACGCACGCCGCGGCGCGCGAGCCCGCAGAGCTGGACGCCGCCGCGCCCGCCCACGCGCAGGGTGCCGCGGAGCACCCGGCACCCCCGGTCCCATCCGACGGCGGCGCGGAATCCGGCACGCCCGAGGAGCGGCACGCGGCGCCGCTGCCTGCGCGGGATGAACCCGCCGCCGCAGCAGCCGCAGCCGGCGCGGAGGGTGCGCCGCACGCCGGGCCGGCCCCGGCCGTCAAGGTCTTTTCCGAATTCGACCTGCACCAAGGCGACTTCGCCGATCCGGCGTCGAGCAAGCAGTACAAGCGCTATCGCGATCCCAGCTTCGATCTGGGTTGGACCGCCAATGGGCTGATGTCCAATGTGGACCTGGCCGGCAGCTCCTTCGCGGGCGTGCGCTTCCAGGGCCTGCACCGCTATCGGCGCTGCAACTTCCAGCGCGCCAACCTGCAACGCGTGGTGCTGCTGCGCCAGGAGCGCCCGCACCAGTTCGCCCTGTGCAATTTCCGCGAGGCCGATTTTTCCGGCAGCCGCCTGGCCTACATGGTGTTCTCCCACTGCGACCTCTCGCGCAGCCGCTGGCAGGGGGCACAGTTGGACCTGGTGAAATTCGTAGGCTGCAAGGTGGAGGGCGTCGACTGGCGCGGGGTGGACTTGCACCGCACCGTGATGTCCGAAGACATGCTGGCCGCCGCCGACTTTTCCACTGCGAGCCGCCCGCCCAAGAACCATGTGCCGCCGGGGGTGGCGGCAGCGGACACCCGCCCGATGGCGGCGGACACCCGCCCGGCGCAGCCCGCCGTGCCGGACACGGGTGGCGCCGTACCCGGCGTTGCGCGCGCCGCAGCGGCGGCGCGGCCGGACCCTGTCGGCCCGTCCTCCCCCCCTCTTGGAGGCCCTTCCCAGCGCTCTGCACCGGCTGGGCATCCGTCGGCCCCGGCGCCCGCGGACGAGCCGCCCGACGCCTGAACCCACGCCGCCGTGGCCCGGCGCACCCCAGCGCACGGCCGCCACCCACGCCCGGCGTCGGTTGTGGGGCCCGTGGGCATCCGGTAACCTGAAGGGAGCCTGCACGCGCGGTGAGCCCTCGCTGCCGGCCCGTTTCCGCGGCACCCCCGGCGGCGGGCGCCGCGCCATCTCCCGGAGTGGCGATACCCCATGAGCGTCCGCGATCCCCGCCCACTGCCCGCCGCGCAGCCGCGCCGGGAGCGCGCCGCCGGGGCGCAGTCACCGGGGCGGCGGGGCGGGCGCGTGGCCCTTGGCGTCGCCGTGTGGCTGACGCTGGCCCTGCTGGGCCCCTGGTCCGCGCACGGCCAGGGTGCGGAGACTTCGATTTTTCAGCGCTTCGCCATCGACCGCGATCCGCCGCGCAACTGGCAGGCGCTGCTGGAATACCCGCTGCAACTGCGGCCCAACAGCAACCCGGACGCGGACATGGTGGAGAACACCGGCCTGAACTACGTGGTCTCCTTCGCGCCGCACAACCGCGTCTACGTTTCCCGCGCCTACCACTTCGCGCGCATGGAATGGCAGCCCGAGGAGCCCGGCATCGCCAAGGAGCAGGCGATCGAATTCGGTGTGAGCGACTTCGTGAACTTCCGCGTGCGCAACTGGCTGGTGTTCAGCATGGGCCTGGGCCTGGCCGTGATGGACGGCACGATCGTTTTTCGCGACGGCGATTTCCAGAACCGCCTGGAGCCGTTCATTCCGCTGCATCTGGCGCTGATCTTTCCCCTGACGGCGCGTCTGGCACTTTCCGTGAAATTGTCCCAGTCCAGCTATTTCGGGCCCGGCCCGGGCCTCTCGGTGACCCGCTTGCTGGCGGGCATCGGCTATAATTATTGATCGCTGGCGCGGCGGACGTGCGCCGGGCTGGGACACCCGTCCCTGCGCGCAGGGACGCTCCGGGTTGGACGCGCGCGGCGGTTTGGGCGAAGATGGGCCCATGCGGCCCGCCTTGCGCGGGGTCGCCAAACGCACAGCACCGCACGCATCCGCTCACCCAGGCAGGCGCGACGACGCCGGTCCGCCGCTGCTCCGGGCCGTCCGTCCGCCGCCGCGCGGCGCCTGCGGTCGGCAGCTCACACCTGGCGCGGGCAGCGCATCGACCCTGCGGTGCCGCCGCGTGCGCCGCGCCACGGCGGGGTTCGACCCCCACACCCGCACCAGCTTGCCCCACGGATTCCATGTTTGTGCCCTTCCTGCCGGTGATCGTGATCTACGCGCTGCTGCTGGCGTTTCCGGCGGTGGTGGACGTGGCGCGCCCGGCGGCGCTGGTGCCCACGCTGGCCGGCTTCGGCCTGCTGCTGGCCGTGGGGCTGGTGGTGGGCAACCTGCCCGCGGCGCTGATGGGGTCTCCCAGCCCGATCCGCTTCAACCGCCGCAAGCTGCTGCACATTGCCGCGTGGGTGGGACTGGCCCTGTGGTCGCCGGTGTATGCGGGGCTGGCGGGGGTGCTCTCCCCGTGGGGCGTCCCGGACGAGGGGGTGGCTCTGGCGATGCTGCTCAACTACTGGCTTAGCGACGCTCTGGCCCAGCACCCGCTGGCCGGCGAGCGTGTGCCGCGACCCTGGCCCCTGCCCGACGGGCGGCGCAGCTATTCCTGGGCCGCCGGCGTGGGGGGCACGCTGCGCATCGCCCTGCCCGTGCTGGGGCTGCTGGGCATCCTGGCGCTGGCCGCGGCGGCCTGGGACGCGCTGGTGCCCGAGGCGGCCCGCGCGCTGCCCTGGTGGGCGCTCACCGCCGGAACGCTGCTCTCCTACCTGGTGGTGATGGGCATGCTGGTGCCCGTGCTGATCCGCTACGGGTGGGGCCTGCGGCCCCTGCAATCGCCCGTGGCCGCCGCCGCCATCCGCGAGGAGCTGCGGGCCAACGGCATCCGCGGCGTGACCGTGCTGGCCTGGCCGGAGCACATGCTGCGCCATGTCACCGCGGGGGTGATCGGCCTGCTGCCGGGCTTCCGCCTGCTGCTCTTCGGCGATGCGCTGGCCAATGCCTGCACCCCGGCGGAAATCCGCTCCGTGACCGCCCACGAGGCCGAGCACATCCGCCAGCGGCACCTGTGGTACTATCTGGCGGCCATCGTGGCGCTGCTCGTGGCCCTGCAAGTGGCCTTCTTCCAGGTGGCCTCCGGCGGCCTGCTGCTGGGCGTGCGGGTGCCGGACGACGCGCTGCTGGTGGCGGAGCTGGTGGCCCTGCTGGCCTTCCTGCGCTTCGGCCTGGGCGCCCTCAGCCGGGGCTTCGAGCGCCAGGCCGATGTCCACGCGCTGGGGCGCTGGGGGGTGGACAATTTCCGCGGGGCGTTGACCAAGCTGGGCGTGCTCAACCGCATTCCGCTGCAACAGAACAACTGGCACCACTTCGGCATGGCGCAGCGGCTGGCCTTCCTGGAGGCGGCGCAGCACGACCCGCCCCTGCTGGCGGCGCACCAGCGGCGGGTGGCCCGCAGCAAGGCCATCGTGCTGGTCACGCTGCTGCTGGTGCTGGTCGTGCAGGGTGTTGTTTCGGCCCACGATGTTGTAGGCTTCGTCCCTGAGCGCCTGTGGCTGCAACGCTTCCAGGCCATGGCCACGCCCACCCCCACGGCCGTGCGGGCCGTGAAGCTGCTGGCCGCGCGAGCCAACGCGCGGGGCGACCTGCCCATGGCCCAGCAACTGTTCCAGCTCTGGCTGCACTGGGAACCGGGCAACCCCCTGGCGCAGAACAACCTGAGCTGGATTCTGGTCACGCGCCAGGACGCCACGGATCAGGAGCGGGCCCGGGGTCTGACGCTGGCCCGCCAAGCCGCCCAGGCCAGCGACACGGCCTTCATCTGGGACACCCTCGCCGAGGCCCTGGCGCGCAACGGAGAGCCGGAGCAGGCCCTGCAGGCGGCCCGGCATGCGCTGCTCCTGGCCCAGGCCGGGCAAGGCGTGGGCGAGGTGCCCCTGTCGTACTATCGCGAACGGCTGGCCACCTTCGGCGCGCCGGGCGGCCAGGGCTCCGCGACCCGCTGAGCGCCGGCGCCGCGACGCGTGGGCGCATGCCCGCACACATCATCTTCTCTTCCCCAAGGCGCGCACCGGCATGCTGGCATTCAACCTGGGCATCTTCTTCCGCAATCTCAGCGGCACCGAGGTGGTGTTTTCCGCCCGCAACGGCCTGTGCGAGGTCAGCTTCACCGGCGGCGTGCAGCAGCTCCAGGAGCACACCGACCTGACGCACCACCTCATCGTGACCCTGGCCAAGGGCGAGGTGGCCTGCGAAATCGCCTTCGACGACGACCAGGAGCCCGAGGAGGACGAGCCCGAGGAGGCCCCGGTGCGCGTGCACATGTTCCAGGTGGTCGATGGCGCCGCCTTCGACCTGCTGCGCAGCGAGTTCCGCTTCGAGGACATCACGCTCAAGCCCCTGGTGGAACCTGCCGAGCAGGCTGCCGAAGGTGCCGCGGCGGGGGAAGGCGGCGCGGCGGAGGGTCAGGACGAACGCAGCGGACCGCACAAGCCCGACCTGCGCTGAGGCCGGATGCGCAACTGCACAGCGGCGCGCTACGACTTCCGGGACAGGAAGTGCAGGCCGATGGAGGCCAGCAGCGGATACGTGAGGACGTGGTGCGTGGCGCGCAGCAGCGGCCACACCTGATCGCCATACAGCAGCAGCACCACCCCCGTGACCATGAGCAGCGCGCCGCAGACCGTTTGCACGGCGCCGGAAAGGGTCACGCCGCGCAGGCGGCGCAGCCAGGCGCGGTTGTGCGTGATGTGATCCCAGGCATAGAGCGGGAAGAGCACCAGGAAGAAGAAGCCGATCCAGATGTGGGCCAGGGAGACGAGTTTCGACCAGCCGGCATCCGTGCGCCAGGGCGCGCCGAAGACGAGCACCAGCCCGCTCACGCCCAGCACCAGCACCAGCGCGATGACCAGTCTGCGCATGTCCCTCCCGTTTTCACGTCCCCGCGGCCGGCGTCCCGGCTGGGCGCCACAGCCTGCGCCTGAGCCGACCCGATCCTTACGTCATTGAACCTTACGTCATTGAACCGGCGCCCTGCACGGCTGACCGGCGCGATGCCTCAGTCCGCCGTCTTGTCCGGGAATTCGCATTCCCGGCGGATCACGCAGGCCGGGCAATCCGGGCGCCGGGCCTTGCACACGTAGCGTCCGTGCAGGATCAGGTAGTGGTGCGCGTGCAGCAGATGCCGCTGAGGGGTGCCGGCCAGCAGACCCTCCTCCACCGCCCGCACGTCCTTGCCCGGAGCCAGTCCGGTGCGGTTGGCCACGCGGAACACGTGCGTGTCCACGGCGACGGTAGGTTGGCCGAAGGCCACGTTGAGCACCACATTGGCCGTCTTGCGCCCCACGCCGGGCAGCGCCATCAGCGCCTCGCGCCCGTCCGGCACCTGGCCCCCGTGCTCGGCGATGAGCGCGCGGCAGGTGCCCATGATGTTGGCGGCCTTGGTGCGGTACAGGCCGATGGTGCGGATGTGCCGCGCCAGGCCGGCCTCGCCCAGGGCCAGCAGGGCGGCCGGCGTGCCGTAGCGGGGGAACAGCTCCGCCGTCACGGCATTCACCGACTTGTCCGTGGCCTGGGCGCTGAGGATCACCGCCACCAGCAGCTCGAAGGGCGAGGCAAAGCGCAGCTCCGAGCGCGGGGCGGGAATGGAGGCGGCCAGCTTGTCGAACAGGCGGGCGCGGGTGCGGCCGGTCACTCCCCCTCCAGGAACACCTGATGGATGGCCCGCAGGGCCTTTTCCGTATCCTCGGCCTT
Organism: Candidatus Lambdaproteobacteria bacterium; assembly: GCA_016199125.1. Taxonomy (GTDB): domain Bacteria; phylum SAR324; class SAR324; order SAR324; family JACQKK01; genus JACQHH01. Next base: position 14,656 of record JACQHH010000220.1, read on the forward strand.
GATCACGCAGGAGATGTTGATCTCCGAGGCACCCTGGGAAATCATCTCGATGTTGATGCCGGCGCCGGCCAGGGCGGCGAACATGCGCCCCGCCGTGCCCACGGCGTATTTCATGCCCGTGCCCACCATGGCCAGGATGCTGCGCTCCTGCACGATGGACACGTCGCCCAGCTTCTCCAGGTCCGCCCGCGCGCGATAGACCGTGTCCGCGCGCTCCGCCGTGCACGAGATGCTCACCTCGGACGTGGACACCAGGTCCACCACCACCCCGTGGTCGTTGAGCACGTTGAACACGCGCGAGAGGAAGCCGTAGGCGTTGTACATGCGGTTGGAGAGCACCGAGAAGATCGTGATCCCGCTCTTGGCCGTCACCGCGGTCACCGGCGAATGGCGGTCGCGCACCTCGTCCAGGATCACCGTGCCCGGATTGTCCGGGGCAAAGGTGTTCTTGATGCGGATGGGAATGCGCGCCGCGGTCACCCGCTCCATGGTGAACGGGTGCAGCACCTCGGAGCCGAAATAGGTCAGCTCGGAGGCTTCCAGGGGCGTGATGCTGGACAGCACGCGGGCATTGGGCACGCGCCGCGGATCGGCCGTGAGAATGCCGTCCACCTCCTTCCACACCTGCATCTCGTCCGCCTTGTCCCGGCCCAGCCCCGCGGCGATGAGCGCCGTGGTGAAATCGGTGTAGCCGCGGCCGATGGAATTGAGCAGCCCGCCGGCGACCAGCCCGAAGAATCCCGTCACCACGGGCACCTCGCCGCCCTGAGGCTCGCAGAGCTTGGCGAAGGTGGGCTGCAGGCCGCGGAAGAACTGCGGATCCACCGTGTGGCCCTGCTCCTCCGGGACGGCATAGGTGAGGTCCACCGTGCGCGAATCGATGCCCCGGTCGCGCAGGGTGGCCGTGAGCAGGTGCGCGCTGAGCCGCTCGCCCGTGGCGATGAGGATGTCCTCGGAGCGCGGCGA
>JACQHH010000212.1 GCA_016199125.1 Candidatus Lambdaproteobacteria bacterium
AGCGTGTCGTTGGCATTGGGATGGATCATGCCGTACAGCGTTGCCACCTTGCGGTCCGCGTCGGCGATCAGCGGAAAGTTGAGGGTCTGCCCCTGCGTTTCCTTGATGTCGCCTACCCAGGCCTTGTGATCCTTGAGCGGATCGACGCTCAGCCCGAACACCTTGACGTTGCGCTTCTCGAATTCCGGCTTCAACCGCGCCACCTCGCCCAGCTCCGTGGTGCAGACCGGTGTGAAGTCCTTGGGGTGCGAGAAGAGCACCGCCCACTTGCCCTCGATCGCCTTGTGGAAATGGACGTCTCCGTCCGTGGATTGCTGCGTGAAGTCCGGGGCGATGTCGCCCAGTTGCAGTGCCATGCTGTCCCTCCCGATGTGTTTGCATGCACCCGCGCCGGCCTGCGCGGGTCGCCCATGAGGCAGCGCCGCGCCCGGCGGACGCGGCCAATGATTCTCCCATAGATTAGACCCGGGCTGGGCCTGTGTCCACTAGAACTTTCATTATATCAAATACTTGAACTCACACAGGCCCAGGAGTCCAGGAGCGTGTGACAGTGCTGGTGGGCGTCAATTGCCCGCGGCGGGTTGGGTGCCGTTGCGCGCGGCCAGCCGCGCCAAGGCGGGGAAGCTCTCCAGCAGCCGCGCCAGCTCGCGGGCGTGGCCGGTGGGGTTGTCCGGCCACAGGTCGCGCCGCTGCTGTGGGTCGTCCCGCAGGTCGTACAGGCCAAAGCGATCGTGCCCGCCTTCGCTGTGGTACAGGAAGCGCTGCGGACCGCGCAGCAGCACGAAGCCCTCGAAGAGATGGGAGGTCACGTCGCCGTTCTGGCCCAGGATCAGCCGCTGCGCATCCACCGGGCGCAGCAGGCTCTGCCCCCACATGCCCTCGGTCAGCGCGCGCACGGCCGGCTCGGCGTTGAGACCCAGCAGGTCCACCAGCGTGGGCACCAGATCCAGGTTGGACACGTTGCGCTCGGTGTTCACGCGCAGCCCCTCGCCGTGAGCGGCCACCAGCTCGCGCGGCAGGTGCAGCCAGCAGGGCACGTGGATGATCTCCTCGTAGAAGGTGCGGCGGTGGCCGTTGATGCCGTGCTCGCCGAAGCCCTCGCCGTGATCCGAGGTGAAGAAGACGATCGTGTTGTCCAGCCGTCCGGCGGCCCGCAGCAGGTCCAGCACCTGCCCCAGCAGGTGATCCTCGTAGGCGATGGCATTGTCGTAGGCGTTGAGCAGCGGCTCTCCGCGCCAGCGTTCGAAGGCCGGCGGCACGCGGTAGGGATGGTGCGTGCCGTTGAGGTGCAGGATGCCGGCGAAGCGCTGGGTGGGGGTCATGCGGCCCAGCACGTCGCGCAGCTCCGGCAGCAGCAACGCGTCGTCCATGCCGATGCTGTTGAACATGGGATGCCCGGACATTTCCTGGAAATACAGCCGGTCCAGGTGCCTGGACTGGAAGAAGAGCCGGTAGTTGGCCACGTCGTAGGCGTGCGCGGCCAGCAGGAAGGTCACGGTCTCGGGAAAGGCAGCGGGGTATTCGAACAGCAGCGGCATGCGGTGCAGCCGCCGGTAGTCCTCGATGGGGTGCACTCCCGTGGTCAGCGAGGGCACCGACTCGGACGTGGTGGTGCTGTTGGAGTAGCACTGGCGGAAGATGAACACCTGCTCGGGGCGCCCGGCGAAAAAGGCGTCCTCGCGCGGGCTGGTGTCGCGGCCATAGCCCATGTAGCCCAGATTGGTTGCCCGCAGCGATTCGGCCACGATCACCAGCAGGTTGTAGGGCATGGGCGCCGGCTGCGCGGGCAGCGCGATACGGTTGCCCACTTGCAGGCGGCGGAAGGCACCCTCGCCGCGCAGCCGGAACTCGGCGGCCTTGCTGGCCGAGAAGATGAAATTCACGCTGGGCATGAAATTGCCCTGGCTCATGGCCACGTTGTTGTGCAACGCGGGCGTGAGCAACACCAGCAGCCCCAGCGCCAGCCAGGCCCCACCCAGGCGCCGCCGGCCGTCCACGGCGCGGCTCACCGCCACGCGCCACAGCCCGAACATCGCCACCGCCACGCCCAGCAGGATGAGCTGCGTGCCGGGTGTGAGCTGGTCGGCCACGATGGTCAGGGTCTCCAGCGTCTCCTGGAACAGGTAGCCGAAAGCCACCACGGTGGGCTGGATGCCGAAGTAGAAGTAGTGGCTGAAGTGCACCACCAGCATGAACGCGGAGAGGGACGCCAGCGCGGCCAGCCCCGTCCAGAACAGCCAGGGCCGCAGGCCCGGCCGCGGACGCAGCGCGCGCCCCACCAGCCAGGCCCAGGCCAGCACGTAGACGATGCTCGCCGCATAGAACGCCAGCTCCGGCCAGCCCCAGCGCCGCACGTGCTCCCAGCGCAGCGCCAGGTCCAGCGCCGCGACCAGGATCGCCGGCAATGTCCAGAGCCAGGCACGCATGGCGGCGGGGTTTCCGGTCAGGGGTTGCAAGGGGTCATGGGCGGGTCGCCGGCAGGGGACCTGTCCCGGGGTGTGGGCGACCCTTTCCCGGGCCGCTCCTCTTCATGCTGCACGCCGGGGCGGCCTTGCGCAACCGGGGCGCGCCCCAGCGGCCCGCGCAGCGTGCATGCGGGGGCGTGGCGTGTCGCGCGGGGCTCAGGCCCGCCGGGCCGCGGCGGCCTGGGGAGCCGCCGGGCGGGCGATGCCCGCGGCGCGCAGGGCCTCCTGCTTGGCCCCGGCCAGGTCGTAGGTGCGGTAGGAGACGATCTTCTGCGCCGTCAGCCCGCCGCCGGCCTGCAGCGTGGTCACCAGCTCCCACCCGCCGTAGGCATCGGCCGAGATGTCGCGGATCAGGTTGTAGAGCTTCATGCGATCCTCCACCGCCACCCCGGGCTTGGTGTGCAGGTACTTTTCGAAGTAGGGCGTCAGCTCCGGATTGCGGTAGTCGGCTTCTACGGGCAGCGTCACCACCAGGCCACCGGAGATGTCGTGCAGGGGGCGCACCATGCTGTGATAGTTGGACGCGGCGTGGTACTTGCCCACGTTCACCGCCAGCGCATTGGGATAGACCATGCCCGAGGGCGCCGTCTCGTATTCGCGGATGGCCGTGTCCAGGCTCATGCGCAGGATTTCCGCGTAGAAGATCAACTCGGTGATCTTGTCCACCACGTGCGAGGCCTTGTCGATGCCGTTGTATTCGGCGATGAGCTGGGCCGCGCCGACCATCAACCGCGCGCGGTCGGCGGCGAAGATCAGGCTGCCCACGCGCTCCCACAGCCCCAGGGCATGCGCAAAGGTGCCGGCGAGCTGGTACTCCCCGCACAGGAACACGCGCTCCCAAGGCACGAACACGTCGTCGAAGATCACGAAGCCCTCGGGCATGTTGTGGTGCCCGCTGACCGGGTAGTCGAAGGTGCTCATCTCCCCGTGGGCATAGGAGCGGTTGACGATCTTCACGCCCTTCGTGGCCGGCGGCACGGAAAAGGCCACCGCATAATCCACTTCTTCCAGGCCCATGGCCTTGGTGGGCAGCACGATCAGCTCGTGCACCAGCGCCGCGCCGGTGATGTGCAGCTTGGCCCCGCGCACCACGATGCCGTCCGGCTTCCGCGCCACCACGCGCAGGTAGAGGTCGGGATCGTCCTGCTTGGCCGGGTGGCGGCTGCGGTCGCCCTTGGCGTCGGTGATCACCTCGGCGATGCGCAAGTCGTTGTCGCGGCAATGCTGGTACAGGCGCTCGATGTTCTTGGCGTACTGCGCATTCACCGCGCCGATCTCGTCCTTCACGTGCAGCAGGGCGAACAGCGAGCTGGCCGTGGCGCTGAGGATGCTCACCGAGCGCAGCAGGGCCACGCGTGCCTGCAGCTCCTCCGCGTTCCGGGGAATCTGGAACAGCCGGTTGCCCAGCTCCCCGTTTTCCATGGTGTAGGTGCGGATGGCCCGGTGCGCCGGGTTCACGTAGTCGTAGTCGCGCGCGGCCGTCTCGATGGCCACGCGGAAGCTGGGGTCCCGCGTCACGTCCGCGATTTTGCGGCCGTCCATGAACAACTCCCGGCCGTCGCGGAGACTGGCGATGTATTGCTCTGGCGTCTTCATGCCCATGTCGAACCTGCACTGCTGAAGGATGGGGGGGTGGCGGCCTCGTGGCCGCGTGCACTTGCGGACCTACCACATTACCTCGCGGGAAGGGAGATGCGCGCGGCACGGGTGCGGGGGCCGTCCTGCGCAGCCACGCCCCCGCGCCCGCCCGCCCAGCCTGCCGGGTGGCGAGCGCGCCGCGGTCCCGCGGCCGCGGGGCCAGCCGGAAAATCACTCGCGTTTGCATTGGCGCGCCGGCGCCGGGGGAGTAAAATGAAGGTGTGGGGATGTGCCGTCGCAGGGCGAGCGGTGATCCCATCCGAGGCCCCCACGCAGGGGCCGGCACCAACCGACGGGAGGCGCAGACCGGTAAGGGAATCACCCGCTCCGGGCCGGCATGGCAGATGATGCGGCCCAGTTCTGCGACGGCATGTCGCGAGCCATGGAGCGCTGTGGCGGTGGAACGGTGTTGGGGGGTGCGAACGGCCGCAATCGGCGGCGTGAGTGGGAGCATCCCGATGAACGATTCCTTGCAATTTGCCGACGAGTTCGGCCCGGCGCGCGTCATTCAACTCTACAATCCCGGCAGTGGCCTGCGAGCAGTGCTGGTGGTCGACAACGTGGCCATCGGCCCGGCCATCGGGGGCATCCGCATGGCGCCGGACGTCTCGGCCCAGGAAGCCTTTCGCCTGGCCCGCGCCATGACCCTCAAGAATGCGGCCGCGGGCCTGCCCCATGGCGGCGGCAAGGCCGTGATCTTCGCCGATCCGCGCATGCCGGCCCATGAGAAGGAGCGCCTGGTGCGCGACTTCGCCGCGGGCATCGCGGAAGTGCGCGACTATATCCCCGGGCCCGACATGGGCACCGACGAGAGGTGCATGGCCTGGATTCGCGACGAGATCGGCCGCGCCGTGGGCCTGCCCCGCGCGCAGGGCGGCATTCCCCTGGACGAGATCGGCGCCACGGGCTGGGGTCTGCTGCATGCCATCGATGCGGCCCTGCCCTTCTGCGACCTCACCCTGGAGGGAGCGCGGGTGGTGATCCAGGGCTTCGGGGCCGTGGGGCGCCATGCGGCGCGCTTTCTCGCCGAGCGCGGCGCGCGCGTGGTGGGCGTGGCCAACACCGCCGGCTCGCTGCATGCCCCCGACGGCCTGGACGTCCAGGCCGTCGACGCGTGGCTCGGCGAAGGCCGCTCGCTCAACGAGTTTCCGGGTGTCCAGCACGGATCCCGCGAGGCCGTGATCGACATGCCGTGCGAGATCTGGATTCCCGCCGCCCGGCCCGACGTGGTGACCCGCGAC
>JACQHH010000213.1 GCA_016199125.1 Candidatus Lambdaproteobacteria bacterium
ACCTTGATCGCGGCGTCCTCGGTCAGCTTGCCCTTGAGCGACGAGAAGTACAGGGAGAGCAGCCAGATCACGCCCACGGCCACGTGGGTGCCGTGCGTGCCGGTGAGCATGAAGAAGCTCGTGCCGAACACGCTGGTCGTCAGGCCCAGGCCATGGTGCACGAATTGCGTGAACTCGAAGGTCTGGAAGCCCAGGAACGTCAGGCCGCCCAGGGCCGTGATCAGGATCCAGCGCCGGAACTGCGCCACGTTGTTGTGCTGGATGCCGTGCAGGGCCAGCACGATGGAAAAGGAGCTCATCAGCAGCACGAAGGTGCTGACCGTGGTCACGGGAATGTCCAGGATCTCCTGCGGCGACGGTCCCGTGACATACTTGTTGCGCAGGATCATGTAGGTGGCAATCAGGGAGCCGAACAGCAGGCATTCCGAGGCGATCAGCAGCCACATGCCCAGCTTCCGATTGTCCACGCCCAAGGACGTGTAATGGTGTTCCGCGTGTGCGTCGCTCAAAACAGCCTCCACATTGCGATTGCGTCATGGCCGCCCGGGCTCGACCCCGGGCGGTGTGCTGCGTGGCCCTGCGTTCCGACGCTCAGCCCTCGAACTTGGAGAAGGACCAGGCATAGGTGCCGATCAACACCACGATCACGCCCAGGGGCGTCAGATAGGGCGTGAACAGGAATCCCGACCCCATCAGGGCAATGCCCACGCCCACGACCAGCGGCCATTTGGTGGGGTTGGGCAGCAGCACATGCCCCCGCGGCTCGGGCTGAAAGTTCTTCAGGTCGTACTTGCGGTGCCAGAATTCATCGCGCGCCTCCACCTGCGGCAGCTTGGCGAAGTTGTACTCCGGCGGCGGCGACGTGATGGCCCATTCCAGCGTGCGGGCATCCCACGGATCGGCCCCGGCCACCTTGCCGCTGCGCAGGCTGACGATCAGGTTGAAGAAGAACACCACGGCCGAAACGGCCGTGATGTACGCGCCGATGGTGGACCAGAAGTTCCACAGCTCCAGCCCGCCGCCTTCGGCGTAGGTGTAGATGCGCCGCGGCATGCCGTCGACCCCCAGGAAATGCTGGGGGAAGAAGGTCAGGTTGAAGCCGATCAGCACCAGCCAGAACTGGAGCTTGCCCAGGGTCTCGTTCAAAAGGCGTCCGGTGATCTTGGGAAACCAGTAGTAGATGCCGCCCAGGATGCCGAATACGGAGCCGCCAATCAGCACGTAGTGGAAGTGCGCCACCACGAAGTAGGAGTCCTGCTGCTGGGCGTCGATGGGCGGCGAGGCGTGCATGATGCCGCTCAGCCCGCCGATGGTGAACATGGCCACGAAGCCCGCGGCAAACCACATGGCCGTGGTCATGCGCAGCCGGCCGCCCCAGACCGTGGAGATCCAGTTGAAGATCTTCACCCCGGTGGGGATGGCGATGAGCATGGTCGCCGCCGAGAAGACGGCATTGGCCATGGGGCCCATGCCCACCGTGAACATGTGGTGCGCCCACACGGTGAAGCCCAGGAAGGCGATGGCCGCCGAGGCATAGACCATGGCCGCGTAGCCGAACAGCGGCTTGCGCGAGAACGTGGGCAGAATTTCCGAGACCATGCCCATGGGCGGCAGGATCAGGATGTACACTTCAGGGTGGCCAAAAATCCAGAACAGGTGCTGCCACAGGATCACGCTGCCGCCGGAGGCGGGATCGTAGATGCCGGTGTGGAAGAAGCGGTCGAAGAGCACCTGCACCAGCGCAATGGTGATCACCGGCAGGGCCAGCAGCAGCAGGATGTTGGTGATCAGCGTGGTCCACGTGAACAGCGGCATGCGCAGCATGCTCATGCCCGGCGCACGCAGGTTGACGATCGTGGCGATGAAGTTGATCGAGGCGATCAGCGACGAGAGCCCCAGCACCTGCAGGCCCACCATCCAGAAGTCCGCCCCGTGGTCGGAGTACATCGTGGACAGGTTGGCGTAGCCGAACCAGCCCACCTTGGGCAGTTCGCCGGTGAGAAAGCCCGCGTGAAACAGCAGCGCGCCGAACAGGAACACCCAGTAGCTCAGTGCGTTGAGGCGGGGAAAGGCCACGTCGCGCGCCCCGATCTGCAGGGGCACGATGTAGTTGAAGAACGCCGCGTTGACCGGCATCACGAACATGAAGATCATCGTCACGCCATGCATGGTGAACATGGCGTTGAACGTGTCCGCGTGCAGGAACGAGTTGTTGGGCACGATCAGTTGCGTGCGGATCAGGATGGCCTCCGTGCCGCCGACAATCGCCAGCAGCAACGCGGTCACCCCGTACAGGATGCCGATGCGCTTGTGGTCGACCGTGGTGAGCCAACTGGCTATCCCGCCACGGTAAAGGGAACCGGACTGAGCCACTTCCGTCATCTCAACTACTCCTCTCGATCCAGATAACCCCCATCCCGTGTCGTCAGGGGGAGCGAGGCACTTGTGGTGCGGCGCGGGCCGGGGCGGTCGGGGGGCCACCAGCGGCCCACACGCGCCGGCCACGGCGTCACAACGTCTTCAGGAACGCCACGATCGTCTCCACTTCCGCGTCGCTGAGGCCCAGCTTGACCATCAATGTCCCCGGCTTGACCGAGGGCGGATCCTTGATCCAGCGCTTCAGGTTGGCCTCGGTGTTGGGCAGCACGCCGGCGGCGATCCTGGGCCGCGCCTGAAGGCCGTCCAGCGCCGGGCCGATGGTGCCCCGGGCCAGGGGCAGGCTCTGCACGGTATGGCAGCCGGTGCATCCCTTGGTCAGGAACAGGGTCTTGCCGTCCAGCCCCCCGCCCGCGGCGGCCGCTGCGCCCGCGGGCGGCTGTTTCATGTTCAGGGTTGCGCCGCCCTGGGGCGCCGGGGCGCCGGGTGCGGGCCCCGTGGGGCTGGTCAGATAGGCGGCCAGCTTGCCGGCCTCCTCCACGCTGACGGGCAGCGGCAGGATCATCAGCACGCCCGGCTTGATGCTGCGCGAGTCGTGGATCCATGCGGCCAGATTTTGCGGCGTGTTTTCGATGGTGGCCGAGGCGATGCTGGAGCGGGCGCCCAGATTGGTCAGGTTGGGGCCCACCTTGCCCACGGCGCCGGGCACGCCGGTGATCGTGTGACAGGCCACGCAGGCCTTGGCCAGGAAGAGCTGTTCGCCCTCCTTGGCCTCGGCGGTCTGCGGCACGGGCGGCTGGGTGACCGAGGCCAGCCATTTCTCGTAGTCGGCCTCGTCCTCCACGATCACACGGAAGCGCATGTTGGCGTGGGAGGTGCCGCAGTATTCCGCGCACTGGCCATAGAAGACCCCCTTCTCCTGGGGCGTGAACCAGAGCACGTTGTCCTTGCCCGGCAGCGAATCGATCTTGCCCGAGAGCCGCGGCACCCAGAAGCTGTGGATCACGTCCGTGGAGCGCGTGGTGATCACGATGGGCCGGTTCACGGGCACATGCAGCTCGTTGCCCGTCACCACGCCGGAATCCACGTACTCGAATTCCCACCACCACTGCTTGCCGATGGCCAGCACGTGCACGGCGTTTTCCTTGGGCGGATTGGCCGTGAGGAAGATGGTGGACCAGGTGGGCACGGCGATGAAGATCAGCAGCACGGCCGGCACCAGCGTCCACAAGATCTCCATCACCGGGTTGCCGTGCACCTGCTTGGGCATTTCCCCTTCCTTGCCCCCGCGGAAGCGGATCAGCGCGACGATGAGCAGCCCGAAGACCACAATGAAGATGCCGATGTCGATCCAGGTGACCACCGAGTAGACGGCCTGTACCGCGTGGCCCACATCGGAGGCCGGCCGGATGGTCGACTGGCGGCCATCGCCGAAACAGCCGGAAACCAGGAACCCGGCCAGCGGCAGCGCGACCCATGCACGCCGACAGCTATTCGCTAGATAGTTGGATACGGTCATGTTCTCCCTATACTGCGTGGTTACCGCCGGGCCACACGCGTCTGCGCGAGCGGCCTTCGATCGATCGATCGGAGCGCCGGCCGTCACTGCGGTGTTTCAAACGTGAATTGCAAGGCAGATGTTCATCCCAGAGACCCTGTGTCATGAGCGCCGTTGCGTTGTCAATACGCGCAAACCATCACTCGCCCTGCACTGGCAGGGACAATGATTTTCCCTATCTCCGGTTGGAAAGAAATAAAAATGGCACAGGGGCGGGAAGGAAAGCAACGGTAAAATTGGCCCAATCTGCTGAAATCAGGCGGATAACGCGACTCGCGGCCCGCCGCCCAGCCTTGGGCCATGGGCCTGCGCGGCCCGGCCGGCCCGACGGGTCGGGTGTTGCAAAGAGCATGCGCGCGACCGCCTCCCGCGGGGAAGCGCGGCAAGGTGAGGCGGCGTGGCGCTGGCGGCGGGAAGGAATTGTCCTGGCGTTGCGCGGGCGGCGGGAAGGAATCCTCGCGGCGTTGCGCGGGCGGCGGGAAGGAATCGTCGCGGCGTTGCAGCGCGGGCGTCCGCAGGCGGCGCGGCCGCTCAGCGCACCTTGAAGTAGACCACCAGCGCCAGCACGAACAGCCAGATGGACACCATGTGCAGGCGCCACACGACGCGGCTGTTGACGTCCTCGGTGCGGGCGAGCTGATCCTCGATGCCGGGCTTGCGGATGCCGACGTGCTCCAGCAGGTTGGCCCACACCGACACCACCTGCGGCGGCTGCTCGGAATACGTCCACAGGCTTTGCAGGTGGTGATGGTAGGGCGCCTTGTAGAAGAAGCGCACGCGCTGGGCGAATTCGCGTCCCTTCAGCGCCGCGGCGAGCTTGAAGAACGCGCGCTGGATGATGGTGGACAGGGTCGTGAGCACGAAGGCCCCGCCCACCAGGGGCAGGAAGAGCTCCACTTTGGCGAAGATGAACATGGCCGAGAACGTGCTGCCCAGGGCCAGGGCCCCCAGGTCGCCCATGGTGATCATGGCCGGCGGCGCGTTGAAGCGCAGGAAGGCCAGCCCCGCGCTGACAAAGGCGGCCGCATACACCACCAGCTCCTTCAGCTCCCCGGAAAGCTGGGGCACCTTGAGGCGCGCGGCCAGGTCGGGGTCGCTGCCCACATAGGCCACCGCGGCCACGAACAGGGTGCAGGTGAGGATGGGCACGGTGGCCAGGGAATCCATGCCGTCGGTGAGATTCACGGCATTGGCGCCGGCCACGATGATCAGCACCATGAACGGCACAAACAGATATTTGGGCAGGTAGGGGTAGAACCAGCTCAGCGGCACGAAGGGCACCACCATGTGCCCGTCGATCTGCACGTAACGGTACAGGCCCACCACGACCAGCGCGGCCACCAGGAATTCCAGCAGCAGGCGCACGCGCCCGCTGATGCCGTCGGCCTTGTCGGCGTAGCTCTTCTGCGCCTCGTCGCCGCGCTGCACGCGCATGCGGTGGCGGATCTTGAACACGTCGTCGATGCCGCCGATCACGCCGAAGGCCACCATGATCAGCACCAGCGCCACGATGAACTGATTCAGCTTCACCCACAGCACCGCGCCGACGAGCACGGCCACGATGAGCACCCAGCCCCCCATGATGGGCTTGCCGCCGGCATAGGGCAGCGCCCGCTGGGGCGCGGGCACGAAGTCGGACGTCACCCCGGCCCGCCGGAAGTAGCGGATCGTGGGCGGCATGAGGAAGACGATGACCCAGTAGGTGAACAGGAACGCCATGCCGCTGCGAAAGAACACGGACTTGAAAATCTGATACGGCCAGGCCGCATACAGCAGATCACCAAGCATGTGGCGGCTCGCTACGGGAGTGGGAGGGCGTGCGCGGACACCATATCCGATCTCAAAAACCCGACTGTCATTCCGGGTCCTGCGACCCGCTCAGGGCAGGCTCTGCGACGAATCTCAACGGAACGGCACGAAATCCGCTGCCACGGCGGTTCAGCCGAGCCGCGGCCTGAGCTTGCCGAAGGGAGGCCCCGCCGCGCTCGGCATGACATCCGGTTGCGACAGCGATTCGTGAGACCGCTTGCAGCCGACGCGCCTGGCGTGATGCATGTCCAAGGCGCTCAGACCTTCATCAGATCCTGTTCCTTGGACTTGACCAGCTCTTCGATGGCCTTGGTGTGCGCGTCGGTCTCCTTTTGCACGCGCTCCAGCGCGGACTTTTCATCGTCCTGGGAAATCTGCTTGTCCTTGTTCAGCTTCTTGAGCTTGTCGTTGGCGTCGCGGCGCAGGTTGCGGATGGCGACTTTGCCCTCCTCGCCCAGCTTGTGCACGTGCTTGATCAGCTCCTTGCGCCGCTCGGCGGTCAGCACGGGCACGGGCACGCGGATCACGCTGCCCTCGGAGCTGGGGTTCAGCCCCAGGTCCGCGGAGGCGATGGCTTTTTCGATGGTCTTCACCGCGGAGCGGTCGTAGGGCGTGACCGTTATCAGTTGCGGGTCGGGCGTGGCCAGCGTGGCGAGCTGGGAGAGGGGCATCTTGCTGCCGTAGATGTCCACGATCACCGGGGCGATGAAGTCCGTCGAGGCGCGCCCGGTGCGCACGGCGGCGATCTCCGCCTTGATCAGCTCGACCGAGTGATTCATCTTCTTGCGGGTTTCCTGCTCGATTTCCTGCTGCATGGTGTCCCTCTGCCAGAGCCTCAACGTTGGGTCGGGTGGTCCCGCTGCATCGGGTGGGTGGGCGCTGCCGGCGGCCGGCCCCGGGAGCGTGCGGAGCGCGGGCGTCCGGGGTTGCCGGGCCTTGCGCGGGGCGGCGCTCAGCTCCCCACGTACGTGCCCACGGGCTCGCCCTTGATGGCGCGGATCAATCCCGCCTCGTCCTCGACGTTCAACACCACGATGGGGATCTCGTTTTCCTTGCAGAATGCGACGGCCGTCACGTCCATGACCCGCAGGTTCTGCCGCAGCACCTGGTCGTAGGTCAGCCGGTCGTAGCGCTGCGCGTCGCGGTTGCGCACCGGGTCCTTGTCGTACACGCCATCCACCTTGGTGGCCTTGATCAGCACGTCCGCGCCGATCTCCGAGGCGCGCAGCGCCGCGGCGGTGTCCGTGGTGAAAAAGGGATTGCCCGTGCCGGCGGCAAAGATGATCACCCGGCCCTTCTGCAGGTGCCGGATGGCGCGGCGCTTGATGTACGGCTCGGCGATGGCGCGCATTTCGATGGCGGTCATCACGCGTGTTTCCAGGTGCTGGCGCTCCAGGGCATCCTGCAGGCAGATGGCGTTGATCACGGTGCCCAGCATGCCCATGTGGTCCGCGGCCACGCGGTCCATGCCGGGGGGCGCCGCGCGCGAGCCGCGGAAGATGTTGCCGCCGCCCACCACCAGGGCCACGTCGATGCCCAGCTCCTTGATGGTCTTCACCTGGCCGGCCAGGTGATCGATGACCTGCCAGTCAAAGCCGATGCCCTGAGTGCCGCCGAACACCTCGCCGCTCAGCTTGAGCAGCACGCGGTGATAGCCCTGCGGAGTTGACGTGTTCAAGGGCGGCTGCCGGCCAGGAATCAGGGTTGGTGAAGCATCGGGGCACCGGCGCCGCCGATGCGCGCTAGAACTTGAATTTCACGAATTCCTTCACGGCGATTCCCGCGCCCAGCGCCTTGCCCGCCTCGGCCAGCATGGCCTGCACCGTCTTGTCCGGATCCTTCACAAACGGCTGGTCGAGCAGCGAAATTTCCTTCACGAACTTCTTCAGGCGACCCTGAACCATTTTTTGTGCGATGTCATCGGGTTTTCCCGATTCGCGGGCCTGGGCCATGAAGATTTCCTGCTCCTTGTCCAGCTCCGCCTGGGGAATGCCGCTCTGGTCGATGGCCACCACGTTGGAGGCGGCGATGTGCATGGCCACGTCGCGGCCCACCCGCTCCAGCTCGCCCCGCTTGGCGGCGCCGCACTGCAGCACCACCAGCACGCCGATCTTGCCGGTGCTGTGCACGTAGCCGCTCACCAGGCCCTGGCCGTTCAAGGCCACGCGCCGGGCTTCGATGAACTGGATGTTCTCGCCCGTGGTGGAGATGGCCGCCGTGAGCGCCTCGGTCACGGTACCGCCGCCATCGGCCAGCGTCTGGGCGGGCACGTCCGCATCGCCCTTGGCCAGCACCTGGCGCGCCATGCGCTCCAGCAGACCCTTGAACTTCTCGTTGCGGGCCACGAAGTCGGTTTCGCACGCCAGACGCACCATGCCGGCCGCGCTGGCATCGTCGTTCAGCGCGATGGCCACGCCGCCTTCCCTGGTGGCCCGGTCGGACTTCTTGGCCGCCACCGCGATGCCCTTCTTGCGCAGGAAATCGCGGGCCTTGTCCATGTCGCCGCCGGATTCCTCCAGCGCCTTCTTGCAGTCCATCATCCCTGCGCCGGTGGCCGACCGCAGGGACATCACCTGTGATGCGGAAATGGTCATGATCCTATCGCGTGTGTGCGTTGTCATCGCTCGGGACGGCCCGGCGGGGTGGGGGGCGCACATCGCGCACCCCGGGCGCGGGCCGTCGCCGGGGGTCTCTCAGGCGGGTTCCGGCTTGGCTGCCGGGGCGGCGGCGCCGGCCGCCGGCTGGGGCTCGGCCGCGGGCGTCGCGGGGGGCACCGGTGCGGCCTGGGCGGGCATGGCCGGAGCCGCGGGAGGTACCGGCGCAGCCTGGGCGGGCATGGCCGGCGCGGCGGCGGAGGGGGCTTGTGCGCCCCGGCCGCGCCCACGTGCCGGCCGCTCCGTGGCGGCGGGCCTTTCCTCCTCGGCGGCTTTCTGGCGCGCATCGTGGATCGCCCGGCCTTCCAGCACGGCGTTGGCCACGGTGTACGTGAACAGGCGAATCGAGCGCACCGCGTCGTCATTGCCCGGGATCACGTAGTCGATGCCCTCCGGATCGCAGTTGGTGTCCACCACCGCCACGATGGGAATGCCCAGCTTGGCCGCCTCCTGCAGCGCGATGCGTTCCTTCTTGCAGTCCACCACGAACACCGCGCCGGGTAGCTTGCGCATTTCCTTGATGCCGCCCAGGCCCTTCTCCAGCTTGAGGCGCATCTTTTCGGTGCGCATGGCCTCCTTCTTGATGATGCCCTCGTAGAGGCCGTTCTCGCCGCGCATCTCCTCCAGCTTCTTCAGCTTGGCGATGGACTGCTTGATGGTGTTGAAGTTGGTCATCAGCCCGCCCAGCCAGCGCTCGTTGATGTAGAAGCAGTTGCTGCGCTCGGCCTCCTCCTTGATGATGTCGCGGGCTTGCAGCTTGGTGCCGATGAACAGCACGTACTCGCCCTGGGCCGCCAGATCGCGCACGAATTCGTACGCCGTCTTCAGCAGGCGCAGGGTCTTTTGCAGATCAATGATATGGATGCCGTTGGTCGCACCGAAGATGTAGGGCTGCATCTTCGGGTGCCACCGCCTGGTTTGGTGACCGAAATGGGCACCGGCTTCCAAGAATTGTTTCATCGAAACAACAGCCATTGGAATGCTCCGGTTCGTGTTTAGGCTTGGTGCGTTGGTCCTTGGTCGGCGCCGCTGATGGGGCATGCCGGCGCGGGGTTGCGCCGGGGGCCCGCGCGAAGGCGCGGCGGGTTCGGGGTGTGCGCCGGTTGGCGGGCGGCCGCACGGAGCGGCGGCCCGGGGACGCCCGGACGGCGGTTGCCGGTGGCGCGCGACGGCCTGGGGATGCTGCCCCCGGCGTGGCGCCGGCGTCGATTCGTAAACAGGTTATCTTAGAACACTTTCCGCGCCGGGTCACATGTAAAAAAGCGGGTTCCCCTTCCCGCGCGCCAGGTCTCCTGTGCCACATCCCGGCGTGCCGCCCGAGGGGGCGGCGGGGGTCAGCCCAGCAGGCGGGTCTGCCCGGCGTCCGGACCCTGGCCGGATTGCTGCTCCAGGCGCATGTGGCAGTTTTTGTATTTCTTGCCGCTGCCGCAGTGACACTTGTCGTTGCGGCCCAGCTTCACGGCCTTGCGCACGGGCTGGCGGCGGGGCTTCTCCTCGGGCTCCTCGCCGTGGGTGTACGAGAGCTCCTTGGGCTCCTCGCGCTGCACGGGCTTGGGCACCTCGGAGCCGAACTGTGCCCGGAAGAACGTGCCGGCGGCCTCCTTGCTGATGCGGAACATGAGGTCGCTGAACATTTCGAAGCCCGCGCGCTTGTATTCGTCGATGGGCTTCTTCTGGGCATACCCCACCAGCCCGATTCCCTCGCGCAGGTGGTCCATGGACAGCAGGTGGTCCTTCCACATGGCGTCATTGATGCTCAGCAGCACCTGGCGCCCGAAATCCGCATATACCGCGTCCACCTCCTGCTCGCCGGGCACGCTGCCGCGCACCGATTCCAGCAGTCCGCGCAGGGGCGCCTTCTTGTCGCGGTAGATCTGCTCCACCTCGGCCACCAGCGCATTGCGGATGGATTCGGCGCTGATCGAGTTGTCGTCCCAGTCGATGTGGGGCTGGCGGCCGAAGGAGGTCTGGAAGTGGGTGAGCAGCCCGTCCGTGTCCCACTGGTCCACGTGCTTGCCCTCGATGTGCAGCGCGACCATGTCCTCCACGACCTCGTCGGCCATGTCCAGCAGGGTGTCCTCCACGTCGCCGCCCAGGATTTCCCGCCGCCGGCCGTAGATGATCGCGCGCTGGCGGTTCATCACGTCGTCGTATTCCAGCACGTGTTTGCGCAGCTCGAAGTTGTGGCCCTCCACCTTCTTCTGGGCGTTTTCGATGGCGCGCGAGATGAGCACGTGGGTGATGGCCTCGTCCTCCTCCACGTGCAGGCGGGTCATGAGATTGGCGATGCGCTCGCCGCCGAAGATGCGCATCAGGTCGTCCTCCAGGGACAGATAGAAGCGCGAGGCCCCCGGGTCGCCCTGGCGACCGGCCCGGCCGCGGAGCTGATTGTCGATGCGGCGGCTTTCGTGGCGCTCGGTGCCGATGATGAACAGCCCGCCCTGCTCCACCACCCCTGCCCCCAGCTTGATGTCCGTCCCGCGGCCGCGTGACCATCGCCACCAAC
>JACQHH010000214.1 GCA_016199125.1 Candidatus Lambdaproteobacteria bacterium
GACGGGCGACCCCTGCCCAGCGGCGGGTGGGACCATCTGCGGCGGCCCTAGCGCGCGGGCGGCGCATGGCCAGAGCGCGCGCGGAACGTGCGCTCAGATGTGCAGCATGATCTTGCCGAACTGCTTGCCCGCTTCCATGAAGGCGTGCGCCTTGGCCGCCTCGGCCAGCGGAAACACGTGGCGGATCTCCGGCACGTAGCGCTGCACGCGCATCCATTGCAGCATCTGCTCGAATTCGCGCGGGCTGCCCATCAGCGTGCCGATGAGGTGCGCCTGCTTCCACATGGGCGGGCGCAGGTTGAGCTCGATGGTCTCGCCCGTGGTGAGCCCCAGGTACACGACCCGCCCGCCGAAGCGCACCAGGCGCAGGCAGGCGGGAATGGAGCGCGCGCCGGCATGGTCGATGGCCAGGTCGATGCCATCGGCGCCCACCGCCTCCTTGACCTGCGACTCCCAGGCCTCGTCGCGGTAGTTGAACACCAGGTCGGCCCCCTGCTCGCGCGCCAGGCGCAGCTTGTCGTCCGAGGAGGAGGTGGCGATCACGCGGGCGCCGGCGCCCTTGGCAAAGGCCAGGGCAAAGCCGGCCACGCCGCTGCCGATACCGGGCAGCAGCACGGTCTGGCCCGGCATGAGCCGGCCCTGGGTGAACAGCGCGCGCCAGGCGGTGAGCCCGGCCACGGGAATGCTGGCCACCTGCATGGCCGTCATGTGTTCGGGCTTGGGCACCAGGTTGGCCACGGGCACCACGATGGCCTCGGCGTAGGTGCCGGGACTGGGGATGCCCAGGATCTCGAAGCCGCGCTCGGGGGCCTCCTCGCGGTGGCCCCAGCCGAAGCCGGGGTAGATCACCACCTCGCGCCCCACCCAGGCGCTATCGCGCGGGCTGCCCACGGCGTCCACCACGCCCGCCCCGTCGGAGCCGGGAATCACCGGCGCCGCCTCGGCGTAGCTCTTGCGGCGCCAGATGTCGCGGTGGTTGAGCCCGGCGGCCCGCAGGCGCACACGCGCCTCGCCCGGTCCGGGCTCGGGCAGATCCAGGTCTTCGAACTGGAGCACCTCGGGGGGTCCGCCTTTGTGCAGCACGATGGCTTTCATGGTCGTCTCGATCTCCCGGGGGTGATGGGGTGGTGCGCTGCGCCCGGCGCGGGGCCCACAGCGCGCGGCGCGTCCGCCGCCTCAGCGCCTGGCCTGGCGGATCCAGTCGCCCAGCCGTTGCAGGCCGCGCTCGATGTTGGCCTCCGAATTGGCGTAGGAAAAGCGGACATGATGTCCCTCGCCGGAGGCGGGCGGCCCGAACTGGCGGTCGGCCAGCACGGCCACGCCCGCCTCGTGCAGCCAGCGCCGGCGCAGGGCCTCCGCATCGGCCGCGCCGGTCATGGCGCACAGCTCGCTCACGTTGGGCCACACGTAGAAGGCGCCGCCGGGCACCAGCGCGCGGATGCCCTCCAGGCTGTTGAGCCCCTCCACGATCAGGTTGCGCCGGCGGGTGAAGGAGGCCATCATCGCCCGGTGCTCGTCCTGCGGCCCGGTCAGCGCCTCCACGGCCGCCCACTGGCTGATGGAGGAGGCGCAGGAATCGGTGTTGGTGACCCAGGTGGAAAAATAGGGCGCCAGCACCGCATTGGCCGCGTAGCCCAGGCGCCAGCCGGTCATGGCGTAGCTCTTGGAAACGCCGTCCACGACGATCGTGCGCTCGGCCAGGCCCGGCTGCGAGGCGATGCTGGCGAATTCGCCGTCGTGCACCATGGCCGAATAGATCTCGTCCGAGAACACCCACACGTCGGGATAGTCGGCCAGGATGCCGGCCAGGGCCCGCAGCTCGGCGGCGGTCAGCGTGCGCCCGGTGGGGTTGTGCGGCGAATTGAGGATCAGCAGCCGCGTGCGCGGCGAGAGGCGCTGGCGCAGCGTCTGCAGATCGAAGGCAAAGGCCTCGCGCTCCACCAGCGGCAGGGGCACCGGCACGGCGCCGTGCGCGCGGATCTGGCTTTCGTAGATGGGAAAGCCGGGGTTGGGATAGAGCACCTCGTCCCCGGCGCCGGGGTCGGTCACGGCCAGGATGGCATACATGATGAAGGGCTTGGCGCCGCCGGCCACCACCACGTGCTCGGGGTCCACGGCGATGCCCCGCGTGCGCGAGAGATAGGCCGCGGCCGCCCGGCGCAGCTCGGGAATTCCCGCCGAGGCCGTGTAGCCCGTGTGGCCGGCCTGCATGGCGCGTTGCGCCGCCGCCCGGATGTTCTCAGGCGTCACGAAGTCGGGCTGGCCGATGGCGAAGCTGATGATGTCGCGGCCCTGGGCGGCCAGCGTGTTGACCTCGGCCAGCACGACAAAGGCGTGCTCGGTGCCGAGGGACCGGGTGCGGGCGGATACGGCGGCCATGGGCTCCCTGGCGATGAATGCACAATAGATTACGATTCGCTATTCATAAGGTCACGGACCGGCGGACGGCAGGCCGGTGCCGGGCGGCTCTCTTCCCCAGTATAGCGCCTGACGCCCAGCGGCGCGCGGCTCACTCGCCCTTGGCGGCGCGGCGCAGCTCGCCGGCCTGCACGTCGCGCAGGCTCTCTTCCAGCGGCTCCAGCGCCAGCAGCTCGCGCTTGCCGGGCACGCCCAGCTCCTTCATGCGCCGCGCGGCGGGGAGCACGGTGCGTTCCAGGGAGCCGATGGTCTCGTTGTATGAGCGGGCGGCGCGCGCCAGACTTTCCCCCACCTTGCCGAAGTGGCCCGCCAGCACGCCGAGCCGGTCGTAGATCTCCGCGCCCAGCCGGCCCACCTCCTCCACCTGCTCCTCGATGCGCTTCTGGCGCCAGCCATAGGCCACCGCCTGCAACAGGGCGATCAGCGTGAGCGGCGAGGCCAGGATCACGCGCTGGCTGACGGCCTTGCCGATGAGGTCCGGATCCTGCTCCAGGGCCACGCTGAGAAAGCTCTCGCCCGGCAGGAACATCACCACGAATTCCGGGGAAGAGGCAAACTGGCTCCAGTATTCCCGGCCGCTGAGCAGGGCGATGTGATTGTGCACCAGGCGCAGGTGATCGCCGAGGTGCGTGGCGCGCTGCTCGTCGTCCACGGCCTCGTAGGCCTTGAGGAAGGCCTCCACGGGCGCCTTGGCATCGATGACGATCTGCGTGCCCTCGGGGAGCTTGACCACCACGTCCGGGCGCAGGCGGGTCTCGCCGGCCGTCACGCTGGGCTGCTCGATGTAGTCCAGCCCCGCGCGCAGCCCGGCCAGCTCCAGCACGTTGCGCAACTGCACTTCGCCCCAGCGCCCGCGCTGCTGGGGTTGGCGCAGGGCCTTGACCAGGTTGCCCGTCTCCCGCTCCAGTTGCTGCTGGGAGAGAGCCAGGCTCTTCACCTGCTCCGTCAGGCCGCCATAAGCCTGAGCGCGGGCCTTTTCCAGCTCCTGCACCTGCACGTGCATCTTCTGCAGGGACTCCTGGAAGGGCTTGAGCCGCTCCTCCGCGCGCTTGAGGAACTCTCCGGAATTGTCCTTCAGCGTGTCGGCCGCGACGGCCTTGAAGGCTTCCCGCAGCCGCTCCTCGGCCTGCTGGTAGGCGGCCAGCTTTTCGCGGCCCAGGTTCCGCTCGGCCTCCAGGTCGCGTCCCAGGGCCGCTTCCAGGGCCTTGGCGCGGGTGAGCGCCTCGCGGGCCAGGGTGGCCTGGCGCTCGGCCTGCTCCCCGCGCTGCCGCTCCCGGGCCAGCTCCGCGCGCACCTCGTCCAGCACGGCCCGCAGCGTCTGGGTGCGCCCGCGCGCGGCCAGCCAGGCCAGCAGCGCGCCCAGCGCGCCCCCCAGGGCGAAGAAGATCGGCCAAAGCAATGCATCCATGCATGGTCCCCGTGTGGCGGGCGTTGCCGCGGGCCCCCGTGGCCCCGCGATCCAGTTGCACCGTGATCCTGCTGCCAGTCTGTCCCTAGACGCTACCCAGCCTCCGGGCGAACAGCAACCACCGCCCGGTGGACGCTGCGTCCTGGGCCGCGCGCGGAGGTCGGACGGCCCGCGGGGGCGGGCGGAATCCGGCGCGGGGGGCGGGTCGCCCCCGGCACGGAGATCGGCGGGACGGGGTGCGCTGGCGCGGCATGGGTGTCCCCGCGGCGGAGCCCGCCGGGCGGGTGCGCGGGGACGGGGCAGCGGCAGGGCCGCCTCAGGCCATGGTCTGGATGCGGTCCACCAGGGCGTTGATGTCCGGCAGGTTGCGGGCATCGTCCATGACCTCCGTGTGCACGATCTTGCCGCCCTTGTCGATGATAAACACCGAACGCATGGGCACGCCCTTGATGCCCAGCAGGTCCTCGTATTTTACGCCATAGGCGCCGATGGTCTGCTTGCCGAAGTCGCTGAGCAGGGGAAAGGTGTAGCCCTCCTGCTCCGCCCACTTGGCCAGGCTGAACGGGCTGTCCGCCGAAATGCCCAGCACGGCGGCATTGGCGCCCTGGATGTCTTTGAGTCGGGACTCCACGGTCCCGAATTCCTTCGTTCACCCACCGGTGAAAGCCAGCGGCACGAAAAGCAGCAACACGTTCCTGCCACGGAACGACGACAACGACACTTCCTGCATTTTGCTGGACTTCAACGTGAAATCCGGGGCCTGCTGGCCGACTGGCAACGCCATATGCTCTGATCTCCCAGGCGATGGAATTGGTGTGAACGGCATGCGCCGCGGCACGGGGGCCCGCCCACGCGGCGTCGCGCCGAAGCCGCCGCACGCCGCGCAGGGGCCGCCGGGTCGTCCTTCGGCCGGTGCCGTCCTGGTTGCATGTGGGGCAATAATACGTCGCGGCGACGCCGATTTGAAACAAAAAATCCGGCGCGGCCCGCCGCGCGCCCACGGGAGCATGTGCGCCGGCACCATGGTCGCGCGCCGCGGGACGAGCCGCGGGCGACCTGCTGCCCGGGCGGGAGCGCGGCCATGCCCGCGCCACACGCGCATCCCCGCCCGACGAGCCGGTGCGGGGGCGGTCAGAGGGCCGCGCGCCCCATCCATCCCGCCGCCGCGCTTAGCCGGGGAATAGGGCCGGCAGGCCCAGGTTTTCATTCCCTGCGGAACGCGTATAATCACCTTTTCCACCGCCAGGAACCGTCATCGCCGCTGGCCGCGGGCTTTCACCGGTGTCGCGAGCGGGATGCACAAGGTGGTTCAGGCGACGCGTGGAGAACAGCCGCAGCGGCATTTGCGCCACCCGCCTGCGGTGTGTGCCGGAAGGCGGCGCAAGCGGGCTTATCGACTTGATATTTGTAGTTTTATTTGTTAGCGCTTGTGTGGCTTGGGCCGCCTACGCACATCGCACGATGGGGCCGGAGAAGCGACTTGCGGACGGGGGCGCCGGCGGCTACGACCCGACGCGGCCTGCGTTCCGCAGCACAGCACACACATGCTCATCTGACGCAGCAGAGGATTTCCGTATGACCCGGCGTTTGCCTGCCTACTCATCGGGCTCGCACCGGAAACCGCAATTTTGTGTTTGTCGGCTGTCGACGATCGCCTGTTGAAGCCGCGACGACCTGACGTGACTGCCTTCGCAGAAAGGATATAAGGCCATGGCGCAATCCGATTTCCTCAAGGGACCCAATGCGGTGCATCCGGAAGATCCCAGTGCCGTTGGCTCGCGCAACAGCCTGAACCGCGACGGACGGGACGAGTACGTCGAGGCGCGCCTGGTCGTCGACGAGGAAGTCGACAAGATCATCAATCACATCCAGGCCAAGCTGCCGCCCGAAGTGCTGCAGGATCTGCACGTGATGGGCAACATCAAGTCCTATCTGCACACCTACTTCAATCAGTCCTATCAGAACATGATCAACCGTTACCTCACGACGGTTGAGGACGAAATGTCCAAGAAGATGCGGGACATGATTGACAAGGAGGAGCACCGCACCCTCAACCGCTACACGCCCAAGGAAATCGCCGACCTGGTGAACAACATCGGCGGCCCGGAAGTGTTCAACACCAGCGAAGTGGAAAAGTCGATGGTGAACATCATGGGCCACCTGCAGGGCCACGTGCAGCGCGGCACCTTCGAGTTCGAGACGGCCACCGTGGGCATCCTGGCCCAGCGCACCGACGTGGGCGGCTTCGTGCAGGCGGAAAACTCCTACACCATGGTCAAGTGCTCCTTCCGCGACAACTACAAGAAGCCGGACAAGGTGGTGGACGTGAAGCTGGCGGTGAACGTGCTGGATGCCGAGCTGATCAGCCCCATCATCGCCCATCAGATGAGCACCGACCACCTGATCAAGGAAGTGATCTCCACCCACATCCAGGACCTGGTGGAGAAGGAAGTGGACGAGATCAACCAGCAGTTGTCCGTGGAAGGCCGGCCCGAGCTGACGACCCCCGAGGCGCTGTTCGAGAAAATGAAGGCGGTGGAAAGCTACACCGACGACCCGGACGGCGATGCGTCGAAGCGCTACCAGTTCCTGCCCGAGGCCTACATGGAGCGCATGGCGCATATCACCGGCGAGCTCAACGTGGAGAGCTTCGACAGCATGGGCATCGTGGAGATGCTGGATCGGCTGCTGAAGGACGAGCACATCCGCACGCGGGGCTGGAACACGGCGGTGAACAACATGACCAGCATCCTGGACACCAGCCGCATGGGCTACCAGTATGTGCAGAACTCCAAGAACGCCCGCGACGTGATCCTGCGCGAGTACGAGGCCACCGACGTCAACCGGCTGCCCGACGAGCGTTACGAGATCCACATGCGCCACTTTGACGCCAGCCAGCTCCAGGAAGAGAAGCTGGCCTACTCCGCCCAGATCAGCGAGTTCAAGCGCGAGATCACGCGCCTGTGGGAAGTGGTGGAGCAGGTGTACCAGGAGGAGAAGCAGCGCAGCGGCCTGAAGGACTGGAACGACGTGGTGGCCAACACCATCGACCGCGACAAGCCCTCGGCCCGCGGAGGGTGGTTCCAAAGCGCCGCCGCCGAGGAAGTGGAAGAAGCGCCCGAGCGGGTGTGGAACGAGATCACCTTCGTGCAGCGCAAGCTGACCACGCTGGAGGAGATGAATCAGACCTACGACCTGACGATCTCCGAGTTCAAGCAGCGCTTCCTGCTCATCCGGCGGCGCATGGAGGAGATTTTCGAGGCGCGCTTCCCGGATCACCGCGTGATCATCGAGCAGCGGCTGAACTTCCTGGAAACCGAGTTCCTGACCTTCATGTCGGTGGTGAACCCCTATCATGTGCAGCCGGGGCTGCTGGTGGAGATCGACATCACCAGCATCAAGCGCCTGCGCATCACGATCAAGGGCATCACCAACGTGCTCAACGAGTTCCTGCTGGGCATTTCCAAGGGCTTCACGGACCGCTCCGTGGACGAGTTTACGCGGCGGCGCTCGACGGTCAGCGACGTGGTCGGCGCCTTCGAATCGGCGGACGCCTAGGCCGTCCCCCGGGCGCCGCAGGCCTGCGGCGCCCCCTGTCCCACGGCTGCGGGCCGCACAGAGAGTGAGTCGATGATCAACGAGTACATGTCCCTGAGCACGCGGGCCGGCTTCAACAAGTCCCTGGGACATTTCCGTCTGGTGACCGGAATCGTGCAGCAATTGGCCAGCGGCGCCAACCTGGCCGACGTCGTGGACGACCTGGAAAAGCAGAAGGGCGTGGAGAAGTCGCAGATCGGCCCCATCCTCAACGCGATCATCCGAGACCGCATGGGGTACAGCGCGCTGTCGTTCAACCTGCCCGACGACTTCACGGACTTCGCCAAGGTCACGGACACGGTGCAGAACTGGAACCTGGTGGATACGGTGATCGCCTACCATCACCCGCAGCTCGGCATCACCCTGGTCAACCCCAAGGAACTGGCGCAGTGGGAGGCCCTGCAGGACATCAGCGGCGAAGAGCTGGTGGTGGTCTATGCCAAGGCCGTGCGCGAGGCGGACAAGGCGCTGGAGCCCCGCGCCCTGGATGCCCTGCGCAATCTGCTCACCGGCAGGTCCGTGAAGAACGCCGCGATGTTCGTGGACAGCGGCATGGCGCCCAAGCGCGCGCCGGCCCCCGCCCCGGCCGCGCCGCCCAGGCCCCAGCCGGCGGCAAAGCCCGCCACGCCGGTGGCCGCCCCGGCCACGCCGGCGGAGGCACCCTCCGCCATGCCCAAGGCCGCCCCGGCGGCAGCCCCCGCGGCCGAGCCTGCAGCGGCCCCGGCGGCCGGCGGCAAGGCCCGCATGACGCCCAAGTACAGCGTGCAGGTGACCAACGAGCTGTTCCACAACGGCAACGTGGAGGCGTGGAAGAACATCGTCGAAAGCTACAAGAGCAAGTTCCCGGATATGGAGGTGCACATCTTCCACGACGGCAAGAAGGTCAACAACATCAACTCCCTGTTCAAGTGGGGCAAGGTGAACAACGGCGACGTGCTGCTGTTTTCCGTCTCCGGCGAGGAAATCAAGGGCGTGGCCAAGCTGCAGCGCTACCTCTTCGAGGGCGCCAGCGCACGGTACAACAATTTTCTCAAGAAGGACGTCAACAAGGTCCTCAACCTGTTCTGATTCTCAATGAGCGCATTGTTCAATGGTCGATCTCATCCATTTCAATAAGAACGAATTCCTCGAAGGGCCCGACCTTCAGGAGCGTTTCGGTTTGCGCGGTCGCAACATGATGCAACTGGCGCAATTGAACACGCCCATTGCTCCAGGTTTTCTGATCGATGCGGAGACGGTGGCCAGCGGCCGGCTGGACGAAGAGTTGACGATCGAGGTGCTGACCTCGGCGGTGAGCAAGATCGAAAAGCTCACCAACAAGACCTACAACGCCCCCGACCGGCCCATGCTGTTCAAGGCCGTGGCCTCGCCGTCGATCCAGATCGGCAGCATCCGCTCCGTGCACACCATCGGCATCAACGACGAGGTGGCCGCCGGCTTCGGCAAGTATTGCGGCGAGGAATTCGCCTACCACGAATACCGCCACTACCTGGAATCCTTCTCCGTGCGCTTTCTGGGCAGGAAAAGCGCGGAGTTCAGCGAGATCGACAAGGCCAACAAGAAGGCGTCGCACAAGGACGTCTGCAAGCTCTACCGGGATAAGGTGGTGCCGGACTTTCCGCAGAACGGCTACGAGCAGTTGCGCCGGGTGCTCACCGCGATGACCGCCGCGTACATGGACGATCCCATGAACGAGGGCATCGAGGCGGCCATGCTGGTGCAGACCATGGTCTATGGCAACTACGGCGACAAGAGCTACAACGGCAACTTCTACTCGCGGGACATCGTCACCGGCGCGCCCAAGCTCACCGGATACTTCGGGCACAATGAATTCGACACCCTCCCCGAGGACGCCGAGGACATCAACAAGATCGACAAGAAATACCTGGCCGAGCTGAAGGACATCGCCACCAAGCTGGAAGAGAAGTTCCTGGACATCCGCCAGATCAAGTTCGTCATCGAGGAATCGATGACCTGGGTCGTCGAGCAGAACCCGGTGGATGCCAAGTCCACGCAGGCGGAGATGCGCACGCTGCTGGACCTGCACGGCAAAGGCCTGGTCTCGCGCGAGAAGATGATCACCTCCATTCCGCCCACGCAGTTGCAGGACCTGCTGCACCCGGTGATCAATCACGAGACCACGCGCAAGATGAAGAAGGTCTCCGGGGGCATCGCCGGCTCGCCCGGGGCGGCCGTGGGCCGCGTGGCCTTCAGCACGCGCGCGCTGCTGAGCGAATTCCGCCGCAGCTCGCTGATGGGCGTGAACTCCGACCTGATCCTGGTCATGGAGCACACCGAAGCCGAGGACGTGGAGGCCATCGAGATGGGCAAGGCGGTGATCGCCTGTGGCGCCTATTCCTCCCACGCGCCGGTGGTCTCCCGCAGCCTGCGCAAGCCCTGCCTGCTCTACGACGACCTGAAATTCCAGGGCGGCCAGATGATCATGGGCGGCGTGAAGATCAAGGAATTCGACACGATATCCCTGGAAGTGCCCACCTACACCGACCCCACCGTGTGGTTCGGCAAGGCGGACCTGGTCTATCCGGACACCGCGGAAAACGGCCTGGAGGAATTCGTCAGCAAGTTCGAGGGGCTCACGGGCGACTTCCGTGTCTACGGCAACGCCCGCAACGTCAACGACATCGAGGTGGCCCTCAAGCTCGGCGCCGAAGGCATCGGCACTTTCCCCTGCGATTCGCTGCTGATGATGCCGGGCAACCTGGAGTTGTTCCGCGAAGCGCTGCTGCTGACGGACCCCAAGAAACGCGACGCGGCCCTGAGCAAGCTGGAGACGCGCCTGGAAAAGGATTTTCTCGCCATCTTTCAGAAGGTGGGCGAGCGCAAAATCTGCATCGAGCTGCTCAATGCGCCGCTGGCCGAGTTCCTGCCCCACGATCCGGCCGAGCAGAAGGCCGTCTACAAGGCCATGGCCAAGAAACATGCCGGCGTGAGCGAGGATGAGTTCCAGAACCGCGCCAGCCAGTTGCGCAACATCAACCCCATGCTGGGGCAACGCGGCAGCCGCATCGCCATCTCCTATCCGGACCTCTACGAGACGCTGGTGGCGGCGATTTTCCAGGGCGCCTATGCCTGCAGCAAGTCCAAGGGCAAGATGCCGGAGATCGAGCTGCTGGTGCCGGCGGTGATCGGCGACACCGAGATGCGCTTCATCCGCTACGGGCGCAACATCGAGGGCACCATCATCCGCGGCATCAAGGGCGTGGAGCGCGACCTGATGGCGAAGTGGGAGGTGAAGGAGTTTCCGATCCCCTACAAGGTGGGGGCCTCCATCGAGCTGCCCTCCGCCGCGCTGATGGGCGGGCACCTGGCGAAGCAGTCGGACTTCTTCTCCATCGACACGCAGATGCTGACGCAGACCACGAACGGCATGTCCTACGACGACGTGAACTCGTTCCTGCCCTCTTACACGCAGTACGACATTCTGAAGGACAACCCTTTCCAGATCCTGTCGACGCCCGTGAAGGAGCTGATCGCGACCGCGTCGCACTTTGGCAAGATGACCCGGCCCGACCTGCGCATCGGCCTCTCGGGCATCCATGCCTCCGATCCGGTCAACATCGATTTTGCGTTTTTCACCCAGCTCAATTTCGTCAGTTGCAATCCCTTCGGGGTGCCCATCGCCAAGCTGGCCGTGGTGCAGCGCAACCTGGAGCGGGCGAAGGGCTAGAACGCCGCCGCGCCGCAGGGCGCGCGCGGACGCAGTTGCAGCACGACATCATCGCGGCCGGTTCCGCAGCACGGGCGGCCGCGACACCTCCGGCGGAGGCGCCGGAGACACGCCGCACGGCCCCGCAGCGGCAGAGGCCGGTGGCAGGGCACAGACAAAGACGCATTGGCGGCAGAACGCACGGCATCAACCCAGGTCAACTTCCCAAGGAGTAATCAATGGCCGGTGACATGATCCAACATGGCCCGAATGTCATCCATCCGGAGCAGGAGAGCGCCGTTGGCTCGCGCAACAGCCTGAATCGCGACAAGCGCGATGAATACGCCGAGGCAAAGCTGCTGGTCGATGAGGAAGTGGACAAGATCCTCAACCACATCCATGCCAAGCTGCCGCCGGAAGTGCTGAGCCGCCTGGAGGTGATGGGCTCCATCAAGGGCAAGCTGCACAGCTACTTCAACCAAAGCTACCAGAACATGCTGAACCGCTACCTCACCACGGTAGAGGACGAATTCGGCAAGAAGGTGCGCGACCTGATCGACGTGGAAGAGATGCGCGGCCTGAACCGCTATGCGCCGCGGCCCGTGTCCTACCTGCTGGACCGCGTGGGGGGCGCCGACAAGTTCAACACCAGCGAGGTGGAGAAGTCGATCGTCAACATGTTCGGGCACCTGCACGGGCACATCCAGCGCGAGATGACCGACCTGGAGACGCACACCAACAGCCTGCTGCGCCGCAAGACGGACGTGGGCGCGTTTGTGCGCGGCGAGAACGCCTATGCCATCGTCAAGTGCTCCTTCCGCGACCACCGCGACAAGCCCGAGAACGTGTACGAGATCAAGCTGGCGCTCAACGTGCTGGACAGCGAGCTGATCAGCCCCATCTATCACTACCAGGAGTCCATCGAGCACATCATCAAGGAGGCCATCGCCAAGCACCTGGGCGAGATCGTGGACAAGGAGCTGGAGAAGATCAACGCGTCGCTGGTGGACGAAGGCAAGAACGAGCTGACGGCGGAAGAGAAGATCTTCGAACGCATCAACATCCTCGAAGCCCACACTTCCGATGAGGAGAGCGAGGGCTCCAAGCGCTACACTCTGTTGGCCAAGAAGTTCTTCGATGCCATCGAAGGGGTGCAAGCGGAAATCCACGACAACGAATATGACGTGCTGGGCGTCCGCGAAAACATCTTCAAGGTCATCCAGGACGAGAACATCCGCAACCGCGGCTTCAACACGGCCGTGAACGCCATCACGCACATCCTCGACACCGGCAAGATGGGCTACCAGCACCTGGAATTCTTCAAGGGCACGCGCCGCGCCGTGATCCGCGAGTATTCCGAGACGGATCCCGACATCCTGCCGGACGAGCGCTACGGCATCGAGATCGTCTACTACAACAAGCAGCAGATCGACGCCATGCGCGAAGCCTACAAGCAGCAGCTCGCGGAGCTGGACCGCTGCACGATTGAGGTGTGGGACGTCGCCGAGGCGATCTACGTGGAGCACCGCACCGCCACGGGCCGCGAGGACTGGGACGTGATTTCCAAGCGGCTGCTGGAGATCAAGCCCCCGCGCCGCTCGTGGTTTTCCTTCGGCGCCGCGGACGAGGAAACGGAGGAGCCTGCCGAGGAAGCCGAAGGCACGCCCCACTGGAACGAAATTTCCTTCCTTGACGCGGAAGACAGCGGGCACGCGAGGAACAACCCCACGTACGATTCGCGGGTCAAGGAGCTGCGCGCGCGCTTTCCCCTGATGCGGGACAAGCTGAACCTGGTGTTCGAGGAAACCAACCCGGAACTGCGCATGATCGTGGACAACCGGATCGAGTTCCTGGAATCCGAATTCAACCGGTTTGCCGCACAGATCAACCCGTTCCACCTGCAGCCCGGCGTGCTGGTGGATATGGACATCGTCAGCATCAAGCGCAAGAGCGCGACGATGATGAACATGGCCAACGTGCTCAACGAGTTCCTCAGCGCCATTTCCATGGGCTTCAAGGACTCGGCCTTCGCGGAATTCTCGCGGCGGCGCTCCACGGAACGCAAGGATCTGTCCGGCGAGTTCGAATCGGCCACGGGCCTTGCGGAGTGGGAAGAGCAGGGCGAAGAGGTGTTCGAATAGGCGGCCGCCCGGTCTGGCCCGCGCGCGGGAGATGCTCCGCCGTCCGCCCGCGCGCCCTATACGCCCGATGTGCATGCCTTTTCATGCGTCATTTGCGCGCTGAAACCACCATGCCGTCGGGCTTGTTTTTTTGGTACGCTGTGCATTCACAGGCCTGTCCCGGCCCGCACTCCACGTAAAGCGAAGCCCCCCGCGCGACCGGGTCGCCTGCGGCGCCGCAAGCTGCGCCGCAGGCTGCAATACTGCGATCAGCGGGCCGCGGCAGGAGTCGGACCGGATTTGGGATAGGGAGCCAACCGATGGCGCGCGCAGCCTATGTGATCTCGCTGCACCCGGGCCGGGTGGAAGGCATCGGCATCGACGGCGCCGACGTGCAGGCGAATACCGCCGTGGTGCACACGGCCATGACCAACGGCGAAGGCCCCGCGCAACTGGAGCGGGCGCTGGAGGGCTTTTTCCGCGCCGCCCATTGGGAGCCGCGTCCGGCCGTGCTGGTGCTGAACACCGAGGACGTGCGCTTTCGCAAGATCGACTTTCCCTTCAGCAACGCCAAGAAGATCCGCCAGGCCCTGGCCTTCGAGCTGGAGCACGTGCTGCTCGAACCGCTGGAGGCCATGGTCTACGACTTCCGCATCATTCCCCACGAGGACGGTTCGGCCGAGGCGCTGGTGTACCTGGTGCCCCGCGAGGACGTGGAGCGCATTCTCGCGGTGTGTGCCCAGCACCGCATCAACCCGTGGCGCATCACCTTCTCGGCCCAGGCGTTGAGCCAGGGCCTGGAGGACACGGCGCCCGCCGGGTTCCTGGTGTATGTTGGCGAGGACGAGATCTTCGTGGCCGACGTGGCCGGCCGGGAACTGCACGCGGTAAAGTCCATCCCCCTGACCCAGCCCCAGGACGCGCCGCCCGGCGGAGCGACCCCCGATGCGGCCGCGCCGGAGGCGGGAGCGGACGCGAGTCACGCGCCGGCGGCGGGTCTCCAGCCCACGCAACTGCAACAAGCCAGCGAGGAGATCAACCGCTTCATCCGCACCCATGGCCTGGGCCGCAGCGCCGCCGCCGTGACCCTCAAAGGCCGCTTGGCGCCCTGGTTTCGCTGGCAGCCCGACGCCGGCGCGTTCACCTTGCAGGCCCCGCCCAACGGACGGAGCCCCCACCCGGCCGAGGGCCTGACCGGGGTGCTGGCGGAGCTGCAGGCCAACCCGCGCACCCTGCTTGCCTCGCGCGGTATCAACTTCTCGCGGCGTCGCGGGGCCTGGCTGGCGCAGCTCAAGGAGGTGCGCGGCCCGGCCATCGCCCTGGCGGCGCTGCTCGTGTTGACGCTGGCCCTGGGGACGTTCAACTTTGTCGTGTCGCTGCGCGGCGATCGCGCGCTGGCCCGGCGCCTCAACACCCAGGTGGCGACCATCGTGCGGCAGTATGCGCCCCGCGCCGCCTCGCCGGATGCCGGTCTGCGCGAGATGCAGGCCAATGCGCGGCAGCTCCAGCAGAAGAAAACACTCACGGAAGAGTTTTCCACTTACCATTACAATGTCCTGACCCTGCTGCGAAACCTGTCGGCGATCTACAAGGAGTTTCCCCAACTCTCGCTGGAGAGCCTGAAATACGAAAAGGATCGCATCACCCTGGCCGGCGCCACGGATTCCTACCAGGCCGCCGAAACGCTCAAGAACCGGCTGGAGAACATGCCGCAGTTCACCGGCCGCACCATCACCGTGTCCAATCAGCGCAGCGGGCAGACCATCACCTACCGCATCAACGTTGAACGGTGAACACCATGACCCTGACCAGTCGCGAAAAGCTGCTGCTCCTGGTGCTGGCCGTCGTGCTGGCCTGTGGGATGTTCGTGCTGGCCTGGCAGCGCATTGCCGAATACCGGCTGGACGTGCGGCGCGAGGTGGAGCGGCAGGAGCGGCTGCTGCGGCAGGTGCGCGTGGCCGCGCAGCAACTGGACGCCGCGCGCCAGCGCCCGGCCAGCCCGCTGGGCCGCGCGTCGCTGCTGGGCCAGTTGGAGCAGCTCGCCACGCGCCTGTCCCTGCGCGACAGCCTGCAATTGAACCAGATTGCCCAGACGGGCAGTCCCAATGTGGAGGGGGTCGAGGTGCGCCTGGACAATCTCTCCCTCGACGACCTGGTGGCGTTCGTGCACGCCATCGAGCACTCCGAGCCCATGCTGCTCATCGACCGCCTGGAGGTCTCACCCAACTTCCGCTCCCGGGAGTTGCTGCGTCTCACGGCGCGTGTGCTGGCTGAGAAATAGATGAAGCGACTGCTGTCAATTCTAGGCGCGCTCCTGCTCTTCGCCGTCGTGTTCTGGGCGGGGCTGCTCTACACCTTTCCCGGCGCCGCGCTGTCCGCCTACGTCGAGGGACGCCTGACCGCCGAGACGGGCCGGCCTGTGAACGTGCTGCCGGCCAGCCTGCGCTGGTACGGGCTCAACGTGCCGCAGGTGCGCTTTGCGGGCCTGGGCGGCGACGCGCGCAACGCCGTCGTGCTCACGGACGTGCGCGTGCCCCTGGCCTGGCGCCTGCTGCGCGGCGTGCCGGTCTCGGCGGAGCTGGGCGCGGGCCGGCTTGCGCTGTTCCTGCCCTGGGGCGACGGGCAGATGTCGTTTTCGCTGCAAGACCTGCAACTGGAGGCCCTGCCCGAAGTGCAGGCGCTGGCCGGCTTTCCGCTCAAGGGCCGCATGCACGTGGTCGGACAGGTCGCGCGCCGCGCCGCGCAGGCGCAGGCGGCCAGGGGGCAGTTGCCCGAGGGCTCGGTCATCGGCGAGATCACCGGGCTGACCGTGGAGGGCGCGCAGGTGCTCTCGCAAAAGGTGCCTGCGGTGAAGGAGGATGTGATCCGCTTCGATCTGGCCTTGGGCCAGCGCATCGAGATCCGCAGCCTGACCTTCGAGGGCGACGTGCGCGGCACCATCGAGGGCCAGGTGCTGCCCAACCTGTACCGGCCCAACCAGTCGCGCCTGCAACTCGCCATCACCGCGGGCTTCCGCGAAAGCTGGCTGCAGGCGCTGGGCGACATGCGGCCCCTCGTGGACAGCTTCCTGGACAATGGCCAGTTGCGCGCCCGCATCGACGGCACGATTGAGCAGCCGCAGTTCCGCACGGCCGGGAGGCGTGCGCCGTGATCCAACGACCGGGATTGCTGGGGGTGTTCGGCGTGCTCGCCGCGCTGTGCCTGTTCATGCTGGCGGTGTTCAGCTACGGCGAGTTCACGACCAGCATTGCCCCCGCGGAACCCCTGGCGATCGAGGTGCGCAACGGCGATTCGCTGACGGCGCTGATCAACCGGCTGTCCGCAGAACGGCGCCTGGCGCGCCCGCGCATGTTCCGCCTGCTGGCCATCGTGCGCGGCGATACGGGGCGCATCAAGGCGGGCGAATACGTGCTGGACAAGCCCATCTCCCCCAACCACCTGCTGGATCTGCTGGTCTCCGGCAGCACGCACTACATCACGCTGACCATTCCCGAAGGCTTCACCCTGCGCGAGGTGGCTGCGCGCCTGGGTGAGCTGCACCTGGCCGACACGCAGCGGTTCCTGCACCTCAGCGTCGACCCGGCGTTCATCGCCGGCCTGCAATTGCCGCTCAAGCCCGACGCGGCCAACCTGGAAGGCTTCGTGTTTCCGGAGACGTATTACCTGCAGCGCGGGCTGCGCGAGGAGCACCTGCTGCGCATGATGGTGGACGTGTTCCGGCGCCGCACCGGCGACCTGCTGGGGAGGGTGCGGCCGCCTCACGGCCTGGCGCCCTACGAGGCGCTGATTCTGGCCTCGATCGTGGAGAAGGAAACCGGCGCCGCCGAGGAGCGCGCGCTGATCGCGGGCGTGTTCCACAACCGGCTCCAGGCGCGCATGCGCCTGGGCAGCGACCCCACCGTCATCTATGGCCTGCGCGACTTCGACGGCAACCTGACCCGCATCCACCTGCGCACGCAGACGCCCTACAACACCTACACCAATCCGGGGTTGCCCCCCACGCCCATCGCCAATCCGGGCCTGGAGAGCATCCGCGCGGTGCTGCAGCCCGCGCGCGTGGACTACCTGTACTTCGTGTCCAAGGGCGACGGCACGCACTTCTTTTCCAAGGATCTCAAGGCCCACAACCGCGCGGTGTTGAAATTCCAGAAGCGCCCCCACCGCGGTACCGCGCGCAACGGGAGGCAGGCCTCGTGACCATCTTCGCATACAGGGCCCTGGGCGCGTCCGGGAACGCCGAAAAGGGCACGCTCAACGCCCCCAATCTCAACGAGGCGCTGTCCATCCTGCGGGCCCGGGACATCTACCCCATCGAGGTCAAGCCCACCGAGGCCAGCGGCCTCTCGCAGAAGGCGGCGCGCGTGGTGCTGCGCCGCACGGGCCTCTCCGTGAGCCGCCTGGCGGCCTTTGCCCGCCAGTTCGCCACCCTGGCCGGCGCCACGGTGCCCTACGACCAGGCGCTGGGCATGATCCTGGAGCAGACGCCGGACCTGCGCTTCAAGTCGGTGCTATCCGACGTGCGCAGCCGGATCATGGAGGGCGCCTATCTGGCCGATGCCTTCGCGGCACAGGGCCGCTACTTTCCGCCCATGATGATCAACCTCATCCGCTCCGGGGAAGCCAGCGGCAACCTGGACCGCATCATGAACCGCCTGGCGGATTACTACAGCGAGATGCACCGCCTGCAAACGCGCGTGGCCGCCTCGCTGGTCTATCCGGCGTTCATGATGCTCTTCAGCCTGGCCGTCGTGATCTTCATGCTGACCAACATCATTCCCAAGATCACGGTGCTGTTCGAGAACTTCAACGCCACGCTGCCGCTGCCCACCCGCATCCTGATCGCCGTCAGCGAGCTGATCACGGGTTACTGGTGGGCGCTGCTGCCCGCGCTGATCGTCGCCGTGTGGGGGCTGCTGCGCTTCCTGCGCACCGGGCGCGGCGCGCTGCTCAAGGACCGCCTCATGCTCTCCCTGCCGTACTGGCGCAACGTGCAGCGGCAGTTGCTCATGCAGCGCTTCACGCAGACCCTGGCCACGCTGCTCTCCAGCGGCGTGGAGATGAAGAACGCGCTGTCCATCAGCCGGGACGTGATGGAAAACCGCATCTACCTGGCGGCGATGGATCGTGTTATTTTTGACGTCCAGAACAAAGGCTTGTCCGTCTCGATGGCGTTGCGCCGCACGGCCCTGTTTCCCGAGGATGTCGTGCAGATGGTCGCCATCGGCGAGGAGACGGCCACGCTGCCGCAGATGCTGGAGCACGTGGCCACGCGTATCGCCCAGGAAATGTCCGCGACCATGGAGGCCGCCACCGCGCTGATCGAGCCGGTGATGATCCTGGTGATGGGCCTCGTCGTGGGCTTCATCGTGATGTCCATCCTGCTGCCCATGCTCCAACTCAACCAGCTCGTGAGGTGACCATGACGACCCTGACGCTGCCCCATCCGCGCTGCATCGCCCGCGGCGGTCACCTGCGCCACCATCGGATGCGGGCGATCACCTTCATCGAAGTGCTGGTGGTCATGATCATCCTCTCGTTGATCGCGGGCATCATCGGGACCCAGTTGCTCAGCGTGCCGGCCAAGGCCAAGGTGGACGTGACCAAGATCCAGATCAGCAGCATCGAAGGCGCGTTGGACCGCTACTTCCTGGAAAACTCCACCTTCCCCACCAGCGAGCAGGGCCTGGAGGCGCTGATCAGGCTGCCCGAGGTGGGCGTGATCCCCAAGAACTGGCAGGGGCCGTATCTGAAAGCCAACTCGGCGCCCACGGACGGCTGGAAGAACCCTTTCATCTATCGCTCCGACGGCCGCGACTACACCATCATTTCCTTGGGCGCCGACGGCGTGGAGGGCGGAACGGAGCTCGATGCGGACATTTCCAGCAAGAATCTCTAGGTTCTGTTCGGAATTCCGATCCGCAGCCCTGAGGAGGGGCGGAAGCCCCGTCTCGAAGGGCGCGGACCCGCATTGTTGGCACCTTGGCCTTCGAGACAGCCGCCTGCGGCGGCTTCCTCAGGCATACGGTATGTTTTTCCGAACAGAGCCTAGGCGCCGCAACGGCCCGCGGCCGGCCCTGTCCGGCGTCACCCTGCTGGAGCTGATGCTGGTGCTGGGCCTGCTCACTCTGCTGCTGGTGCTGGTCACGCCGACCTTCCTCAACATGCTGCAGGGCGAGCGGGAGCGGGAAACCACGCGGCTGACGCGCATGCTGCGCGTGGTGCGCAACGAGGCGGTGCTCACCGGCCGCCGCCAGCGCGTGTGGTTCGATCTCAAGGCCAACGCCTACGAGTTCGAGCAGGAAGTGGATGGCTTTTTCGAGGTCTACGAGCGGCCGCGCATGATGCGGCCGCACCCCCTGCCCGAGGGGCTGCGCATGGTCGACCTGATGACCGTGGGCGAGAACAGCGAGCGCATCCGCGACCGCCGCGTGCCCATCCTGATCGACCATTCCGGATACATGGATCCGTTCCTGCTGCACCTGCACCAGGGGACGGAGCCCTTCACCGTGCGCGCCGACGGCCTGTCGGGACGAATCGAGGTGCTCTCCGGCGATGTCACCGAGATGCGAGAAACCCGCTAGCGCCGCGCGGCGGAGCCCGGGGCGCGGCCACGCCCCCCGGCCCGCGGAGGGACGGTGGGCTCCGCGCCGCGGGCGGCGCGGCGACCCCCCCGCCTTCACGCTGCTGGAGGTGCTGGTCGCCATGGCGCTGCTCTCGGTGACCCTGCTCACGCTGTACCAGGCCTACTCGTCCAACCTGTACCTGGTGCAAGCCAACCGCTCCACGTGGAAGGCCATGATCTACGTGAACAACGAGCTGATGGCCTGGGAGCGCCGGCCCAAGGTCAGCGTTTCGGTGTCCCAGGGCGAATTTGCCGCGGACGATGCCATGGCCGGCTACAGTTGGCTGCGCGAAATCAAGGACGAGGAACCCATCCCGGGCGTCACCGTGCGCAAAGTGGAGCTGGTGCTCACCTGGCAGGACGGCATGGCGCAGCGCTCCTATCGCTCCCACATCTATGTCTCCGCAAACTGACCGGCACGCTCGCCCCCGCGGCGCCCGGCATGGCGGCACCGGAGCCGCATCGCCGGCGTTCACGCTGCTCGAGCTGATGGTGGCACTGGCGCTGCTCTCCGTGGTGCTCACCCTGATCTACGCGGCCTTCTCCAACATTTCCGGCAATGCCATTCGCCTGACGCGGGAGACGGAGGCGCGCCAGAATCTGCGCGTGCTGCTCCGGCTGATCACCGACGATTTGCAGGGGGCCCAGTACCTGAAGAACTTTGCCTCCAACGAACGCGCCTCGGGCATCGCGTCGCGGCTGGCCTACACCGAGGACAAGCAGTACACGCACATCAGCCTGCACGCGGCCGTGCCGGCGCGCTTTCACCGCCAGGTGGCGGAGGGCGGCGACCCGGGCCTGCACGAGATCGGCTATCAGGTGGAGCGCGAGCGCGAGCTGGACACGATCGTGCTGGTGCGCCGCGAGGATTTCTACCTGGACGACGACCTCGGCGCAGGCGGAATTTCCGTGGCCATCGCCGATCGCATCGAGGAGTTCAAGGTCGAATTCCTGCGCGCCAACGCCAATCCCCAGGTCACCGCGGACGATTGGCTGGACGAGTGGGATTCCATGCAGGCCCCCAACAGCGGCCGGTTGCCCGCGGCCATGCGACTGACCATCAGCCAGCGGGGCCCGGACGACAAGGTGTACACGGAAAGCATCGAGTTCAACCTGTTGCAGGGGCTGACCTCGTCATGATCCCTCGCGCCCCAGCCCGCCACCGGCGCCGCGGCATCGCCCTGGTGATGACCCTGACCATCGTGCTGCTGATCAGCATGTTCCTGGCCGAGTTCATCTTCTCCACGGGCCTGGACCTGCGGGGCACCGCCAACGTGCGCGACGGCATGCAGGCGCGCAACCTGGCCAAGTCCGCCTTTCGCGCGGTGCAGGCGGGCCTCATGGAAGACGAGCTGGTGTTCATGCAGGGCATGGCCCAACTGGGGGGGCTGCTGCAGCTCGGCGGCGTGCCGTTCGAGGAGGGGGTGCTCTCCGAGCTGACCGTCCGACCCCTCGACGCGCTGTTCAACATCAACGAGATGCGCAACCTGCAGGTGGACAAGGACAACGACCGGGCGCGGCGCATCCTGTTCGTGAACACGGTGTCGGCCATGCGCATCGCGGCCACGGAGTTCCAGGAGGAGCGCGGCCTGAGCGAGGAGGCCATCCTGAGTCTCTACGCGGCGCTGTTCGACTGGGTGGATTCCGACGACCTGAGCTACAGCGGGCTCCCGGGCTACAGCGGCGCCGAATCCGACGCCTATTTCAGCGCCACGCCCGCGCACGCCGTGAAGAACGATGCGCTGGACCGCCTGGAGGAGCTGCGCCTGGTGCGCGGCGTCGTCGAAAGCGAGCTGCCCTGGAGCGCATGGGCCGGCCATTTCACCGCCGTCCCCAAGTCCACGCGCAACACGAACTATCCGCTGACCGAGCGCATCAACGTAAACCTGGCCTCGCGGGAAGAGCTGGTCGCGTTTCTCCAGCGCCGCGAAATGGACGGAGAGCTGCTCTTCGCCCAGCAGACCTTGCGCGACGTGCAGAAGGACATCAACGCCTACGCGGCACGGGCGGAGGATATCGCCGAGCTGCTGGCGCCGGCCGATGCGCCGCGGGAGGTCTACACCGACGCGTCGTTGGCCTCCGCTCTGGAGCGCATCGACGGGATCAATCCCAAAATCGCCGACCGTGTATTTTCAACCTACAATGAGTATTATCACGTGCGGCTGGCGGTGCTCATCAACGAGATCTCCGCGCGCGTGGAGGGAGTCGTACACGTGACCCGCAATGCCGGCCGCGTCGGGACCAAATTCGAGGTGCTTTACGTCACGATGAACTGAACGAGGCGCCGGACGTGAAGCCACTGGGCCACACCATCATTCGCCTGACCGAGACGCGCTCCACGAACCTGCTGGTGATGGAGACGCCCACCTACCTGGACAATCACGGCCTAGTGGTCGTGACGCCCAGGCAGTCCGCCGGCCGCGGACGCATGGGGCGCAAGTTCATCTCCCTGCCCGGCGAGCAACTGCTCTTCTCCGTGGTGCTGCACCCGCAGCTCCCCCCGGAGACCCTGTCCCTGCTCTCCCTGGTGGCGGGCGTTTGCGTGGCCGATGCGCTGGAGGCGGAGCTGGGCGTGGTGCCCGAGCTGAAGTGGCCCAACGACGTGCTGATCGGCGGACGCAAGGTGTGCGGCATCCTGGTGGAGCTGCGCCACGGGGCCGAGCGGGCGGCGCGCGTGGTGCTGGGGATCGGCATCAATTGCCACGGGACCACCGAGGACATCCCGCCCGAGCTGCGCAGCGTCATCACCACCCTGGCCCACGAAACCGGCCACCCCATCGACACCCGGCGGCTGCTGGAGGCGATCCTGCGGCAACTGGAGCTGCGGCTCGGCGCGCTGGAGGACGGCGCGGTCACGAGCCTGCTGGACCGCTGGCGCGCGCGGGCCCGGCTGGCGGGCCGGCGCGTGCTGCTCTCCGAACACCCGCAGCGCCACCTGGGCACGGTGCAGGAGCTGATGCCCAGCGGTGCGCTGCGCATCCGCCTGGACAGCGGCGAGATGTACCTGCACCACTCGGGCGCCCTGGACTGGCTCGACTGAGCTGGCGCGGCGGCCCGCCCGGGCTCAGGCGCTGCGCGGCGGCTGCTCGGTGAGCGTGGTCTGAAAGCTGGGCCGCGCCTTGAACCGCGCATACCACGCCCCCAGCGCCGGATAGCCGGCCAGCACGTCGCCTGGCAACTGCGTGGCGATGCGGTGCACGAAGGGCAGGATGTTGATATCCGCCAGGGTGAAACGTCCGGCCACGAACCAGCCGTCGTCCGCCGCGGCCAGGTGCCGCTCCACGTAGGCGAGCTGCTTGTGCAGCTCCTCCCAACTCTCCTGTACCACCCGCGCATCCTCCGAGCGCAGGATGCGATAGGACGGGGGCGAAAAGTACGCCGCCGCATAGTCCGTCCAGATGCGAACCTGCGCCCGTGCGAAGGCGTCCGCCGGCATCAGCGCCTGTTGCGGATAGACCTCCTCCAGGTACTCGTTGCAGATGGCCGACTCGAAGATGGCGCGGCCGTCGTGCACCACTACGGGCACCTTGCCGTAGGGGCTCACCGCCAGCAGCGCGGGCGACTTGTGCCGGAGGTCCTCCTCCTGCAGTTGGTAGGGAATGTCCTTTTCCGCCAGAACGAGCCTCGTTCTCCAGGCCCAGGGTCAGGCATACATGGAAAAGATGCGGATCATGCTCTCCTCCCACGGGTGATGGATGGGGGCGGCGCGCGCCGGCCGGCCGTCAGACCGCCTCCTCGGCGAGGGCCCAGTCCACGCGCTTTTCGTTGATTGGCCAATGCAGCAGCGCGGCCACCACCCCCAGCGCGATCGTCAGGTACCACACCAGGTTGTACGATCCGGTGAGGTCGAACAGGTAGCCGCCCAACCACACGCCCAGAAACGAGCCGATCTGGTGCCCCAGGAACACGATGCCGAACAGGGTGGACACGTAGCGCACGCCGAAGATCTGGCCCACCAGCGCCGTGGTCACGGGCACCGTGGCCAGCCACATGAAGCCGATCGCCGCGGCGAAGACCAGCAGGCTGGCCGTGCTCAGCGGCACCATCAGGAACAGGCCGATCACCACCGCCCGGGCCAGGTACAGGACGGCCAGGGTCATGCTCTTGCTGGTGCGCCCGGCAATCACGGGCCACACATAGGAGCCCACGATGTTGAACAAGCCCACCGTGGCCAGCGCCGTGGCGCCCATGCCGGCCGGGAGCCGGTTGTCGGCAATGTACGCCGGCAGGTGCGTGGCCATGAACATCACCTGGAATCCGCACACGAAGAAGCCCAGGAACAGCAGGATGTACCCCCGGTGCCGCAGCGCGTCGTGGAGCGCGCCGCGCATGCTCATGGTCGCGGCATTGAGCCCCTGGCCCTGCCGCCCCACCACGCCCGCGGACAAGGGCACCATGACCAGCGAGATCAGGCCCATGGCCACCAACGCAAAGGCCCAGCCACTCGAGGAGATCAGCGTCTGGCCGATGGGCAGCATCACGAATTGCCCCAGCGAGCCCAGGGACGAAGCCACGCCCAGCGCCGTGCTGCGGTGTGCCTCCGGCGCGGCGCGGCCCACGGCGCCCAGCACCACGGCAAAGGACGTGGCGCTGAGGGCAAAGCCCATCAGCACCCCGGCGCTCAGCACCAGGGCCACCGGACCGGCCGTGACGGACATCAGGTACAGACCCGCCGCATAGGCGATGGCCCCGCCCAGCACCACGCGGCCGGAGCCGTAGCGGTCGGCCAGGGCGCCCGTCAGCGGCTGCACCAGTCCCCACACGATGTTCTGCAACGCGATGGCAAATGCGAACGTCTCCCGCCCCCACCCCAGGGAATCGCTCATGGGCTTGAGGAACAGTCCGAAGGTGCTGCGCAGGCCGACGGACAGCGTGAGAATGATCCCGCCGCAGAGCAGCACGATCAGGGTCTTGCGAGACAAGCTGAGCATGGAAAAACCCGAAGGATGGAAGCCCCCAGGCGCGGCGGACGGCGCAGCGCGTCGCACGGCCGGACACGGGGAGAGCGGACTGCGTAATGGTGATCGTCTGCAAATACGCGCGAAAGCGCCTGATTGACTGTATCCCGATTAGCCGGCGCGGCAAAGGCCCTGAATCGCCGCGGCCAGGGCGGGCAGGTCGGCCTCGAAAATCGTGCGGAAATCCAGCAGTACGCGCCCCTCCTGCACCCTCGCCACCACGGGTGGCTGGTGCCCGCGCAGGCGCGTGGCCAGTGCGTCGGCGTCCCCATCGGCGGGCTGCAGGGCCAGGCACAGCGTGTCGATGCGCACCTCGGGCAGCGCCCCCCCGCCGGGCAGCGACTGGTCGCGCACCAGCTCCCAGCGCAGCGGCGCGGCGGCGGCCTGCGGCAACAGGCCCAACAGCGTGCGGGCCATGGGCGTCATGTCCTCGGGGGTGCGCTCCAGCAGCCCCACCACGCGGTTGTTGGCCCGCAGCGCCGCGATGTCCAGGTAGTCCAGCAGGGAGCGCTCCAGCACGGCCAGACGCAGCTTGTCCAGGCGCAGGCTGCGGTACAGCGGATGCCGCTGCATGACGCGCAGCGGCTCGGCGCGCCCCACCACGATGCCCGCCTGCACGGAGCCCAGCAGCTTGTCGCCGCTCAAGGTGAGCACATCGGCCCCGGCGTGCAACTCCTGCTCCACGGTAGGAATGGCGCGCAGGGCGGGCTGCTCGAAGCGGTAGAAGTTGCCGCTGCCCAGGTCGTGCCACACGGGCACCCCCCGCGCGGCGCCCAGGCCGGCCAGCTCGGCCACGCTGGTCTCCTCCACGAAGCCGCTCATCACGAAGTTGGAGCGGTGCACCTTCAGCAGCGCCGCGGTCTCCGGGGTGATGGCATCGGCGTAGTCCGCCAGCCGCGTGCGGTTGGTGGTGCCCACCTCCACCAGGCGCGCCCCGGACTGGCGCATGATGTCCGGCACGCGAAAGGCCCCGCCGATTTCCACCAGCTCCCCGCGGGAGACGATCACCTCGCGTCCGCCGGCCAGCGCCGAGAGCAGCAGCAGCACGGCGGCGGCGTTGTTGTTGACCACCAGCGCGGCCTCGGCCCCGGCCAGGCGCGCCAGCAGGTGGGGCACCCGCCCGCCGCGCGCGCCGCGCTTGCCGGTTTGCAGGTCGAATTCCAGGTTGGTGTAGGCGCTGAGCAGCGGCGCGGCATCGGCCAGCCAGGCCGGGGCCAGCACCGCGCGGCCCAGGTTGGTGTGCACCACCACGCCCGTGGCGTTGATCACGGGCTGCAATTGCCCGCCCGCGAGCCGGCCCAGGCGCCGCTCGATGGCCGCCAGCACCGTCTCGCGCGCCGGGGGCTCGCCGCCCGGCTCCAGCGCCTCGCGGCGGATGCGCGCCAGCTCGTCCTGCACCGCGTCGCGCACTGCCTTGCCGTTGGGCAGGCCGCGGGCCGCCAGGTGGCGGTCCACCTCGCTCACCGAGGGCAGGTGCCGCAGGCGCTCCTGGAGCGGGGTGGGTGGCTTGGTGCTCATGGGATTCGCTCGCTGGCCCGGCGTGCCGCCGTGTCGTGGGCCAATGCGCCCGCGGTGCAGGGGCCCTGGCCGGCGGGGTGGGATCGGCCGCGCCCGCGGCTCGGCGCCGGGCGGGTCGCGGGCTGGCGCGACGCGGTCACTCGGGCCGCACCGCGCAGAAATTGCGCAGCAGTTGCAGCCC
Source organism: Candidatus Lambdaproteobacteria bacterium (assembly GCA_016199125.1). GTDB lineage: Bacteria > SAR324 > SAR324 > SAR324 > JACQKK01 > JACQHH01. The sequence continues at coordinate 26,490 of JACQHH010000214.1, forward strand.
GTTGTTCTGGCTCTTCTCCGGGTGGAACTGCACGCCCCACAGATTGCCCCGCCGCACGATGGCCGGGAACAGCTCGCCATAGTCGGTCAGGCCCAGCGCATCGGCCGGCTCCGCCAGCCGGGCATGGTACGAGTGTACGAAATAGAAGTAGCTCTGGTCGGGAATCCCCGCCAGCAGCGGGTCGGGCCGCTGGAAGGCCACCTGGTTCCAGCCGATCTGGGGAATCTTCAGGGCATGGTCAAAGCGCACCACGCGTCCCCGGATCAGCCCTAGGCCGGGCCACTCCCCGTCTTCCTCGCTGACCTCGAACAGCAGTTGCATGCCCACGCACACGCCCAGGAAGGGCACCCCGGCCGCGACGCGCTCCACCACCACCTCCTGCATGCCCGCCTCGTGCAGGCGGGCCATGGCGGGCTGGAAGGCCCCCACGCCGGGCAGGATGATGTGGCTCGCCTCGGGCAGCAGGGCCGGGTCGCGCACGATGCGCGCGTCCAGGCCCAGGAAGTCCAGCGCGTTCTTCAGGTTGTGCAGGTTGCCGACGTTGTAGTCGATGATGGCGATCATGTCGCCCCCAACGTGCCCTTGGTTGACGCGACGCCGCCACGGCGCGGATCGATGGCCACGGCGTCGCTGAGCGCCCGGGCGAACGCCTTGAACAATCCCTCCGCCTTGTGGTGGTCGTTCTGACCGTACAGGACGGCCATGTGCAGGGTCAATCGCGCCGCAATGGCGATGGACTTGAAAAAGTGCGCGATCATCTGCGTCTCCAGCGTGCCCAGGGCCGTCTGCTCGAAGCTGCCGTGAAAGTGAAACTCCGGCCGCCCGGAGAGGTCCAGCGCCACGCGCACCAGCGTCTCGTCCATGGGATAGACGCAATGGGCGAAGCGGCGGATGCCCGTGCGCTC
>JACQHH010000025.1 GCA_016199125.1 Candidatus Lambdaproteobacteria bacterium
CCAGATGCTGATGCTGATGCTGCTGGAGCCGGGCGACGAGGTGATCGTGTCCGATCCCACCTACGCCTGCTACGAGAATTTCGTGCGCATCGCCCATGGCCGCCCGGTGCGCGTGCCCATCGTGGAAGCGGAGGGTTTTCAGCTCGATCCGGCCAAGGTGCGCACGGCCATTACGCCGCGCACGCGGGCCGTGATGGTGTGTTCTCCGGCCAATCCCACGGGCGTGGTGATGCGGCCCGAACTGATGGCCCAGATCGCCGCGCTGGGCGTGCCCGTGATCTCGGACGAGATCTACCACGGCCTGTCCTATGGCGGGCGCGACCACACCATGCTGGAGTTCACGGACAACGCCTTCATCCTCAACGGCTTCTCCAAGTACTTCGCCATGACGGGCTGGCGCCTGGGCTATCTCATTTCGCCGCTGGAGACCATGCCCGCCGTGATGAAGCTGCACCAGAACATCATGATCTCCGCCACGGACTTCTCCCAGGTGGCCGCGCGGGTGGCCATGGCCGAGGCCGTGCCCATCTGCGAGACCTACCGCGCCGAGTACGACCGCCGGCGCGTGTACCTCATGGAGCGCCTGGCGGCCATGGGGCTGCCCCTGGGCTACGAGCCCACCGGCGCGTTCTACGCCTTCGTGAACGTGAGCCGCTACACCTCCGATTCCATCGGCTTCGCCATGCAGCTCCTCAACGAGACGGGCGTGGCCATGACGCCGGGGGCCGACTTTGGGCCCGGTGGCGAGGGGTACCTGCGCATCAGCTATGCCAACTCGCTGGAAAACATCGCCAAGGGCATGGACCAGTTGCAGGCCTTCCTGCAGACGTTGCGCCGCTGACCGCCCCGCCCGCCTCTTCCTTCGGAACGACATGAACCTGTCCCGTTTTCTGTTGCGCAGCTTTTCCTTCCGCTGCCCGCACTGCGGCGTGGGGCGCCTGACCCACAGGCTCTACGGCTTCAACCACCATTGCGAGCACTGCGGCTATGCTTACCTGCCGGACGACGGAGATTTCTGGGGGGGTGTGGTGATCTGCTACGCCCTTGCGGGGATCATCGGCATCGGCGCCGGGGGCCTGCTGGTTTCCTTCGCCGACGTCTCCGTGCAGGCGCTGATCTATGCCGCCACGCTCACCACCGTGGCGGCGGTGCTGGCGCTGTTTCCCTTGAGCAAGAGCGTGTACACCTACCTGCTGTACTACACGCGCGGGCACGAGGAGGAATACCGTCCGCCTGCCGACTTCCACCCCGGCAAGTGATGCTCCGTCCCCGGCCCACCCTGGCTCAGATGATCGCGGCGGGCGTGTAGTCGGCCGCGGCGGGGTGGCGCTTGCGCACCGCCTCCACCGCGTTGAGGAAGGCATCCACCTGGCGCGGCGCCGCGCCCAGGAAGCGCCCGGGATCGGCGAACACCGCATCGATCTGGGCCTTGGACATGGGAAAGGCCGGATCGTCGCCCAGCCGCCGGGCCAGGTCGTTGTCGGCCAGGGAGCCGTCGCGCAGGCCGCGGGCCACGGCCACGGCATGATCGCGGATGACGCTGTGCAGCGTCTCGCGCCCGCCGCCCCGGCGCACCGCCTCCATGAGCAGGGTCGTGGTGGCCAGGAAGGGCAGTGCGCGCCGCACCTCCGTGGCGATGGCCGATTCGTAGATGTCCATCTCGCGCAGGATGGTGAGGAAGGTCTCCAGGGCGCCGTCGAGGGTGAACATGGCCGAGGGCAGCGCCACGCGGCGCACCACCGAGCACGACACGTCGCCCTCGTTCCACTGGTCGCCGGCCAGCCGCGCGGTCATCTCCAGGTAGCCCGCCAGCAGCGTCTGGAAGCCGTTGATGCGCTCGCAGTTGCGCGCGTTCATCTTGTGCGGCATGGCCGAGGAGCCCACCTGCCCCTGGCCGAAGCCCTCGGAGAGCAGCTCGTGCCCGGTCATCAGGCGCATGGTCTTGGCGAAGTCCGACAGCGCCGCGCCGAGCTGGTACAGCACGCTGACCACCTCGAAGTCCAGGCTGCGCGGATAAACCTGGCCCGGGTTGTCCAGCACCTGGGCAAAGCCCAGCCGCCGCGCGATCTCCCGCTCCAGGCGCTCGGCGGCCAGGGGATCGTTGCCCAGCAGCGAAAGCTGGTCCAGGCGCGTGCCCACGGCGCCCTTGAGTCCGCGCAGGGGGTAGCTCTCCAGCAGCGCCTCCAGCCGCAGGAAGCCGTGGTGCAGCTCCTCGCCGAACATGGCAAAGCGCCGCCCCAGGGTGGTGGGCTGGGCGGGCACGTGGTGCGTGCGCGCCACGATCATGGTCTCGCGGTGCTGGGCCGCGGCGGCGGCCAGGGCGCACAGGGCCGCCACGGCCTTGTCCCGCAGCAGCTCCATGGAGCGGCGCACCTGGAGCTGCTCCACGTTGTCCGTCAGATCGCGGCTGGTCATGCCCAGGTGAATGGTCTCGTAGCCGGCCAGCGCGCAGAACTCCTCGATGCGCGCCTTCACGTCGTGGCGCAGCGCGCGCTCACGCCGGTCGATGGAGTCCAGGTGCACCTGATCGGCCACGGCTTCATACGCCGCGATGGCCCGCGGGGGAATGTCCACGCCCAGCGCCGCCTGCTCGCGCATGATGGCGATCCACAGCTCGCGCTCCAGGCGGATGCGCCCTTCGGGCGACCACAGGCGCACCATGGCCACGGAGGCATAGCGCGACGCCAACACATCGGGAACGGCGGGCTTGAGGTCGTCGGACGGGCACATGGCGGACGATGGGAGGGGGTGAAGGCGGCGCGGCCTGCCCTGGCGGCGGGTCGGGAGCGTGCGCCGCGCGGGCCACGGGCCTTGCCGCGTGCGGCGGCTACTTGCCTTCCAGCTTGCGCCGCTGCCGGTGGGCCGCCTTTAGCGTGAGGGCGTTGAGCTTGATGAAGCCGATGGCGTCCATGGGATTGTACGCCCCCGCGTCATCGTCCATGGAGGCCACCGCCATGTCGTACAGGGAAAAGGGCGACTCCCGTCCGGTGACCTGGCAGTTGCCCCGGTAGAGCTGCAAACGCACCCGGCCCGTCACGCACTCCTGCGTCTCGCGCACCAGGGTCAGCAGCACGCGCATCTCCGGCGTGAACCAGAAGCCGTTGTACACGCTGCGCGCGAAGCGCGGCATGAGCGTGTCCTTGAGGTTGATCACGTCGCGGTCCAGCGTGATGGATTCCATGGCGCGGTGGGCAATGTGCAGGATCGTGCCGCCGGGGGTCTCGTAGACCCCACGCGACTTCATGCCCACGAAGCGCGATTCCACCATGTCCACGCGGCCCACCCCGTGGCGCCCGCCGATGTCGTTGAGCCGGGAGAGCAGGGCCGCGGGCCCCAGCCGCTCGCCGTCCACGGCCACGGGCACCCCGCGCTCGAATTCCACGAACAGCTCCTGGGGCTCGGACAAGGCCTCGCGGGGCGAGGTGCTCAGCTCGAACATGTCCTCCCGCGGCGCTTGCCAGGGGTCCTCCAGCATGCCCGCCTCGAAGCTGATGTGCATCAGGTTCTCGTCGGAGCTCCAGGGCTGGCTGAGCGTGGCCTTGACCGGGATGCGGTTGCGCTCGGCATAGGCGATCAGCTCCTTGCGCCCGGGAAGGGGCTTGAAGAAAGCCGGATCCTTCCAGGGCGCGATGACCTGGATCTCCGGGTTGAGCGCATAATACGAGAGCTCGAAGCGCACCTGGTCGTTGCCCTTGCCCGTGGCCCCGTGGGAGACGAAGCGGGCGCCCTCGGCCCGGGCCAGCTCGATCTGGGCCTTGGCGATCAGCGGCCGCGCCAGGGAGGTGCCCAGCAGATAGGTGCCCTCGTAGACCGCGTTGAACTGGAGGGACGGAAACACGTGCCCGCGCACGAACTCGTCCTTGCGATCGTCGATCACCGACTTGATCGCGCCCGAGGCCTTGGCCTTGTTGCCGATCACGTCAAGGTTCTCCACCTTCTGGCCCAGGTCCACGAGCAGGCAGATCACGTCATAGCCCTGCTGGGTCAGCCAGTGGGCGATCACCGAGGTATCGAGTCCCCCGGAATAGGCAAGCACGACTTTTTCGCGGGCCATGGAACGGGCCAACTCCTGATGCAAATAATGCCGGTGGAATGCATGCGCCACGGCGGGGCGGCCGGCGCGCGGCATCCGCTGCGGGCGCCCCGCGCTGCACCCCACGTGGCGTGGGGTCGGCGGTGGCGCGCGCTCAAGACTCCATCATGCCATGAATCGGACGGCTTGGGGGAGAGGTCACGGCGGGCAAGGCGGCCGGCGCGGGCCTACACCAGCCCCCCGGCGCAAGGGTCAACGGAGGCCGTCCCTGCTGCGCCTGACCGTGCGGCCGCGCGCCGCCGCATCGGCGGAGCCGCGGACGTTCGCGAGCCGGTGACCCGCGCTCCGCGGGAAGCCCTTTCACTCGCCGGATGCGCAAGCATGCGGTTGCTATTCCTGCGCGGCCAGCCAGCGTTCGGCGTCGATGGCGGCCATGCAGCCCGTGCCGGCGGCCGTGACGGCCTGGCGGTAGACCGGGTCGGCCGCATCGCCCGCGGCGAACACTCCCTCCACCGAGGTGTAGGTGCTGCCCGGCTTGACCACGATGTAGCCCAGCTCGTTGAGCTCGAGCTGGCCCTTGAAGATGGCCGTGTTGGGCCGGTGCCCGATGGCCACGAACATGCCGTCCACGGCCAGTTCGGACAATTCCCCGGTCTGCGTATCGCGCAGCCGCAGGCCGGTGACGCCCCGCTTCTCGTCGCCCAGCACCTCGTCCACCGCCGCGTTCCAGCGGAATTCGAGCTTCTCGTTCTTGAAGGCCCGCTCCTGCATGAATTTGCTGGCGCGCAGCTCGTCGCGGCGGTGGATCAGCGTGACCTTGGTGGCGAAGTTGGTCAGGTACAGCGCCTCCTCCAGGGCCGTGTCGCCCCCGCCGATCACGGCCAGCGGCTTCTGCTTGAAGAAGAAGCCGTCGCAGGTGGCGCAGGCCGAGACGCCGCGGTTCTTGAATTTCTGCTCCGATTCCAGCTCCAGCCACTTGGCCGAGGCGCCCGTGCTGATGATCAGCGCGGCGCAGGACAGCACCTCGCCGGAATCCAGGGTCAGCCGGAAAGGCCGCCGGGAGAGATCGGCCTCGCGCACGTTGCCGGTCTTGAAGGTGGTGCCGAAGCGCTC
>JACQHH010000221.1 GCA_016199125.1 Candidatus Lambdaproteobacteria bacterium
CGCGGTGCAGATCGAACTTGCCCAGCAGCCGCGCCATCATGCGCGCCACCGCCTGGGGCTCCTGGGTGGGAAAGCCCGTCTCGCTGTGCGTGAGCCCCGTGGTGTGCGTGCGGTGACCGTCGCCGTAGCGGGCCATCGCCGGCACGCCATCGCCGTTGCTGGCATAGGGCAGGTGGGGTGCCGGCGGGGCCGGGGCCCACTTGCGCGGCGTCAGGGCCAGCGTGCCGGAGGCCGGCACGTGCACCGTCTCGCGCAGGTGGCCGATCACCTCGTCGTAGACCAGCACCACGGGCGTGCGCAGGGTCTCGGAGAGATTGAAGGCGCGCACGGTCTGCTCGTAGATTTCGCGCACCGAGGCCGGGGCCAGCACGATCAGCGGGTGGTCGCCATGGGAGCCCCAGCGCGCCTGCATGATGTCGGCCTGGGAGGGGCGCGTAGGCATGCCCGTGCTGGGGCCGCCGCGCATCACGTCCACCACCACGCAGGGAACCTCCGCCAGCGAGGCATACCCCAGGTTTTCCTGCTTCAGCGAGAAGCCCGGGCCGCTGGTGGCGGTCATGGCCTTGGCCCCGCCCAGGGAGGCCCCCACCACGGCGCCCATGGAGCTGATCTCGTCCTCCATCTGGATGAACACGCCATCCACGAGAGGCAATTCGCGGGCCATCCACTCGGCGATTTCCGAGGAGGGTGTGATGGGGTAGCCGGCGTAGAACCGGCAGCCCGCGGCCACGGCGGCCAGGGCGCACGCCTGGTTGCCTTGCAGCAGTTGCACCCCGGCGGGGTGGGCGCTGGCGGGTTGCGATGGCAGATGCGGGGTCATGGGCGTTGGCTCGGGAGGGCGCCGCTCAGGTGTTGACCGTGATGGCGAAATCGGGGCAAAGCTGCTCGCAGATGCGGCAGCCCGTGCACAGCGCCGGATCGGTGAGCTCCACCACCTGGTGCGCATTCAGGCGCAGGCAGCGCTCGGGGCACATCTTCACGCAGATGTCGCAGCCCTTGCACCACGCCGCAATGATCTCCAGCGTCGCCGGACCCCAGGCCGGCGCGGGCGCGCTGGCCGCCGCCTCGGCCGGGGCCGCCTGGGGCTCGCGCGCGTGGGCCTGCTCGGCCCAGGCCCGCCCTTCCAGCAGGGCGCGCCGGTTGAGTTCGATGGTGCGCGGCGGCACGAATTCCTGCACCACCTCCAGCCACTCCTCCACGGGGAAGGGCAGCGACGCGGAGAGAATGCCCAGCAGCACGGTGTTGGCGATGCGGGCATTGCCGATGCGCTTGGCCAGGTCGGTCGCGTCGATGGCGTAGCTGTTGGGCACCAGGCGCGCAATGGCCTCCACGGAGGCCGGGGCGTATTGGGGCAGAGCGCCGCGCTTGCGGTCGAGGAAGGCGAAGGGCGGGACGATCCGCTGCGTGTCGCAGATCAGCGTGCCCGACCCCGCGCGCAGGAAGGGCAGCCAGCGCTGGCCTTCGGCCCATTCCAGGGCCACCAGCACGTCCACTTCGCCCGCGGGAATGGTGGGCGACCAGACCTCCTTGCCGTAGCGCACGTGGCTGAAGACCACACCGCCGCGCTTGGCCATGCCGTGCACTTCGCTCTGCTTGACCTGGAAGCCCCGGCGCTGGCACACGCGGGCCAGCATCTTGGAAATGAGGATCACGCCTTGGCCGCCCACGCCGACGATGAGCACGTTGGTGGGCGTGCCGCTGTCCGGGGTGGGCCGGGTTTCGGGCGCGCTGCCGTGGGCGGCGTCGCCGGCGGCCGGCAAGGAGTCGCCGATCTGGGGCTCGCTCATGAGGCCACCAGGCGAATGCAGTCCGTGGGACAGACCTGCACGCACAGCGAGCAGCCGATGCAGGCCTCGGCGTTGATGCCCACCTTGTGCCGCCCTTCGAACCACTCGTCCGTCCAGGCCAGCGCGGGGCAGGCCAGGTTCATGCACGCCTGGCAGGCCGTGCAGCCGGCGGCCTGCACCTGGTAGGGGGTGCCGCGGATCTTCACCGGATCCAGCACGCAGGGCCGGTCGGAGATGACCACCGAGACGCCCTTGTATTCCACTGCCTCGCGGATGGTCTGGTACATGTGGCCCACGTCGTAGGAATCGATCTTGCGCACCCACTTGACGCCGATGGCGCGGATGAGGGTCTCGAAATCCACCTGGTGCGCGGGGTCGCCGCGCAGCGTGCGGCCCGTGCCGGGATGATCCTGGCCGCCGGTCATGGCTGTGACGTGGTTGTCCAGCAGGATCACCGTGATGTTGGCCTGGTTGTACACGGCATCGATCAGCGGCGGAATGCCCGCGTGCAGGAAGGTGGAATCGCCCAGGGTGGCCACGATGGGCCGGGCCTCGGCGTTGGCCTTGGCCATGCCCACCGCGTTGCCGATGCTGCAGCCCATGGCCACGGTGGTGTCGATGGCCTTCAGGGGGTCGATCACCGCCAGCGTGTAGCAGCCGATGTCCCCCGCGACGCGCGCGTTGACCGCGCGCAGCGCCATGAAGGGCACTACGTGTGGGCAGCCCGCGCAGAGGATGGGCGGACGCGGCGTGGACTTGATCCGGTAGGCCGGCGCCGGCGGCGGCGCGGCCAGCACGCCCGCCTCGGCCAGCCCCCTGCGCAGCAGCTCGGTGGACAGCTCGCCGGTGCGCGGCACGAAGGCCTTGCCTTCCACGGCCAGACCCATGGCCCGCACCTCGGTCTCGATGAACGGCTCCAGCTCCTCCACCACGATCACGCGGCGCACCGAGGCGCAGAACTCGGCGATGGTCTGGCGCGGCAGCGGATAGGAGGCGCCCAGCTTGAGGATGCTCGCGCCGGGCAGCGCCTCCTTGACGTAGCAGTAGGCCGCGCCGGAGGTGATGATGCCCACGGCCTCGTCGCCGCGCTCCCAACGGGTCAGCTCGGCGCTCTCCAGGTACATGCTCACCTGCTGCTCGCGCGCCAGCACGATGGGGTGGCGCTCGCGGGCGTAGGCCGGAATCATCACGTTCTTGTGGGGGTCTTCCTGAAAGCCCCGCGCGGGGCGCTCCTGCCGCCGGCCCACCCGCACCATGCCCGTGGTGTGGCTCAGGCGCGTGGTGCTGCGCACGATCACCGGCGTATCGAACCGCTCGCTCAGGTCATAGGCCAGGCGCGTGTAGTCCAGCGACTCCTGGGCGTCCGAGGGCTCCAGCACGGGCAGGCGGGCCCACTTGGCGAAGAGCCGCGTGTCCTGCTCGTTCTGGGAGCTGTGGATGCCCGGATCGTCGCACACGGCCAGCACCAGCCCGCCGTTCACCCCGATGTAGGCCACGGACATGATGGAGTCGGCCGCCACGTTGACGCCCACGTGCTTCATGGCTGCCAGCGCCCGCACGCCGGAGAACGAGGCGCCGATGGCCACGTCGCAGGCCACCTTCTCGTTGGTGGACCACTCGGCGTACACGTCCTCGCGGGGGTAACGCCCCATGTTCTCCATGATCTCGGTGCTGGGCGTGCCGGGATAGGCGGCTGCCACGCGCACGCCGGCTTCCCAGGCGCCACGGGCGATGGCCTCGTTGCCGGTCAGGGGCAGAGCTTCGGGTTCGGGGAGGACGTGTGCGGCCGTGTCGGATGTGACGTTGCGCTCGGGAAGTTCCATCCGCAACCGATTGGGCAAGAGGTTGGCACGGCCCGCACGCCGCTGCGCATCGGGCGGGCACCCTGCTGAGCTGGGTCGACGGTCGGTGCTGCCCCGGAGTCGACGATCTCCCGCATCGGGCGCGCGCCGGAGGATCGCGCGGCCACGGCGGCGGCCCGAGCCGCGCAAACTCCTACCGTGTCGGGGCCGGACGTGGTTGTGGCTGCGAATATGTCAGTTTTCGCACTATATCAATGTGATCTATGTCACCCTCCCGCGCGGGCACGTCGTGCGGCGGGCCGCACAGCGGCGGATGATTCGCAACACGCGCGCTTAATGTGCCGCTGGAGCCGGGGCGTCGGCCGTCTGCGCCTCGTCCTCGCTGTGCACCTCGCCCGCTCGCGTCAGGCCCAGGCGAAACAGCACCGGCCCCGCGATCTGATTCAGGGCCACCATGGCCAGCAGCACGGTCTGCACGGATTCGCCGAACTGCGGAAAACGCTGACCGACCAGCGCCGCAATCCCCACGTTGATGCCCGCCTGGGCCACGAATCCGCTCCAGGCGCAGGCCAGCACCGGGCGCGGCGCCCGGCCCAGCGCCGCGCCCAGCACCGTGCCCAGCGTCGTGAGCAGCAGGCGCAGCAGCACCAGGAACACCGCCAGGGGCCAGGTGGCGCGCAGGGCGGGCACGTCCAGACCGGCGCCGGCCAGGGTGAAGAACACCACATACACCGGCAGGGCATGGCGCTCGATGGCGCGCATCAGGTCGTCGCCGTGAGGGGAGAAATTCTCAATGTAAAAGCCGGCCACCATGCACGCCAACATGCCTGAGAGATGCAGCCCGGGCAGCAGCGCGACGGCGGCGAAGGCCACGCCCAGCACCAGCAACGGCAACTCGTGCCCCACGCGCTGCATGTACTGTAC
>JACQHH010000026.1 GCA_016199125.1 Candidatus Lambdaproteobacteria bacterium
GCCCGCGCGGCCTCTTCGCGCGCTTTGCGTTGGCCCGCCATGCGTTCCGCCATCTGGTGCACCAGCATGGCAAATCCGCACAGCGCCGCCAGCGCCGCGTAGAGCGACTGGAAGCTGGACTGCTGCACCACGAGCCCGCCGACATAGGGCAGCGCGCCCCAGCCCGCCGAGAACATGCCCTGATAGAGGATCGTGCTGCGGCCCGACTCGGACTTTTTCTGCATGTCGATGAAGCGCACGAACAGCGCCGGGAACAGGATGCCGTGGCCCAGCCCGTAGAAGAGGCCACTCATGGCCAGCCCCCAGTAGCCCCCGGACAGGGAGAGCATGACAAAGGTCGCGGCCACCCCCAGCAGCCCCACGGGAATCAGGTTGTTCTGGCGCACGATGGCCGTCACGGGGCGAATCAGCACGCGGCTGAGGATGGCCCCGCCGGTGTACGTGCCGAACAGCACGCTGACGTAGGTCAGCCCCAGATCGGCCACGAAGTTCTTGCCGAAGTTGACGTACACGCCGAACATGCCGCCGAAAACGATGGTGATCAGCAGCAGCAGCTTGGTTTCGTTGCGCCGCAGCATGGGCAGCAGGCTGGGCTTCTCGCCCGCCGCCAGCGGCGGGGCGAAGCGGTTGGGCGTGATCATCACGGCCGCCGCGCCCAGCACGGAGATCAGCGTGCCGGCGATGAACACGGGCAGGTAGCCGTCGGGACTGGTGGGGTCGGCCTGGGCGCCCAGGATCAGCTCGGCGATCAGCGGCCCCACGGTGTTGGACATCAGGCCGCCCACGCCGAACAGCGCCAGCGTCTCGTGCTTGCGCTCCGGCGGTGTCAGCTCCACCACCCAGGCGAACATGATGGGAAAGCCCAGACCCATGAACAGGCCGTGCAGCAGGCGGCTGAGAAAATACCAGTTGAGGTCGCCGAACATGGCGCCGATGGCCACGAAATTCCCCAGGAACATGGGAATCAGGTAGATCAGCACCGAGCTGCGCCGGCTCCACTGGTCCGCGCGATGGCCATAGAAGGCCATGGCCAGGAAATTGGACACGCCCATGGCGCCGGCCACGGCCCCGTAGAACGACTGGCTGGCCCCGCGCAGCTCCAGGTAGTAGGGCAGCAGATTGAACATGCTCATGTTGATCATGAGCATGAACATGGCGACGTTGAGCTTGACGAAATTGATGTTGACGACCCGTTGCGGGACATCGGGCGCGCGCACGGGGACGGAGTTGGCTGCGACAGTCTGGGTCATGATCGGATCGGGTGTGGCATGCAGCGCCTCGGAACGGCGCCTGGTGCATGCGCTGTTTTGCAAGCGGCCACGCGAGGGGTGGACGGTACGGCGAGCGGGTCGGCACGTCGGTTGAGGCGCGGCGCGTTGCCGCGGCCACCGCCAGTGTACACGCAACCGCGGGGCGATGAAACTGCCCCGGTGCCGGCCGCGGCGGGTCAGCTCACGGTGAACAGCGAGGCGCGGGTGGCGTGCAGCAGGTTTTCCACGGGCATGCGCCGCAGTCCCAGCGGATCGCGCAGGTGGTCCATGAAGTGCGCGGCGTGGACGCCCAGGGCGATCATTTCCGCGCCTTCGGCGTTGACCAGCTCGGCGATCTTGCTGTCGTCCGACATGTCGATCGCCCGCAGCTCCACGGTCACCCGATGCTCCTGGAGGAACGTCGCGGCCTGCTCGAAGAAGCCGCGCAGGCTGGCGTACTTCGCCACCTCCTCCTGCGAGTGCACCATGATCACGCGGGCCAGGGGCAGCGGGTTCATCTGCGCATAGGCATACAGCATGCGCGACGAGGGCGCGGTGCCGTCCATGACCATCACCACCTTGTCGATCTTCTGGTAGTTCTGGTCGGCGATGACGATGGGGCGCGAGGCATGGTGGATCAGGTTGCTCAGCGACTCGTAGTCCTGGTTGATGGGCGGAAAGCTGCAGCGCATGCCCATGGCCACCATGTCGCACACGACGGAGGTGTGGATGATCTTCTTGAACGGAGAGCCTTCCTCCATGCGGGTCTGGATGTTTTCCTCGCGCACGCCCAGCTCCCGGGCGATCTGGCGGAAATGGGCAATGCGTTCCTGCACCTGGGCCTCGGCGTCGCGCTGAATCTCCTCCCGCGGCACGAGGCTGGAAAAGCGGCCCCTGGGAAGCTGGTCCATGTCCACGATGCCCATGCCGATCAGGGTCACCGCTTCGGCCTCGGCCGCGCGTTCCTGCGAGGCCATGTCCACGGCGATGCGAATGGCGGAATCGGTGTATTCCGAGGTGTCCAGGGGAATGAGGATCCGTTTGAGCATGGCGGAATCTCCTGCGCGCCAGGGAAGGGCGTGGCGCCGCGCGGGGCGGCGACGGGACATGCGCACGCGCGGTATGGCAGAATATTTCCGCGACGTGCCGATCGCGGTGTTGCTTGCGCAGATATTCTTGTACCGCATCGGCGGGCCGCTGTCCCCTCCCAAACCGTGCGCCCAGAGGCCCCATGAACAGAACGCCCCGCTGTCCCCGCGTGTTCCACGCGCCGCCGGCGTGCCGTGGCAGGCGCCCGGCGAACCGGCGCGCGCCGGTCGCCGGCCCGGTGCTGCTGGCCCTGGCCCTCGTGCTGACCGCCGCGGCGCCGCGGGCGCTGCTGGCCCTGGGCGCGCCCCAGCGCATCGGGTTCTACGGCGACGCGCTCTCCAGGCCGCTGGACGAGCGCATCGCGCCGGCGGACGAGGCCATCCTGGACTGGCAGCACCGGATCAACCTGCAGTACGAGCAGGACGTGCGCCCCCGCACGGCGGCGCCGGACAATCCGCTCATTCCGCGCGTGCGGCGCATGGTGGCCGAGCTGCCCCCCGGCATCCGCGCACTGGCCGGGCAGGCGTTGGTAGGGCTGTACCTGGTCGAAGACGACTGGGGCTCCGGCAGCACCGAGGCCGTGCAGGACGCCGCCGGGCGCTGGCGCTACAGCTACGTTGCGCTCAACCTGACGGCCCTGGACAAGACCGGCAATGCCTGGGGCACCTGGAAGGACCGCTCCACCTTCACTCCCGCCCCGGGCCATGACCTGCGCATGACCCTGGAGCGCCCGGGCGAGGACAGCGTGGACGCGGCCATCCGCTTCATCTTCCTGCACGAGCTGGGGCACGTGGTGGGATTGGCGCGCCAGGCGCACGGCTTCTGGGACGCGGAGACCCTGCCCGCCGCCACGCGCGAGAGCCCGTTCGTGACCGTCTCCTGGCGGGTCGATGCCGGCGGGGCGGGCCAAGCAGGCCAAGCCAATGTTGCGCAGCCGCGCATGGTTTCCCGCTGGCAGGTTGCCACGCCTCTGCTTTCCCAGCTCGGCTTCTACGCCTTCGACAAGGCCCCCTTGAGCATGACCCAGGCGGAGCCGGTTTACCGGGCCCTGGCGCAGACCGACTTCCCCTCGCTCTACGGGGCCACCAACCTGTTCGACGACTGGGCCGAGGCCTTTGCCATCTACGTGCACACCGCGCTGCTGGGGCGGCCCTACCAGGTGGAGGTGCTGCGCGACGGGCAGGTGGTCTTCACCTACCGCAGTTGCATGGTCACGGGCGGCTGTCCGGCCAAGGTGGCCGCGCTCAAGGCCGTGCTGGGCCTGGAGTGAAGGGCACGGCGCCACGGCGGGCGGGCGCCGCGCAGTCGTCGGGCCGAGTCAAAAGCGCGCAGGCTCCCCGCGCGCGGCCGGTGAATTCCATTGCGTCCCGCCGGAGCATGGGATAAGAACTAAAGATACGCGAATCGCCGATCCCGCTGACGCCAAGCGGCGCGGGCAGGGGCGGTGCGCTGCACGGACGGCACAGGGAGGCAGGGCCTTGAATACCACATGCTGGCGGTGGCAACGGGGAGCGACGCGCATGCGGCCATAGGCCAGATTGTCCAGTACGCAATCGATCCGTCCACTGGGCCGCATGCACACGCTGCGGCCTTTTTTTTTGCAGTCGTCACACATCTGAGGATGTTCAATGGCGCCCCGCCGGCCGCATTCCGCCGCCGGCCGCGGCCACCCGGGAGCAAGCGGTCATGATCTCGCCACAGGAACTCATTCGACACGTCTCCCAGGGCAAGCCCCTGACCCTGGAGCAGGCCGCGGTGGCCATGGAAGGCATCATGACGGGGGAATGGACGCCCGCGCAGATCGGCAGCTACATTACGGCCCTGCACATGAAGGGCGAGACCAAGGACGAGATCGTGGGCTCGGCCTACGTGATGCGCTCCAAGGCCTTTCACCTGGAGGTGCGGCAGCGGCCGCTGATCGACATCGTCGGCTCCGGCGGCGACGGCCTGCGCACGATCAACGTGTCCACCCTGGCCGGCCTGGTCTGCGCCGGAGCGGGCCTGCACATCGCCAAGCACGGCAACCGCGCCATGACCGGGCAGTGCGGCAGCGCGGACATTCTGGAGGGCCTGGGCGTGCAGATCGACATTTCCCCCGCCGATGCCATCCGCGGCGTGGACGAGAACGGCTTCGCCTTCCTGATGGCGCCGCACTTCCACCAGTCCATGAAACACGCCGTGGGGCCGCGGCGCGAAATCGGCATTCCCACCATCTTCAACCACCTGGGGCCGCTGACCAATCCCGTGGGCCCGGAGTATCAACTGATCGGGGTGAACCACCGCGACAACACCCGGCGCTTCACCGATGTGCTGGTGGGCCTGGGCTGTCAGCGCAGCATCGTGGTGCACGGGGCAGACGGCATGGACGAGATCACGCTCACCGGCGAGACGTACCTGGTGGAGCAGCGCGCGGGCAAGGTGCAGGAGCGCACGCTGGTGCCGGAAGACTTCGGCATGCAGCGCGTGCCCATCACGGAGCTGTCCCTGGCCGACAAGGAGACCGCGGTGCACCTGGCCCACGACTTCCTGCGCGGCGAGGCGCCCCGGCAGCACGAGGACCTGGTGCTGCTGAATGCGGCCGCGGCCCTGTACCTGTGCGACAAGGCGGCCAACATCGCCGATGGCGTGGCGCTGGCGCGGGAGACCCTGCATTCCGGGGCCGCGCTGCACGTGCTGCAAAAGGTGGTGGCCTACACCAACAGCCGCAAGCTGTCCTGAGCGGCCCGCGTCGCCGGCCCGGCGTGCGGCGGCGCGCATGAGGAGCGCTCCATGAGCGACATCCTGCAGACGATCGTGGAGAAGAAGCGGGAGACCGTGGCGGCCATGCGGGCGGCCACGCCCCTGGCCGAGCTGCGGGCGCGCGCCGCCCGGTTGGGGCCCGTGCTGGATTTCGCCGCCGCGCTGCGCGGCCCGCGGCCCCGCGGCAGTGGCGGGGGAGCGGTGCGCATCATCGCCGAGATCAAGCGCCGCTCGCCCTCCAAGGGCGAGTTCCCCTGGCACGGCAACGCGGTGCGCCAGGCCGTGGCCTACGAGATGGGGGGCGCGCGGGCCATCTCCGTGGTCACCGACGGACCGTTCTTCGGCGGCTCGCCGGACATGCTGCGCCAGGTGAAGGCCCACGCGCGCCTGCCCGTGCTGCAAAAGGAATTCGTGATCGACCCTTACCAGCTCCATTTCGCCCGGGCCCTGGGCGCCGACGCGGTGCTGCTCATCGCCTCCCTGCTGCCCGGCGGCATGCTGGGCGAGTTCGTGGCCCAGGCGCGGGAGGTGGGCATCGGCACGCTGGTGGAGGTGGTCGGCGCCGCCGAGCTGCGGCGGGCCCAGGAGGCCGGCGCGGCGGTGGTGGGCGTGAACAACCGCGATCTGAAGACTTTCCGCACCGATCTGCGGCAGACCCTGGAGCTGCTGCCCGCCTTCGGCGAGGCGCAGGTGGCCGTCACGGAAAGCGGCATCCACACCCGGGACGACGTGGAGCGCATGCTGGCGGCGGGCGTGGACGCCTTCCTCATCGGCGAGGCGCTGATGGTGGCCGAGGATCCCGCGGCGCACCTGCGCGCCCTGCGCGGGCAGCCCCTGGCGGAGGCGGCGTCGTGACTCCGCGCGTCAAAGTGTGCGGCATCACGCGCCTGGACGATGCGCTGCTGGCCGTGGAGCTGGGCGCGGCGGCGTTGGGCTTCGTGTTCTATGGGCCCAGCCCGCGCAAGGTATCGCCCGAGGCCGCCGCGGAGATCGTGCGCGCGCTGCCGCCCTTCGTGACCACGGTGGGCGTGTTCGTGCAGGCGGGCACGGCGGAGATGAACCGCATCGTGGAGCGCTGCGGGCTGGACCGCGTGCAACTGCACGGCGGCGAGCCCTTGGCCCAACTGGCCGAGCTGGCGCGGCCAGGCTACCGCGCCTTCCGCCCGCGCAGCGAGGCCGAGGTGGCCGCCATGACGCGGGAGCCCGATGCCTGCGTGCTGCTGGACACCTACAGCCCGGAACTCTTCGGCGGCACGGGGCGCCGCTTCGACTGGGACTGGGCGCGGCGCATCGGGACGGGCCGCCGCGTGATCCTGGCCGGGGGGCTCACGCCGCACAACGTCAACGAGGCCGTGCGCGCCGTGGAGCCCTGGGGCCTGGACGTCTCTTCGTCCGTCGAGGCC
>JACQHH010000215.1 GCA_016199125.1 Candidatus Lambdaproteobacteria bacterium
AAGCAGAAGGGCATCAGCTTCCTGCTGGTGGACATGCGCACGCGGGGCATCGAAATCCGCCCCATCAAGCAGCTCGACGGGCACTCCGGCTTCTACGAGACCTTCTTCGAAAACGTGGTGGTGCCGGCGGAAAACCTGCTGGGCAAGCTCAACGAGGGCTGGACGGTGGCCAAGTCGCTGCTGGAAAGCGAGCGGGCCTCCCTGGGGCAGATCGACATGGACCTGCTGCTGGGCCGCGTGAAGCGCATCGCGGAGACCTATCCGGGCCCGGACGGCCCCATGCTGGCCGACCCGCAGTTCCGCCAGCGCATCGCGCAACTGGAAATGGACACCGACTGCTTCCGCTACACGCGCTACCGCATCGAGTCCAAGTTCATGCACGGCGATCAGCCGGGGCCCGAATCGGCGCTGTTCAAGCTCTTCCTCTCCGAGCTGTCCCAGCGCGTGCACACGGCCGGGCTGGAGGCCATGGGCAACGACGCGGCGGGCTGGTACGACCGGCGGCTGATGCCCGAGGCTTTCGATCTGCCCATGTCCAATGCCATCGACCGCGCCTTCACCATCTATTCCGGCTCGTCCGAGGTGCAGCGCAACATCATCGCCAAGCGCGTGCTGGGCCTGCCGGACTAGCGTCCGCGGTGCACGCCGGGGGGAGCCACCGCCGCAATGGAGAATCCGTCATGGACATGCGCGAAAGCCCGGAGCTGACCTGCTTCCGGCACGAGGTGCGCGAGTGGATACAGGCCAATGTGCCCCCCAACCCCTGGGGCGAGCCCTACCGCTACGAGGGCACCGACGTGCGCACCTTCCCCCACGAGTGGTGCCGCATCCTGGGGCAGAAGGGCTGGCTGGCCTACACCTGGCCCAAGCAATATGGCGGCCCGGGCTTTTCCCCGGCCGAGCAGCTTGTGTTCGAGGACGAGTGCTCGCGGGCCGGCGCGCCCATCCCCTTCGGCTTCGGCACGGCCATGATCGGCCCCACGCTGATGCAGTTCGGCACCGAGGCCCAGCAGCAGCGCTTCCTGCCCAGGATCGCCAGCCACGAGGAGGTGTGGTGCCAGGGCTATTCCGAGCCCAACGCCGGTTCCGACCTGGCCTCGCTGCAGACGCGGGCGGAGCTGAGCGCCGACGGCAATTTCTTCACCGTCAACGGGCAGAAAATCTGGACCTCCGACGGTCACCACGCCGACTGGATCTTCCTGCTGGTGCGCACCGACCCCGGGGCCAGGAAGCAGAAGGGGATCAGCTTCCTGGTGGCCGACATGAAAACTCCGGGCATCACCCTGCGCCCCATCCAGCAGATTGACGGCGGCTGGGGCTTCAACGAGACCTTCTTCGAGGATGTGCGCGTGCCCGCCGAGAACCTGGTGGGCAAGCTCAACGACGGCTGGACGGTGGCCAAGGCCCTGCTGGAAAACGAGCGCTCCAGCAGCGGCGGCAACGACGTGGAGGCCATGCTCAAGCGCGTGCGCGGCCTGGCTGCCAACTTCCCCGGCCAGTCGGGCGCCAGCATGCTCCAGGACGGCAAGACGCGCCAGCGCCTGGCCCAACTCGAAATGGACGCCGACTGCTTCCGCTACACCCGCTTCCGCGTGGAAACCTCCCTGGTCAAGGGCGGCACGCTCGGACCGGAAATGTCCCTGCTCAAACTCTACCTCTCCGAGCTCTCCCAGCGCGTGCACCAGTTCGGCCTGGACGCCCTGGGCCCCGACAGCGCGGCCTGGTACGATACGCGCCTGCCCCTGGAGGCCTACGATATGCCCATGCTGGCCGCCATCGACCGCGCCTTCACCATCTATTCCGGCTCCTCCGAAATCCAGCGCACCGTCATTGCCAAGAGAGTATTGGGCTTGCCGGATTAGCGCAGCCGGAACAGCGGAAAAAGCTGGTCGTGGGGGCCGAAGGCCCCCACACCCCCGGCGGGGCAAAACTGGCACGGCACCCACAACTTTTTTGATTCTGCGACCCGGCTGGGCACCGCCCAGCCGGGTCGCCCGCCATGGGGGCGCGGGGGAGCGTGGCTCCCCCGCCTGCATTGGCCTTTCGTCACATTGCGACTCACAGCCAGGAGCGAACCATGACCGTAAGCATAGAAAAGAGCGGCCACGTGTGGACGGTGGTGATGTCGCGGCCGCAGGCGAGGAATGCGGTGGACGGACCCCAGGCCGCCGCGCTGCTGGAGGCGGTCCAGGCGTTTGACCGGGACGATGCCGCGCGGGTGGCGGTGCTGTGGGGGGCGGGGGGCACGTTCTGCGCCGGAGCGGACCTCAAGGCGGTGGCCAGCGGCCAGGACGGGCTGCGCATCGAGCCGCCGGGCACGGCGCCGGACCAGCCGCCGGCGCCGCTGGGCATCTCGCGGCTGCTGCTGAGCAAGCCGGTGATCGCCGCCGTGGCCGGGTTTGCCGTGGCCGGGGGGCTGGAGCTGGCCCTGTGGTGCGACCTGCGCGTCGCGGAGGAAGGCGCCGTGTTCGGGGTGTATTGCCGGCGCTTCGGCGTGCCGCTGGTGGACGGGGGCAGCATCCGCCTGCCGCGGCTGATCGGGCAGAGCCGGGCGCTGGACATGATCCTCACGGGCCGGGGCGTGGGGGCGCGCGAGGCGCTGGAGTTCGGCTTGGCCAACCGCGTGGTGCCCGACGGGCAGTCCCGCGCGGCCGCCGAGGCGCTGGCCGCGCAGCTCGCGGCCTTTCCCCAGCTCTGCATGCGCCACGACCGCCTGAGCAGCTACGAGCAGTGGAGCCTGCCCCTGCCCCAGGCGCTGGTCAACGAGTTCATGCACGGCTCCGTGCCGCTGGCGGCCAAGGAAACGCTGGCCGGCGCCACGCGTTTCGCCCAAGGCGAGGGGCGCCACGGCAAGTTCTGAAGTGCCTCGCGGAATGCCGCCCGCGCGAGTCCGGCGCGGCGCGGCGCGGCGCGGTCGGGACGGGGGCGACGTTACCGGTTGGCGCGCGCGGAGTGCTGCCGGTGCGGCGACGTCTGCTCCGCCGTGTAGCCGCGCAGGCTGTTGTAGCGGGCGATCTGGGCTTCAGAAAGCAAGGCGGCCGCGCGCAGGTGCGCGGCGAGGTGCGTATAACGCAACTCGGCGTGCAGCGCCGCGCTCTGGGCCAGCAAGGTGCGCAGCGCATCCGGCGTTGCCGTGTCGCCGCGGAAGGCGTGCTCGATGCGCGCTTCCGCGGCCAGATAGCGCTCGCCGAGGAGGCGCGCCTGGGCATTCATCTCCGCGTACAGGGCCTCGATGCCGTGCACCTGCTCCGGGCGCAGCGGAATGGCGTGCCGCAGCTCCAGCAGATGCACCGGACCGGGCAAGCCGTTCAGCTCGGCCGCCCTGGCCAGGCCCCAACCTTCGCCGGCCATCAGCGCCGCCACATCCGCGGCGGAGAGGCTCTTGATGTTCCCGCTTACTTCGCCCATCGGCGGGAAGGCACCCTCCGGCTCGGCAAAACCGGGCACGGCAAACCCGGCCATGAGCAGCCCGGAGCACAGGATCGCTAAACGCAACAGGTGCATGGGAAGACCTCCGCATAGTTGACGTACTGTGGGGCGGGGCGGCGCTCCTGCATTGGAGCGATCGGCCGCATCGGGGGTTCGACGGACGCAGGCACTCCACAGCCCTCCGGTGGCATGTGCCCGCCGCAGCGCGCTGACTTTGCGCGCCGGCCCATGCTACCATCGCGCTTGTGCGTTTTTTCGCCATCCCGGGGCGCGGTGCCGCAAGCCAAAGCCGCGCCCCGCGCGATCCTGTCGCCCACGCCACCCCCTCACGCTGCAAGGCTGTCCGCATGCCCGTCACCATGGAACAACTGGTCTCCCTGGCCAAGCGCCGGGGCTTCGTCTATCCGGGCTCGGAGATCTACGGCGGGCTGGCCAATGCCTGGGACTACGGGCCGCTGGGCGTGGAGCTGAAGAACAACATCAAGCAGGCCTGGTGGAAGAACTTCGTGCAGGATCGCGCCGACGTGGTGGGCCTGGACAGCGCCATCCTCATGAACCCCCAGGTGTGGGAAGCCTCGGGGCACGTGGCCGGATTTTCCGATCCGCTGGTGGATTGCCGCGCCTGCAAGACGCGCCATCGCGCCGACAAGCTCATCGAGGCGCACCTGGGCCAGCAGGGCGCCGACCCGGCCCAGGCCGCGGCCCTGGACGATGCGGCCACCGAGACCTATCTGCGCGACCACGCCATCGCCTGCCCCAACTGCGGGGCGCGCGACTTTACCGGCGTGCGCCAGTTCAACCTGATGTTCAGGACCTACGTGGGCGTGACCGAGGACAGCAGCGCCACGGTGTTCCTGCGCCCCGAGACGGCCCAGGGCATCTTCGTCAACTTCAAGCAGGTGCACACCACCTCCCGCAAGAAGGTGCCCTTCGGCATCGGGCAGATCGGCAAGTCCTTCCGCAACGAGATCACCCCGGGCAACTTCATCTTCCGCACCCGCGAGTTCGAGCAGATGGAGCTGGAGTTCTTCTGCCACCCTTCGCAGAGCCTGGAATGGTTCGCGCACTGGAAGGCCTTCTGCATGGACTGGCTGGCGGCCCTGGGCCTGCGCGGGGAGAACATCCGCCTGCGCGACCATGCCGCCGAGGAGCTGTCGCACTACAGCCAAGCCACCTCGGACATCGAGTACCGCTTTCCCTTCGGCTGGGGCGAGCTGTGGGGCATCGCGCACCGGGGCGACTTCGACCTGACCCAGCACCAGACCCACAGCCACAAGGAGCTGGCCTACGTGGACCCGGTGAGCAACGAGAAGTACCTGCCCCAGGTGATCGAGCCGGCGGCCGGCGTGGACCGCCTGGCGCTGGCCTTCCTGGCCGATGCCTACCGCGAGGAGGAGGTGCGCGGAGAGCAGCGCACGGTGCTGGGCTTCCATCCGCGCATCGCCCCCATCAAGGCCGCCGTGCTGCCGCTCTCCAAGAAGCTGGAGGAGCCGGCGACCAAGGTCTACGACGACCTGCGCGCGCACGTCGTGAGCGACTACGACGAGGCGGGCAGCATCGGCCGGCGCTATCGCCGCCAGGACGAGGCCGGCACGCCCTTCTGCATCACGGTGGACTTCGAGACCCTGGCGGATCACGCGGCCACCGTGCGCCACCGCGACAGCATGCAGCAGGACCGCGTGCCGCTCGCGCGCCTGCGCGACTACGTGCAGGAGCACCTGGCCCGCGCCGCCCAAGAAGGGCCGGGCGCCGCAGCCGCCGGCGGAGCATAGAACGGGATGCGCCAGTGCGGCATGACATGCGCCGCGCGGCCGCTTGTGTCATTCTGATTTCGGCCATCTTCACGTCGGCCCCAAGGCAGGGGCCGCAATCAATTAGAGACTCGGGCAGGGACGCCGCCGCAATGGCCTTCGATCTCGATTCCCTCAACGATCGCCAGCGCGAGGCCGTGCTGGCTACGGAAGGCGCCGTGCTGGTGCTGGCCGGGGCCGGCAGCGGCAAGACGCGCGTGATCACCTCGCGCATTGCGCACCTCATGCGCAACCGCAAGGTGCCGCCCGAGCAGATCCTGGCCGTGACGTTCACCAACAAGGCCGCCAACGAGATGGCCCAGCGGGTGAAGGTCATGGCCCCCGGCAGCGGCAACGGCAGCGCCGGGCGGCCGCTGATCTGCACCTTTCACGCCCTGGGCGTGCGCATGCTGCGCCGCACCATTCAGCACCTGGGCTACCGGCCCAATTTCGTGATCTACGACGACCAGGACCAGCTCCAGCTCGTGCGCGGGCTGATGGAGGACGGGGTCTTCGAATCGGACTGGATGCAGCCCAAGGACGCCCTGTTCGCCCTGCAGGCCGCCCGCGGCCAGGGCCTGGCGGCCGCCGACCTGCTGCGCGACGAGCACGAGCCCGACCGGCGGCTGGGGCGGCTGCTGGCGGCCTACGAGGACACGCTGCGGCGCATGAACGCGGTGGACTTCGAGGACCTGCTGCGCCTGCCCCTGCGCCTGTGCCGGGAGCATCCCGTGCCGGCGCGGGAGTTCCTGGGCCAGTTCCGCTACCTGCTGGTGGACGAGTATCAGGACACCAACCATACCCAGTACGACCTGGTGCGCGAGATCGCCCGGCCCCACGGCAACGTGTGCGTGGTGGGCGACGACGACCAGTCCATCTATCGTTGGCGCGGCGCCGAGCCGGAAAACATCAAGAAGTTCGAGCGCGACTTCGCCGGCGTGCACACCGTGCACCTGGAACAGAACTACCGCTCCACCGACATCATCCTCAAGGCGGCCAACCAGGTGATCACCCACAACGCGGACCGCAAGCCCAAGCGCCTGTGGGGCCGCCAGGGCGAGGGCGCGCCCCTGGAATGGCTGGAGGCCGATTCGGAGCGGCAGGAGCTGGAGGCCGTGGTGAACCACCTGCGCTCCCTGCGCCTGCGGCGCGACGCCAAGCTCTCCGACTTTGCCATTCTCTACCGCTCCAACCACCAGTCGCGGGGCATCGAGGAGCTGCTGCGGGAGGAGGGGATTCCCTACAACCTGGTGGGCGGCACGCGCTTCTACGACCGGCGCGAGGTGAAGGACGCCCTGGCCTATCTCAAGGTGATCGCCAATCCGGACGACGAAGTGAGCCTGTTCCGCATCGTCAATTTTCCGCGCCGGGGCATCGGGCGCACCAGCCAGACCAAGCTGGCCGACGTGGCCGCGCACCAGGGGCGCCCCGCGCTGCAGATCATGGCCGAGGCCGGGCGCTACGCCGATTTCGCCGGCGCCACGGGCCAGTCCATGCAGCACTTCGCCGAGCTGGTGACGCGCTACCGCCGCCGCTTCGCCGAAGGGCCGCTGGGCGCCACCTTCCGCGAGCTGCTGGCCGAGGTGGGCTTCCACCGTGCCCTGGAAAAGGAGAAGACCGACGCCAAGAGCCGCGAGAAGACCGTGGGCCTGATCTACGAGCTGGAACAAGCCACGGACCATTTCGGGCGCACGCGCGAGGAGCCCTCCCTGAAGAGCTACCTGGAGCACATCGCCCTGTTCGCCATGCCCCAGGACACCGACGAGCGCGACAAGCCCCTGGTGACCCTGATGACCGTGCACGGGGCCAAGGGCCTGGAGTTTCCCTATGTCTACGTGATCGGCATGGCCGACGAGGTGTTCCCCAACAAGCGCGCCCTGGACGAAGGGCAGGAGGAGGAGGAGCGGCGCCTGGCCTACGTGGCCATCACGCGGGCCCGCCGCGCGCTGGTGTTCTCCATGGCCCGCGCGCGCAAGCGCTATGGCGAAACTCTCCGCCAGCGGCCCTCGCGCTTCCTGCTGGAGATCGACCCCGCCCTCTTCGCCGGCCCGGCTCCGGGTGCCGCCGGCGCGGCCCATCCCGGGCACCAGGAGCAGAAGACCAAGGAGGCCCGCGAACGCTTCTTCGAGAACGTGCGCAAGCTGCGCGAGACGGGGCAGGGCGGGCCGGGCTGAGGCGAGTCAGCGACCCGAACGAGGCCAGCGGAGACGCCGCTCCCCGCTCGTTCCTGCCGGGGGCGCCGGATATGGGCGGCTTCGGTCGCCGGGTCTATCCCCGCCGGCCGGAGGGCGGCTCCAGCTCGATTTCCTGGAAGCT
>JACQHH010000222.1 GCA_016199125.1 Candidatus Lambdaproteobacteria bacterium
CACCAATTCAAGCCAAAAAACTTCTAGCGCAGCAATTTCAAGAGCGCGCGGGGCCGGTAGCGCGCCCGCACCACCTCGTGGCGCACGCCCATGCCGCGCAGCAGGAAGCGCGCCAGGTGCAAGACGAATGCCTGGGGCGAGACGGGGTAGGCGATGATCTCGCCGGGCAGACGCAGCACGCGCGCGGCAAAGCCCGCATGGTGGAAGAACCACACCAGCAGCGCGTCCGGCGCGCCCACGTCCAGCGCGTCGCCCCCTTTCCGCGCAGCCCGGAGTGCCTCGGCCAGGGCGGGCCACCAGTCGCGCTCGAAGCGCCGGAAATGCAGCCCGGCCAAGCCGCCGTCGCCCAGCAGGCTGCCCAGCACCAATCGCGGCATCACCATCTGCTCCGGCGCCGTGTCTTGCACCATGTGGCTCAGGATCAGGTGCAGGCCCAGCATCAGCTTGTCGGTGGAGGGCGCCAGGGCCAGGAACGCCGCGGCTCGCGGATCGCGCTCCTCGGCCCCGTGCGCATGCTGCTGCATGGCCGCGTACAGCGCCTCCTTGCTGGCGAAGTGCTTGAACAGCAGCGCTTCGCTCACCCCGGCCGCCCGGGCCAGCTCGCGGGTCTTCACCGCGTGCAGACCCTTTTGCGCAAACAGCGGCACCGCCGCCTTGAGGATGGCCTCCCGCCGTTCGTCTCCGCTCATGCGCCGGGTCTTCATCTTGGCTTACAGGTTAGTGTCTGCTCACTTATTTGTCAAGCCCCGGCCGCCTGCAAGGGCGGGAGCACGGGCATGGAGCGCTTCCGTCGGCATGTAAGAAAGATGAATATTATCAGTCAGTTCCAATCCGTGTCGGGACATGCTACACCAAAGAGCCTTTCGATCAAGTACGACACACGGACGCGCGAGAGGATGGAACGCGCGGCGCGATTTTTTCGTTTGGTGTTCAGGTGCCTGGATGCGCGGCCAGAGGCTGCGCCTCCGTCCCCCCCCGTAACCTGCAAAAAAGGAGTCTGCCGTGCTCGCCAAATACACGTTGCCTGAGGTCACATCGCAGCCACCCGTTGCACAGGAGCCGGATTTTCTGAGCCGGCGCGTGGAAGCCTATTACCGCGAGCGGGCGGTAAATCCTGTGGTGGGCGGACATCCCCTCAAAGGGCGCATCCCGGGGCCCGGGGATACGCTGCTGGTGAGCAACGATTATCTGTCGCTGTCGCGGCATCCGGACATCGTGGCGGTCCAGGCCACCGCCCTGCAGGCCCAGGGCCACGGCGTGCTGCGCTCCAGCGTGTTCGGTCTGGGCGACACGCCGCAACACCGGCTGGAGCGTGACCTGGCGCGCCACGGACATTCAGGCGATGCGCTGCTGACGCAGTCCGGCTGGTGCGCCAACACGGGGCTGCTGGCCGCCATCGCCGATGCGCACACGCCCGTGTACCTGGACATGTTCGCCCACATGTCGCTGTGGGAGGGCGTGCAGAGCGCCGGCGCAACCCCGCGCCCCTTCCGCCACAATAGTGTCGAGTCGCTGCAGCGCCTGGCCGCCAAGTATGGCCCCGGCGTCGTGATCGTGGATGCGGTCTACAGCACCAATGGCGATGTGTGCCCCCTGGCGGAGATGGTGCACGTGGCGACGGCCGCCGGCTGCGTGATCGTGGTGGATGAGTCCCACTCCCTGGGGGTGTACGGGCGCGAGGGAGAAGGCCTGGTGGCGCACCTGGGGCTCGATCCGCTGGTGCACTTCCGCACCTCCAGCCTCTCCAAGGCGTTCGCTGCCCGCGGCGGTGTGATCCTGGGCTCGGCGCGCAACATCGAATACCTGCGCTACCAGTCGCGCCCGGCCATCTTCAGCTCCGGGCTGCTGCCGCCGGAGATCGCGGGCTTGCAGGCGACGGTGCAGGTCATCCGCCGCGAGCACTACCGCCGCGAAAAGGTGATGCAGAACGCCGCGTACCTGCGCCACGCACTGGCGGCGCTGGGATACGAGGTGGGAACGGACGAGTCGCAGATTCTGGCCCTGGTGCCGGGGCCCGAGCACCAGACCATGCGTCTGCGCGATGCGCTGGAGGCGCGCGGCGTGTTCGGCTCGGTGTTCTGCGATCCCGCGACGCCGCGCAACCGCTCGCTGATCCGGTTCACGATCAATGCCGGCCACACCCGCGAAGCGCTGGACCACGTGGCGGCGGTGTGCGGGCAGGTGCGCGCCGAAGTGAACGTCGCCGCCTGGCCCCAGTCCCGCGGGCACGCCGCCGGGACCTGCTGAGCGGACGGCGGCAGGGCTCGTGGCGGGCCGGAGCCGAGCTCGCTCCACCCTGTCCGCCCGCCGGCCGATTCCACATTGTGCCGTGGGGGTCCCCTGCGGACGGAATCGGGTGCACCCCGGTCAGTTGACCGGGCGCAGGCGCTGGATGATGTCCAGCACCCAGTCCTCAATGTCCGTCTGGTCATACTCGCCCGGATACTCCTCCGTGGAGAGGGTCAGCCAGCGTTCCTGGCCCTGGCTCACATGGCGCGCGCCGTGCTGGACATGGGCCTGCAGGGCCTGGGTCACGTTGGCTTCGGGCATGCCCGTCACGTTGACGTGCACGGACCAGGTGGTGCGTGGACCGGCCCCGTGCATCTCGAAGAAATACTCCACCCCCAGGTGCGCGCTGCGCTCCATGGCATCGAAATGCGGCGCATGGGTCAAGCGGCTGCCGCGGATGCGCTCGGACGCCAGCGGATAGAGCGCCACCGCCGCCGCGCTGGGCAAGGCATAGACCCGGTGCACCGTGGGAAAGTCGCGGATGGAGACGTTCAGCGTGTTCAGCGGCAGTTCCTGCACGCCCGCGATGTCGCCGTGGGCCGCGCGCACGAAGGCGTAGAACTCCTCCGACATGATTACCGCGTTGTTGCCCACCAGCGCGTGCACCGCCGGCGACTTGGTCAGTTCCTCCATGCGCGCGGTCTTGTTCACGTTGAGGCCGATCACCGTCGGATCGATCATGGTGTCGCTGGCCAGGTTGCCGTAAATCACGTCGCCGGCGTGCACGGCGATGCCGAAATTCAGTGGCTGCACGTGCCCGGCCACCAGCGACTCGTTGATGCGCTCCACCGAGTGCACGAAAAAGCTCGCCAGGCTGAGGATGTTCAGCACCGCGGCCTCCTTGCCCTGGGCTTCGTCGCTGTACATGAAGATGCAATCCCCCACGGGCTTGATCACGGCCAGGTCCTGACCGATGGCCGTGATCTCGGAAAAACACTGCGAAATCAACTGGGCCACGTGCAGCTCCGTGTCCATGTCGAACATCCGCGTGAAGTTGCGGATGTCGGCCTGCATGATGCCGCAGAAGCGCTTTTCCTGCCGCGTGATCAGGTACAGTGCGCGCTCCAAGCCATACTGCTCCTGGAACTCGCGCAGGCGGTTGATGATGATGTTGTTCAGGAAGCGCCCCAGCAGATGGCTGTGCTCGCGCATCATCGTCGCATTCTGGCCCGAGAGCACGCGCAGCCGTTTTTCGAAGGCCGCCTGGGCGGCGCGGAACTGTTGCAGCCGCCAGTTGATCGCACCGCCCACGCAGAGCATGAACAGGTAGACGATCACGATCTCAGCCACCGGGGCGCTGAAATGCAACGAGTAGCCCAGCAGCATATACGTGACGGAAGCCGCCAGCGTGCCCACCACGATCATCGCCGCCGCCAGCATCCAGTGCACGAAGAACGTGAGCAGGAAGATGCCGGTGATCGCCGTGAGCTCCCACATCTGTGAAAAATTGTTGAAGAAGAGGAACAGGGCGAAAAAGAACGGCAGGGTGAACAGCACGGCGAAATGCCAGTACCACGGCAGCCAGGGCTTCAGCCACGCCGGCCAGCGGTTCTTGAACACCAGGGGCAGGCACACCAGGCTGCCCAACGCGCGCAGGCCCAGGTTCTCGTAGGGCTGGGGAATCCAGTACGTCCAGATCACGTAGAACAGCGGATGACCGATCACCGCCAGCGTGGAGGCCGTCACCATGAACGGCTCGGCAAATTCGGCGCTGCGCTGAAGCAAGCGCCTCAGAGCCGCCGGCGCCAGCACAACTGCGGGAAGTCGAAGATCGGTCACGCTGGGGGCTCGCAGTGGGTGCTCAGCCGCGCGGGGACGCCCTCGCCCGGGCGGTTCGGCCGGCGACACGCACCGTGACGCTACCACAAATCCGCGGCGATGATGCCACGGCCCCTAGGCAAAAGGCGGCATCGGGCGGCCCCGCGCGGCATCATCCGGCACGCGCACTGCAAATCGCATGCGGGCCAGCACGCCGCAGGCGCGGGATGTGCCCGGTGGGCGCTCTCAGCCCTCGTCTCCCGGCGCGAGCCCGCCGGTACGCGGCAGGGCTGCGGAGTGCACATGGCGGATTGCCTGGGCGGCAGGGGATATGCTTCGCGCCGCCCGGCGCGCTGCTGCGGCTGTGGGACGGGATTGCGGAACGCTTGGGTGGAGCCGGCATTGCCGCCGCCGCCCCGCGCGGGCGTGGAAGCGCGCGCGCGACGGTCTGCGGCGCTCAGGGCAGGCGAAACAGGTGGTAGAAGAAGCCGATCTCCGGCTGATGCCCGCTGTGCTCCAATTGCAGTCCGTGCTGCGTCCCTTGCCAGGAGAGCCATTCGAAGAGCACCTCGTCCGGGTCGAAGCGCGCGCTGCGCACTTGGTCCAGCAGCAGCTCCAGCAGCACGCGCTCCTCGCCTTGCAGGCTCTGGGGAATGCTGAGCTGCTCCGCCTTCATGCGCTGCGCCAGCACCCGGTTCCACTCCATCAGCGGATCCAGGTCCGCATCCATGAACACGGTTTCGATGAGCTGGCCACCCATGGTGATGTTGGGCCATGTGCGCTCCACCAGCGATTCGAGGGTGGCGAAGAGCAACTGCGAGTTGGCCTGCTGATCGTCGTAAACGATGTTCAGCAGGCGCAGCTTGACGAGCAGCAGGTGCGCGCCGGGATTGAGCAGGCGCTTGGCGATGGCGAACTGTTCCCCGATGCGCCCCGGCGACATGCGGTTGAACACCTCCAGCGCGACGAGCTGATCGAAGGTCTGTGTGTGGTACTGGGCGCGCGTGAGATCCGACGGGGTGGGGAAGAAGGGTTTGGCGATCGCCTCTTCCAGGTGCGTGGCCTGAATGAACAGTTGCTGCTGCTGCTGCGGGCGCTTTTCGGCAATGGTCTCGCACACGATGCCCGGCCCGTCGCCCACCTCCAGGATGCGGTCGGTTTCCTTGACGCGCGGCAGGAAGACCGTGTCCAGCACCAGTTCGAAGGGCGGCATGACGGCCCGGTTGATGGCAAAGCGGTCGCGGCGCCAGCCGATCATCTCCATGAACATGTTGTAGCTGGCCAGCCCGTTGTACTGGCTGATCAGGCGCATGTCGCCGATCCGCGCCAGCACCTCGCGCACCTGCGGATAGGTCTCCACAATTTCCGCGAAGACCTTGTAATCCAGCCGGAACAGCAGCACGCGCGAATCGGGCGCCGCTTCCACCGTCGCGGTGGCGGGGGTCTTGTTGAAGAAGGAGATTTCGCCCAGCAGGCTCACCGGCGTGCGGTCGCCCAGCACGCGTTCCTCCGTGTCCGTCTTCAGGCGGATCAGGGCGCGTCCGATGATGAGGAAGTACACGTAGTGCTCCTGCACGCCCTGGTGCAGGATCGCCTCGCCCGGGTCATAGGCCACCGGCTCGGTCTGGCGGCTGATGCTGAGGATCGCCGCCGCATCCAGCTCGATCTCGTTGAGGTATTGCATCAGGCGCTGGCGCAGCCGCACCACTTCGTCATTGTAGAGCAGGACATGCATGCGAAACCATTGCGCAAGGAACGTTGCGGGGCACAACCGACGCCGCTATCGGGCCTCAGGGATTCATGGGCGAGTCCATCCCCAGCTCCGCGCTGTCGAGCAACAGGGTCACGGGCCCGTCGTTGATCAGGTGCACGCGCATGGACGCGCCGAACTCGCCCGTTTCCACGCGGACCACCCGCGCCCGGCAGCAGGCCACGAACGCATCGAACAGCCGCGATGCGGCCGGAGGCGCCAGGGCGTGGGAAAATCCCGGCCGCCGGCCGCGACGCAGGTCGGCATAGAGCGTAAACTGCGAAACCAGCACCAGCGCGCCGCCGCGATCCAGCAGCGAGCGGTTCAGCTTGCCCTGCGCGTCCTCAAAGATGCGGAGGTTGACGATCTTCTCGGCCATGGGCGCCAGCAGGCCCTCGTGATCGCCGTCGCAAAAACCGACCAGCGCCAGCAGCCCCGCTCCGCTGGGCGGCGTGGCGCGGCCGGCGATGTCCACCCAGGCATCGGCCACCCGCTGCAACAGCACCCGCATGCTCGCCCCTGGCCGCTTCCCGGGACAGACCCGCGCGGGCGTCACGCCCGGCTGTCCGCTATTTTGCGACGATCACGCGCTGCCGGCCTGGCTCCCCGGCCAACCGCAGATCGACACGGCGCGCAGCGTTGAGCGCCAAGCCATCGATGTTAGACAGTGCCATGTAATGATCCAAAGCGAAAGCGGGGTTTTCTTTCGGCAGCACCAGTACGCCCGCATGCCGCGGCACGCGCAAAAGCAACTGGAACGGGCTGGAAACGTCCATGCGCACCTGCGACACGGGTCCCAATCCGCGTGCATACAGCTCGGACAGCAGGTGCAGCCCCTCCAGCAGTCCCGTATCGCCGAGCCGCGCGCCGGGCGGCTGCAAAGCGCCGGCCCCCACGATGAGGGGCAGGGCCTCCCGATCCACCGGGGCGGCCGAGGGCAGGTCGAGCACGACGCGCTCGGCATCGATCAGGCCCTGGGTGCCATTGTCGAAGACGATGCGCGCCACCGGCTCGCGCTCGGTCACCGTGATGCGCACCTGGTTGGGAAAGATCCGCCGCACATCCACGCTGCGCACCAGCGGATGGGACGCCATGCGCGCGGCCAGCACGTATGGATCGATCGTTCCCATGGGCAGGCCCGCGACGAGTCCGGCGCGCTCCGCGAGCTGCTGCCCGCTCAACAAACGGTTGCCCCGCACCTCGACCTCGCGCAGGGGCGCATGCCACATGGCCCAGCCGCCCACCAGCAGGCCCAGGCCGATCCACAGCACCGCCAGCGCATACAGCATGCGCACAGGCGGCAGCCGCAGACCGCGCAGCCGTGCCGCCAGGGACGCCCAGCGCGGCGGGCCGCCCGCGCGCAGGGCGGGGGTGGATCGCCGCCCCCGCTCGTGGCGGGTGGCGGGGTGCGGCAGGCGGGGCGCCGCGCCCACGCGCGGGGGCCGCCTGCGGCGCAAGGACAGCCAGTCCCGCCAGGATTTGCGCCGCCGGTTGGGCTTGAGATCCCACATGGTTGCGTTCCGATTGCCCGTTGGGTCGCGGCGCCCGCGCGTGGGCCCTGATGGCGGCGCCACTGTCTCCGCCCGGCACAGACCGCGCTGCGCGCTACGGTGCCGACACCGCGCCGGGCACGATGTGCGAGCCCGAGCTGCCAGCCAGGCGCGTGCCGACGAGCTGTTGCAGCTCCAGCTCCAGGGTCACGCCTGTTTCCCGCAGCAGTGTCTCGCGGATGAGCGCGATCAGCTCCAGGATGTCGGCCGCCGTCGCGTTGCCGCGGTTGACGATGAAGTTGGCGTGCTTTTCACTCACCTGCGCGCCGCCCAGCATGCGGCCTTTCAACCCTGCCCGCTCAATGAGCCGCGCGGCGAAATCACCGGCCGGATTCTTGAACACCGAGCCGCAATTGGGAAAGTCCCGCGGCTGCGTCTCGCGCCGATACGTCTGAAACTGGGTGATGCGCGCACGGGACGTGCTCTCGTCCACCGGCTGCAAGCGGAACACGGCGGAGAGCACGATGCGTCCCAGGGGCGCCCGCAACTGCGAGCTGCGGTAGGCAAAGGCAAAGTCGCCTGCCGGGGCGGTGGCGATGCCCAGCCCCCACTGAAAGTAGCACACCGACACCAGGGCGTCGGCGGTCTCGCCCTGGTGTGCGCCGGCGTTCATGGCCACGGCGCCGCCAATGCTGCCCGGGATGGCGATGAGGAATTCCAGCCCCCCCAGGCCGTCGCGGCGGCAGCGCTCCACGAATTGCGCATTGGGCACGGCCGCCCCGGCGTGGAGCGTGTGGATGGCCGCTCCAGGCGTGACGGTGGCATAGGCGCGCCCCAGGCGCAGCACCACGCCCCGCACCCCCGCATCGGGCACCAGCAGGTTGGAGCCCTTGCCCAGCACGGTCCAGGGCAGGTCGTGCCGCGCGATCACCTCGAACAGGCGCGCCAGCTCGTCGTCGCTTTCCAACTCCACCAGGGCGTCGGCCGCGCCGCCCACGCGCAAGGTGGTAAAGGGCTTGAGCGGCACATCGAAGCGCACCCGCGAGCGGGTGAGGGCCGCTCGCAGGTCATTGCGCCAGGGCGGGGCAGGGCCGGGCACGCTACTCATGGCGCGGCTCCAGGACGCGGCCCATGGCCCGCAGCAGGTACGGCCCCATATTCGTGATGTCCCCGGCGCCCATGGTGAGCAGCACGCCGCGCGGCGGATCGCGCAGCAGGCGCTCACTCGCCTCCCGCCAGCTTGCGGCGAATTCGGCGCTGGGATGGCCGGCCAGGCGCTCCACGATCAGGCGACCCGAGACGCCCGGCTGCGGGGCCTCCCGGGCGGCATAGACATCGGTGACGATCACGCGCGCCGCAGGCCGCAGGGCCTCGGCGAATTCCCCGGCCAGCCGCGCCGTGCGGGAATACAGGTGCGGCTGAAAGACCACCGTGATGGGGCCGCCCGTGGCCGCCGCAAAGGCCGCCAGCGTGGCGCGGATTTCCGTGGGATGGTGGGCGTAGTCGTCGAAAATGCGCAGGCCGCCGCGCTGCCCGATGAACTGCTGGCGCCGCGCCACGCCCTGGAACGCCTGCAAGCCGGCCAGGGCGTCCAATGGCGGCAACCCGATGGCCGTGGCCAGGGCAAAGACCCCGGCCAGGTTCACCGCGTTGTGCAGGCCGGGAATGCGCAGGGCCGTCTCGTACCGCCCGCCGGCATGGTGCAGCACGACGCGCTGCAAGTCAGCGCCCTGCGCCCGCCTGGGCAGGGGTTCCACGCGCACATCGGCCTGCGCGTGGCGCCCGTAGCTGATCACGCGTCCGCCATGCGCCGTGGCCAGGCGCGTGGCCTGGACATCGTCGCGGCAGGCCACCAGCGGCCCGTGGGGCGGCAGCAGCGCCGCGAAGTCGGCAAAAGCCGCCTGCAACTTCTCCTGCGTCCCGTGGTGCTCCAGGTGATCGTCCTCGATGTTGGTGATCAGCAGGGCGTCCGGCGCGAACTGCAGAAAGCTGCCGTCGCTCTCGTCGGCCTCCAGCACCATCCAGGGCCCGTCCCCCACGGTGAAGTTGGCGCCGTCGAGCTGCGGGACATGCCCGCCGATGAGCGCGGTGGGATCGCAGCCGGCCTGCCGCAGGGTGAAAGCCAGGCAGGCCGAGGTGGTGGTCTTGCCGTGCGTGCCGGTGACCGCGGCGGCGCGTTGACCGCGGCTCAGCGCGCCAAGCGCCTGCGCGCGGTGAAAGCGCGGCAACCCCAGCCGGGTCACGTCGGCCCAGATGGGATGCGCGGCCGGCACGGCGCTCGTGTAGACCACCGCATCGGCCTCGAGCAGCGCCGCGGCGCTGTGTCCCACGCACACGCCGATGCCGGCGCTGGAGAGCGCGCGCAGGCTTTCGCTGTCGTGGATATCGCTGCCTGAAATGCGGTAGCCGCGCCGGTGCAGCACTTGCGCCAGCGCGCTCATGCCCACGCCACCGATGCCCAGGAAATGATAGCGCCAGCGCTTGTTCAACGGGGCGGGGACGGCGGGCTGCGTCATGGCGCATCCAAGGGCGTTGCGGAGTCGGGGCGGGCACGCGGGCGGCCGCGCGCCGGGTTCGAGGCCATCTTAACAGACGGCGTCCCGTGGCGAAACGCGCGGCGGCGCAGCGCGGACCCGTGCCGGCTGGCGGGAAGGCGAGTCCACCATGTGGTCGGTGGTGTCACGGCGACGGTGCTGCAAGACTTGAGGCGAGCGGAGCTGCAAGGGGCGCCGCGGCGCTCGTCCCCTGAGGGACGGAGCGCCGCCGCGGATGACGGGGGACGAACAGCGCGGGGTCTACGGCGCCACGCCGGAGAGCTCGGCGTCGGAACCGCGCATGTCGTCCGACACAAAGCTCTGCGAGCCGAACACGGTGCCGCCCACGAAGTAGGCGTTCGTGCCGGCCAGCAGGTTGTGGCTCTTCGAGGGCGTGCCGGAGCGCAGCTCGGCTTCCTGCAGGTCCGCGAACGCCCGCGTGCCGCGTGCCAGGACGTCCTTGAAGAACTGCCAGCTCCCGTTGCGCCCCGCATGGTTGTCGGCCAGGGTCATGAACATGTATTTGAAGCCCTCGTCGGCCAGTTGCTCCATGCTGAACACCGGCTGGAAGCGCCGATCCGTCCAGTCGAAGGACGACGACAGGTTGATGGCCAGGTCCAGGTGCGGATGCCGTTTGCGCACGGCACGCGCCCAGTAAATGATGGAATCCCAGTCCTGATCCTTGAACTCGCACCAGGCCAGATCGATCGCGCGGCGATTGAAGATCTCCGCGTCGGCATACGCCAGCGTGCGCTCGATGGCCAGATCGATGCTGCCGATCTTGCCTTCGGGCGTATAGCGGGCCGTGGCCGCGTCGGTGCGGGCGATGAGCACGAAGTTGTCTTGGCCCATCTGGTCCGCCTCGGCGCGCGCTGCCAGCAAGCGCTCGATCTGCTTTTCCTTGGTCACCAGCACCTTGCCCGGCAGGTGGCCGCAACGCCGCTCGGCCTGATCCTCCAGGTGCCCAGCCGCCACGCCCGCGCCCAGGATGTGCTGCATGAACATCTGCACCTGGCCGAAGCCGCCGTGGCCGTCTTCCAGGTCCATCACCAGGGGCAGGGGCCGCACCACCTCGCCGTCCATGACGTATTTCTCGCGCACCCAGTAGTTGCTGGCCCGCACCATGCGCGCGGCCTGCTCGGCCAACTCGGAGCGGCTGAAGGCACCCACGTCCGTCACGCCGTGCTCCTCCACCGCGTAGGAGTAGCCGCTCAGGTAGCCGGCCTTGAAGCCCGCATGCGCGGCCAGCTTCATGCCACCCGCATTGTAGAGCCCCGGAGCGAACACGTAGTGCTCCTCCTGGAGCATCTGGCGCAGCAGGCTGCTGGCGTGCTGGCTGGGAAACCGGAATTCCTTGTACCGTTCCTCGGGAGTCTCCGCAGGTTTTACGCGCCCGGCGACGATATTGTCGAAGGTCCGTTGCCTTCGCTCAATCATTTCGCTGACCTGGATGCGCTCTGTGATGCTGTTCTCCACCATGGGATTCTCCTTCGGGTTTGGAGCCGGCTGCGGCGCCGGCGGGAAAAATGAATCGCGCCCATCTTGTGGGCAAGTCTGACGCTCAACGGCAAAGGGACGCCGACATTTTTCCCCGCCGGGCCTAGGTGGCCAGCTCGGAAGTGTTGGTCAGAAAATCGCTCAACTCTTCGCGGGTAAAGACCGCCTCGGCGTCCTTGGCGGCCCGTTCAAAGCCCGAGATCGCCGCATCGGCCTGCGCGCCCTGCTCCTGGCGTACTTCCGTGGCGATCTTGTCCAGCTCTTCCTGAAACACCTGTTGCACCAGCTTGCGGCTGACCGCCGGGCCGTCGTCCAACTGCACCCCGTAGTGCAGCCACTGCCAAGTCTGCACGCGGGAGATTTCCAGCGTGGCCAAGTCTTCCATGAGGTTGTCCCAGGCCACGCAGCCGATGTCCTGCTTCCAGCCGTTCATGTAGCCGATGCCCACGCGCACGTTGGTGCGCAGGCCGGCCATGGTCTTGGGGCCGATGGCCTGCGGCAGCAGGTCGGGGTATTTGTCCCGGCCGGCGTGCAGCACGTCGAGCTGGTTCTGCTTGGTGAAGGCCTGCATGGCCGGACCGATGAAATAGGGATGCGATACCCAGCAGCCGTCGTGACCCGTGTTGAACTCGTTCTGCTTGTCCGCCACCACCTTGGCCGTCTGTTCCGCGCGCAGCGCCGCGGTGCGGCCCGGCGTGAACGCGGACATGCCGCCGATGCCGAAGGCTCCGTGGGCGTGGCTGATCTGCACGCAGCGCAGCGCGTAGTTGGCCATCCACGGCCGCTGCATGGTGATCGATGCGCGGTCGGCCAGCACGCGGTCCCGGTGATTGCGCAGCACCTTGATGTCGCTGAAAATCTTGTCCCAGCGGCCCACGTTCAGCCCCACCGCGTGCTCGCGCGCCTCGTAGAGGATCTCTTCCATCTGGAAGGCCGCCGGCAACGTCTCCATGAGGAACGTGGCCTTGATGGTGCCCAGCGGCATCCCCAGCGCTTCCTGGACGGCGACAAACAGGCGGTTCCACCAGCGCGCCTCCAGGTGGTGCTCGGTCTTGGGAATGTAGAAGGCCGGTGTCTTGCCGCGTTCCACCAGCAGGCCGCCCGCGTGGTACATGGCCAGCCCGAGGTCCAGCAGGCCGCCGGAAACCGGCCTGCCATCCACGGTCAGATTGGCCTCGTTGAGGTGCAGGCCCCGGGGGCGCACCAGCACCACGGCCATGTCGTTGGGGTCGAGCTGGTAGACCTTGCCCTTTTCCTCGTGCCGCAGGTCGCCCCGCGCCGCACCCTGCACATTGAGCTGGCCGTCCATCACGTTGGCCCAGGAGGGCTTCAGCGAGTCCTCGAAATCCAGCATCGACGCATCGGCGCGCGCGCCTTCGGCGCTGCGGCTGAGCATGTTGATCACCATCTTGGCCGAATTCACCGGCCCCGTGATCTCCACCCGCCGCGTCATCAGGTCGTCGGGGATGGGATTGATCTTCCAGTGCGTGGACGCCGCCTTGGAGCTGCGCTCCAGGTAGTCCGGCAGCTCGCCCGCGTTGATGCGCGCCTGGTTCGACTGACGTGCCGCCAGCAATTCCTGCCGTTCCCGCTCCAGCTTGCGGTGCAGCCCGGCGATGAAATCCACCGCCCCGCCGGTGAGCACCGCCCGCGCCGCGGGGGTCCAGGCGGCCGGATTGATGGCCACCCCAGGGCACAATTCCCGCCCGGAAACGGTGCTGCTGTGATTGTTCGCGCTCACTGTTTTGCCTTCCTTTGACCGTGCAGCGGGTGGTTCACCCCCCGCCTCATTCCCGCTGCTCGTGAATAGAAATATTCGCTCTGGTGAACCCCTGACAGAACACCAAATAATCAGGGAAAAGACCAACGGCCGGCTGAATTTTCTATTCCGCTCCGTGTCGTCGATCAGCTTGTATCAAACAGCGAATTCGCATGTCAAGCGAATTTTCGCTGGAGTCTATTTTTTCGCGACAAGCGATTCGCTATTAGCGAATAGAAATTGACCGAGGGCAGGGGCGATGTTAACCTTGCGCAGGGTGCCAACCGAGACCAGCAGAGCGGTGCAGCAATGCGGGGAGAGCCATGCGAGGAGACAGCGTACAGGTCATTTTCGGGCTGAAACTGCGACAGTTTCGCGAAGAGAAAGGCTGGGGTCTGAAGGAGTTCTCCGAGCGCGCGGGGCTGTCGCCCTCCTACCTGAACGAAATCGAGAAGGGCAAGAAGTACCCCAAGGCCGACAAGATCATGGCTCTGGCCGACACGCTGGGCGTCGGCTACGACGAGCTGGTATCGCTGAAACTGGACAAGGAACTGAACCTGCTGGAATCCATTCTCGATTCACCGGTTGTCCGCGAACTCCCCCTGCAGCTCTTCGGCATTTCCCAACACGACGTGATCAACCTGCTGACCAAGGCCCCCCACGAGGCGGGCGCGCTGGTGCGCACGCTCGTGGAGATCGCCCGCAGCTATGACATGCAGGTGGAGCATTTTCTGCACGCCATGCTGCGCTCGTACCAGGAGTCGCACGACAACTACTTCGAGGACATCGAGAAGGCGGTGGCCAAGTACGTCAAGGCGCACGCCATCGATCCCGAGGCCCCGGTCTCCTACGCGTTCCTGCGCCAGTTGCTGCTGACCGAGCACAGGATCAGCGTGGACGAGCAGACGCTGGACGGATATCCGGAGCTGGCCGGGTTCCGCTCGGTGTGGATCGACACGCCGCCGCCACGGCTGCTGGTCAACGGGCATCTGACGCCTTCGCAGAAGGCCTTCCAGGTGGGCCGGGAGCTGGGCTATCGGGCGCTGGGGCTCACCTCGCGGGGCATCACCTCCTCCCGCGCCGAAGTCACCTCCTTCGACCAGGTGCTCAACGATTTCCGGGCGTCCTATTTTGCCGGGGCGCTGCTGATCAACGAGAAGCGCATCACCAAGGACATCCGCGGGTTCTTCCGCCAGAAGCGCTGGGACGGCGAGCGCTTCCTGGCCATGATGGCGGCCTACGACGTTACGCCCGAGATTTTCATGTACCGCCTGAGCCAGGTCGTGCCCCGGCATATGGGGCTCAAGCAACTGCACTTCCTGCGCTTCAACAATTCGCCCAGCACCGACTCCCGCTATCGCCTCAGCAAGCAGTTCAACATGTCGCAGGTACCCATTCCCACGGGCATCGGGCTGGACGAGCACTATTGCCGTCGCTGGCTGTCGGTGGAAATCCTGCAGGAGCTGGCCGAGCGCCAGCGCGCCGGCAACCCTGCGTCGCCCGTGGTGGGCGTGCAGGTCTCGCGCTTCCTCAACCAGAAGGAAGAGTACCTGTGCATCGCCCTGGCGCGGCCCCTGGCGCTCACGCCCGACACCAACACCAGCGTCACGCTGGGCTTCCGTATGA
The DNA here is from genome assembly GCA_016199125.1 of Candidatus Lambdaproteobacteria bacterium. GTDB lineage: Bacteria > SAR324 > SAR324 > SAR324 > JACQKK01 > JACQHH01. The sequence continues at coordinate 14,704 of JACQHH010000222.1, forward strand.
CCGACGAGTTCAAGGAGAAGGTACGCTTCTGGGACGACGACCGCATCTCGCACCGTGAGCTCAACGAGACCTGCGAACGCTGTCCCCTCTCTGCCCTGGAATGCTCGCAACGCGCCGCACCCCCCTCCACCTACCGCAGCAAGGAACGCTTGGAGCGCCGCAAGCAGGTGCTGGACGAGCTGGTGGCCTCTTCCCGTCCCCGGCCCCCGCAGGACCCCGTCGCCGACGGCCGCACGCCTTCCGTCTGAAGCAGATTGCCGCGGCGAGATGGCGGTGACGCTACGCGTTCCCACCTGCGCACGCAGGAGCACCGCGCACGGCTCCGCTTGCGCGGCGCGTGGACCATGAGCGTCGCCCGCGCGGCCGCCGCGACGCAAACCGCGTGCGGACCTTGGCGCTGAACATAAGAGAATAAGACCGAGGCGGCGAGCATGAGCCGTCGGTCGGCCATGCCGGAACGCAGGCGATCCGGCGTCAACCGCCGATGCGGTACATCTCGAACTTGCGATCGGCCAACTGCGTTTCCGCCGTGCGCAGCTCGGAGTAGCGATCCGTGCGCCGGCCCCACACCGCGTCGATGCGCGCCAGCAACTGCTCGTCCGTCTCCCCGGCGCGCAGCGGATCGCGCAGATTGCTGCCCCTGGTGGCAAACAGGCAGGTCACGAACTCGCCGTCGGTGGAGAGCCGCCCACGGGTGCAATCGCCGCAGAAGGGCTGGGTGATGGAGGAGATCATGCCGATCTCCCCGCGACCGTCCACATAGCGGTAGCGCTGGGCCACCTCGCCGCGATAGTTGGGCTCCGCCGGCTCCAGGGGATACGCCGCATGGATGGCCGCCACCACCTGGGCCGACGGCACCACGTCGTCCAGGCGCCAGCCATTGCGGTTGCCCACGTCCATGTACTCGATGAAGCGCGCGATCACGCCGGCTTCGCGCGCCCAGGCGGCCAGCTCCACCAGCGTGTGGTCGTTGATGCCCTTCTGCACCACCGCGTTGATCTTCACGGGCTGCAACCCGACGGCCTGGGCCGCCGCGATACCCTCCAGCACGCGCGTCACGCCATAGCCCCGACCGTTCATGCGGCCGAAGACCTCCGCATTCAGCGAGTCCAGGCTTACGGTGATGCGGCGCAGCCCCGCCGTGCACAGGGCCTGGGCCTGCTCGCCCAGGAACCAGCCGTTGGTGGTCAGGGTCAGGTCGCGCAGGCCCGCGATGCCGGACAGTTGGCGCACCAGCTCGGTGAGCCCCTTGCGCAGCAGCGGCTCCCCGCCTGTGAGGCGAATCTTCTCCACCCCGGCCCGCACGAATAGCCCGGCCAGGCGCGTGATCTCCTCGAAGGTGAGCACGGTGGATTTGGGCGCGAACTGGTAACCGTCGCCGTAAATTTCAATGGGCATGCAATACGGACAACGGAAATTGCATTTGTCCGTCACTGAAATGCGCAAATCGCGCAGCGGCCGCCCGAGCGTATCGACGGTGGTGTGATCCATGCCCCTGCTCCTTGCCCGTAAGGGCCCGCGGCGGGTGCGCCACGCCGGCGGTGCCGCCTGCCGCGGCCACATGCACGCGCAACGATGGGAATGCACAGGGGAGAAGCGTGCCCCGCTTCCCCGGCGGCAAGGCGCCGCCGCGGCGGGTGCGGGGGACACGTGGCTCCTTTCCTGTCGGGAGGCCCAGGCGTTTCCGCCGGAACCCTGATCGTTCATGCTCCATCGCGTCGGACACGTGTCGTGCCCGCGCCTAAGGGCGCATGAATCGGAGCGCATGCGTCGGCCGGTTCGGGCCGTGAACTGGGGCTCAGGATACTGCCGCCGGGCGGACGGCGCAAGCGCGCGCCGGGGCGTCATCCGGCACGCCGGCGGCACGGCACCGCCGGCAGGGGCACGGCAAGCAACCTTGTCCCAGCGTCGGTCCCCGGTCACTTTCAATTTGTATCGGCAGCGCCAATTTGATATCCCTTAGCTTGGGACTTTCCACCGCGCGCGGCCAAGGAGGCCGCCCCTCAAACGCACAGGGATGTGCCATGGTGGGCAAAACCCTCAATCAACGCTATCGACTTGAGCAGCCCTTGGCCTCCGGCCCGCGGGGCGAGCTGTACGTGGCGACCGATGCCGTGAGCGGCGAGATGCTCACGGTGCAGCTCTTCGCCGCGGACGTCGACCTGCGCGGCGAGGACGGCCTGTGCTACCTGGCCACCTTGCGGGCGCTGGAAGGCCTGCACCATCCCCACCTGCTGCTGCCCCTGCGCACGGCCCACGGCAACGGCCACCCCTACCAGGTGTTGCCGTATTTTCCCGGCCTGCCGTTGCTCCGCTCCCTGCAGGAAGCGCCGCTGGCGGTGGGCGAGGCGGTGGAGGTGCTGCGCCAGGTGGCCTCGGCGCTGGGCCGGCTGCACGCGGCCGGCGTGCTGCACCTGAATCTCAAGGCCAGCAATGTGCTGCTCTCGCGGGAAGACGGCGAGGTGCAGGCCGTGCTGACCGATCCCGCACGGCACCTGCTCGACGGCGCCCAGGGCCTGCAAGCGCGGGCCGACGGCGCTGCATTTCAGGCACCCGAGCTGGCGCCCTGGCTGGAGACCACGCCCGACGAGCGGGCCGATCTATACAGCCTGGGGGTGCTGGGGTATTTTCTGCTCACCGGTGCCCTGCCCTATCCCCCCGCCAGTCCGCACCAGATGTTGCGCCAACACCTGGTGAGTCCCGTGCCCGATCCGCGGGCGCGCAACGCGCGCGTTCCCCCGCGCCTGGCCGCCACCGTGATGAAGCTGATGGCCAAGCGCCCGCGCGAGCGCTACGCCGCCACGGCGGGCCTGCTGGAGGACCTGGCGCATTGGGGCGGAGAGGCCCGCGACGACCTGGGGCGCAGCGATCGCCCGGCGGCGTTTCCGGCCGATGCGGGCCTGGTGGGACGCGATTCGGCCGAGGAGGCCGTGCTGGCCGCCCTGGCCCGCGCCCGCGGCGGCCACGGCACCTGGATCGTGCTGGAAGGGGCCGAGGGCAGCGGGCGGCGCAGCGTGATGCTCGGCACGCTGGGTCCTGTGGAGGCGGCCCAGGGGCTGGCCCTGTTTGCCCAGGCCCCGCCCGCGGGCTGGGCCCCGCCCTTCCACCTGCCCTTGGCGCTGCTGGACAGCCTGCTCATGCGCTGGCCCAGCCTGCCCGATCTGCAGCGGCGCGACCTGCTGCAACGCTTGCACCAGACCCTGGGCGAGAATGCCGGCGTGCTCACCGAGATGGTGCCGGCCCTCAGCGCCCTGCTGCCCCAGGCCGGCACGCCCGTGCCGTTGCCCGCGGAACGCGAGCGCTCGCGCACCCTGCATGTGCTCACGGAGCTGTTCGTGGCCCTGGCCGAGCCCAAGCGCCCGCTGGTGCTGTACCTGGAAGCGCTGGAGACGGCCGACGCCGATTCGCTGGCCTGGCTGCAGCACCTGCACCGGCGCCTGCACGACGCGGCCATCCTGGCCCTGTGCAGCATGACCCAGGGCCGCGTGCCCGCCGGCGGAGCCCTGGCCGACTGGCTGGCCGGGCAGGGCGCCACCCGCGACGCGCCGCTGCGTCTGGAGTTGCCGGCCCTGACCGCCGAGCAGACCGCCACGCAGGTGGACCGCCTGTTGGGGGGCCAGGCCGTGGCCCTCGATCCGGCCGTGGGCGACCGGCTGCCCGCGCAGCTCGCCGAGTGGCTCCGCGCCCGCTGGCGCGGCAATCCCATGGCCCAGGAATTTGCCCTGCGTCGCCTGCTGGCCCGGCACGTGCTCACCTGCGACGGGCCCTGGCCCGGCGGCGGATTTGCCTGGAGCATCGATCAGGCCGCCCTGGAGGCCGAGGCCCTGCCGGAGGATCTGGCCGGGCTGCTGCGCCTGTGGCTGGGCGAGCTGGAGGCCGGCCTGCTGCTGCTGCTGGAAGCCGCGGCCGTCTTTGCCGGGCCGGTGTCCTTCGAGCCGCTCTGCGCGCTGCTGGACAATCTGCCTGCGGAGCTGGTGGCCGGGCGGCTCAACGCCGCGCTGCGCGCCGGGGTGCTGGCGCGGGGCCCGGGCGGCTACCGCTTTCGCCATCGCCTGATGCGCGCGCTGGTGGCCCAGGCCACGCCCGAGGAGCGCCGCACGGAGCATCACCGCGTGCTGGCGGCGCACCTGGAAGCCGAGGCGGAAAGCCTGCCCCTGCAACGCCAGCACCTGATCGCCCTGCACTTCAAGGCCGCCGGCGACGTGGCGCGCTTTGTGGAGCATGGGCTGCACGCCATGCACGCCGCGGTGCAGCACCAGGCCCTGGAGGGTGCCTGTGCCTGGGGCGAGCCGCTGCTGCCGCGCATCGCCCGCGACGTCCGGCGTCCCGGCATGCTGCTGGCCCTGGGCCGATGCCAGGCGCTGCTGCACCGGCACGTGCAGGCCCTGGAGACGCTGCGCACCTTCCGGGACGGGCCCGGCACCGACAGCGAGCACGTGGAGGCGCTGGCCTGGACGGCCCGCTGCGAGGCCGAACGCGGCGACACGTCCGCCGCCATGCAGGCCGTGCGCGACGCGTTGAACATCGCCGGCGCCACGCTGCCCGCGTCCAGCGTGGGCACCACCCTGGCGCGCTGGATGACCGGCGTGGGGATCCGCTACGAGGCCCTGCGCGCCTCGGCCGACGCGGCCTCGCCCGCCGCCGCCACGAGCCACGAGCTGCGCCTGGCCGGGCTGTACGAGCTGGCGGCCCAGTTGCTGGCCGCGGAGGATCCGCCATTGGCCGGACTCGCCGACGAGAAGGTGCTGCGCCTGTTGAGCGGACGCCAGCCCACGCCGCTGCTGCTGCGCGCGCTGATCCGCCTGGGCGAGCTGGAAGGCCACCGCGAGGCGGCCTCCCTGCGCGCCGCCGGCGAGCTGCTGCGCCGCAACGCCTTTGCCTTCGAGCGCGCACTGCTGTTGGCCGCCCAGGGCCGCTGCGCGCTGAATCACCTGGAACTGCACGCGGCCGGCGAGACTCTGCGCGAAGCCCTGCGCGGCTTCGCGGGGCTGGGCGATCTGTTGGGCCAGGCCACCGTGCTGGCCAGCCAGTTCGAACTGGCGCGCCTGCAAGGGCCGCTGGAGGGCCTGCGCCGCATCGCCGCCGAACACGCGCTGGCCGCCGCGGCCATCGGCCGGCCCCAGCCGCTCACCTGGAGCGGCGCCCTGGGCGCCTTTGCCGAGGGCATGGCCGGACGCCTGGCCCCGGACGAGGCCGTGCGGCGCTTGGTGCAGGCCGCCTCCCAACTGGACGCCCGCACCCAGGCCGCGGGCGTGGCCACACTGCACCTGCTCGCCGCCGAGTTGCTGTTGAGCATCGGCCGCGAGGGCGAGGCGCTGGACCTGTTGCAGCGCGTGCGGGAGCGGCGCGACGTGCCGCCCACGCTGGAGGCGCGGCTGGATGCGGCCCTGGCCGAAGGCCTGCTGCTGCGCGCCGCGGAGCGTATCGAGCAGCGCAACGACTACCTGCGCCAGGCCGATGTGCTGCTGCGCCGCCTGGACGCCAGTGCCGGCTGGCTTCCGCGGCTGCGCCTGGAGCTGCCGCGCCTGGAGGCGATGTCGCGTATCCTGCACGACCGGGCCGACGCGGCGCTGCCGATGGCCGAGGAAGCGTCCGAGCGACTGGAGGCCCAGGGCGCGCGCATTCCCCAGGGACTGCTCTGCCTGCGCGTGGGCCAGGCGCTCAAGGCTACCGGGGCCGATACCTGGTTGCACTGGTGCGGGCGTGCCCTGTCGCACTTCGAGACCGTGGGGGCCACGCTGCTGCAAGGCAACCTGCGGCGCGTGGTGGACATGGACCCGTTGCTGGTGGGCGTCGAGAGCACCGCACCGGCAGTGCCCGCCGGCGGGCTTTCCTCCCCGCAGGGCACGGGTCACGGCGCACTGCTGGGTCTCATCGAGCGGCTGGGGGCTTTGCAGCCCGCCGAGCAGGGGCTGTGGGAGCGCGATCTGCTGCGCGCGCTGCTGGAGGCGGCCGATGCGGATCGCGGCGCGCTGTTCCTGCCCAACGGCGATGGGGCCCTGCTGCTGGCCGCGCAACTGCCCGGCCAGGGCACCGCAACCGGCGTGTCGGCCACGCCGGTGAACCGCTGGCTGGTGGATGCCGTGTGGCAGGAGGGTGCCGGACAGTTGCTCGATCCCTACCAGCCGCCCGCCGGACGCGACAGCCTGGGCTTTCCCGAAACGCGCTCGGTGTTGTGCATTCCCCTGCACAGCGGCGCGCGCCGGCATGGCGTGGCCTACCTGGAGGCCGAGCGGCGGCGGCTGATTTACGAGCCGGGCGACGTGGCCCGGCTGGAGGCGCTGGGCCGCCAGGCGGGGCTGGCCCTGTCGCTGCGCGAGCACCTGGGCCGCATCGGTATCGAGCGCGAACGCATGGCCGAGCAAGGGCGCCGCCAACAGGATCTGCAAGTCTGGGCCACCCACGCGGCCACCCTGGACGACGCCGGAACGTTGCTGCATGCGCTGCTCAAGGCGCCGGGCCTGCCGCCCACGCTCACCGTGGCCGCGCTGTTCTGGCGCGACGGCCAGACATTGCAGCCGGCGGCATGCGCGGTGCGCGGCGGCACGGCGCCGCAGGCCGAGGACCTGCCGCGCCCCCCCCTGGCGCTGCGCACCTCGTGCGCGGCCATGGCCGCCGCGGGCATGCAGCCCGTGCACCTGCGCGCGGCGAGCGGTCAGGCGCCAGCCGCCGAGGAACTGGCGCTGCTGGAGCGCCTGGCCGCCGACGACGGCCTGTGGCTGCCGCTGCTGTGGGACGGCGTGGTGCAAGGCGTGCTGCTGCTGGCGGCGGAAACCCGCCTCACGCCCACCGAGGC
>JACQHH010000216.1 GCA_016199125.1 Candidatus Lambdaproteobacteria bacterium
CCCATGGGGCCGGCCAGGGCAACGGGCCCCGGCGCGCACGGGGAAGGGAGCCTGCCTGGACCGCCTCAGCGCCCGGCGCCGGCCTTGAAAGCCTTGACCGCGTCGAAGGCCTTGGCATCGGCGCCCACGCGTTCGATGCTCAACGTCTTGATGCTGTCGCCCTGCTTGATGGCGTTGACCACCTCCATGCCCTGCACCACCTCGCCGAACACCGTGTGCTTGCCGTCCAGCCAGGGCGTGGGCACGTGGGTGATGAAGAACTGGCTGCCGTTGGAGTTGGGGCCGGCATTGGCCATGGACAGGATGCCCGGCTTGTTGTGCAGCAGCTCCTTGTTGAACTCGTCGCGGAACTTGTAGCCCGGCCCGCCGAAGCCCTTGCCCAGCGGATCGCCGCCCTGGATCATGAAGTCGGCGATCACGCGGTGGAACACGATGCCGTTGTAGAGGGGCTGCTTCTTGACCTTGTTGTCGCGGGGATCGGTCCATTCCAGGCCGCCCTCGGCCAGGCCCACGAAGTTGCCCACGGTCATGGGCACGCGCTTGTAGAACAGGCGCACGACGATCTCGCCCTTGTTGGTCGCAAAATGCGCGTACAGACCGTCTGCGCGATCGGCACCCGCCGCATTGGCTGAACTCATAAGTCCCAGGAGAAAAAGGGCCGGCACGACGCGGCCGATGATGCGTTTCATGGAATCTTCGCTGTGGAATTGCTTCGCTGTGAACACCGGCGAAGTCACTGCCGGACTGCGGCACACCCGTTTATCGTGGCACATCAGGCGGCGGCCCGCCAGCACCGCGTGGCAGCCCCGGCTCAGGGTTGCAGCAGCAGCTTGCCGGTCGTGGCGCGGCCGTTCAGGTCGGCGTGGGCGCGGGCGGCTTCGGTCAGCGGATACACCCGCCCGATGCGCAGCTTGAGCCGGTCGTCGGCCACCATGCGCAGCACCGCCGAAGCCCGCGCCAGCAGCGCCTCGCGGGTGACAATATGGTCGCCCAGGATGGGCTGGCAGAGATAGTGCGAGCCTTGCCAGGCCAGCGCATTGAGGTCGGGCAGGCCGCTGGAGCGCCCGTAGAGCACCATCATGCCCCGCCGGCGCAGCAGGCGCAGGCCCTTCTCGAAGGTGGTCAGCCCCACGGCATCGTAGATCACGTCGATCCCCGCCTCGCCCACGATCTCGCGGGCGGCCGCCTCGAAGTCCACCTGCGTGTAGCGGATGACATGATCCGCCCCGGCGGCGCGGGCGACGGCCTCCTTCTCGTCGGTGGAAACGGTGGTCAGCACGGTGGCGCCCTTGGCCTTGCACAACTGGATCAGCAGCAGCCCCACGCCGCCCGCGCCGGCGTGGATCAGCACCCGCTGGCCCGCCTGCACCGGCCAGGTGTCGTGCACCAGGAAGTGCGCGCTCATGCCCTGCAGCATCGCCGCGGCGGCGCTGGCAAAATCGATGCCCTGCGGCAGCGGCACCGCCCGCTGGGCGTCGAGCAGGTTGTACTCGGCATAGGCGCCGATCTCCGGGGCGAAGGCCACGCGGTCGCCCAGGGCAAAGCCCGTGACGCCGGGCCCGATGGCCTCCACCACCCCGGCGCCTTCGCGGCCCAGGGTGAAGGGCAACGGCACGTCGTAGCCGCCGGCGCGCACGTGGGTGTCCTTGTAGTTGACGCCGATGGCGGCCATCTTGAGCAGCAACTGGCCCGGGCCGGGCCGGGGGACGGGCACCTCGTCGCAACGGATCTGCTCCGGCCCGCCGAAGGCATGGATGCGCATGGCTTTCACGGCACGCTCCCCCTGAATTGCTGCACGGCAAGGTGGCTTTACACAGGGCAATCGAATTCTAACGGTTGTCATTCTGAGTGCCGCACCGCGGCGCGAAGAATCTCCACGATTTCTGCTGAACGAGACCCTTCGCTGCGCTCAGGGTGACAGCAACGACGAAGCGGCGGCTGGAATGCAATTGCCCCGGCTTTGCACCCGGCCCATTGCCGTGCACGGTTTTTTCGCTATGGTAGGTGCTTCATAGCACGAAATCGCGGCACGCAAACGCCGGGGGCTGCCCCGCACGCGCGCCGGCGGCCCGGCGCCCCGCCCGCCGCCGCCCGACCACTCGCCGGCCGCCCACCGGCTCCATCCGCACACCCGAGGAGCGCAGCATGAGCTACGAGCAGATTCTCTACGAAGTGCACCAGCGCATCGCCACCGTGACCCTCAACCGGCCGGAGAAGCTGAACGCCTGGACGCGGCAGATGAACCGCGAGGTGCAGCAGGCCATGGTGCAGGCCGCCAACGACGACAGCGTGTACGCCATCATCCTCACCGGAGCCGGACGCGGCTTCTGCGCCGGGGCCGACATGGACATGCTCAGTTCCATCAGCCGGAGCAGCGACGAGGCCGACAGCGTGATGGAGGCGCGCGCCAACACCTTCAAGGACGGCGAGCTCAAGCAGCGGCTGAACCTGCCGGAGGTCTACACCCTGCGCTACACCTATTTCCCTTCCATTCCCAAGCCCATCGTCGCGGGCATCAACGGGCCGGCCGCCGGGCTGGGGCTGGTGATCCCGCTGTACGCCGACCTGCGCTTCGCCGCCTCCTCGGCCGTGCTCATGACGGCCTTTTCGCGGCGGGGGCTGATCGCCGAGCACGGCTCCAACTGGATGCTGTCGCGGCTGGTGGGACTGCCGCGCGCCATGGACCTGCTGCTCTCCTCGCGCAAGGTGACGGCCCAGGAGGCGCTGGCCATGGGGCTGGTGAACCTGGTGTTCCCGGACGCCAGCTTCGCCCAGGACGTGCGGGCCTACGTGACGGACATGGTGACCTACGTCTCTCCGCGCTCCATGCGCATCATGAAGGAGCAGCTCTACAAGACCAACTACCAGGGCTTCTACGACTCGATCCAGGAGGGCTACGACCAGGTGGCGCTGAGCCTGCGCAGCGACGATTTCAAGGAGGGCGTGGCGCACTTCCGCGAAAAGCGCCTGCCCGCCTTCACGGGACGCTAGCAGATTGCGAACGACAACCTGCTGCGAGGGAGCAAACCCCCTCGCGCTCCCCATATGGAGTTGCGCGGCTGCACAGCCGCCGCGCAACGGTCTGAATTCAAAAGGGTGCGGGTGGCCGAGCGCCCTGCCGGATTTGTGGGGGCAGAGTGCCCGCAAGACCTTATTCCGCACCTTGTAATTCGAATTCCGTTTCAAAGTTGCATCAATTCCCCGCGACCCTGAGGAGCGCGAAGCGCGTCTCGAAGGGCGCGGGGCGCGGCTTTCGAGACGGCCCGCTGCACGGGCCTTCTCAAGCGCGCGGTTTGTCGCACTATTGATGTGGAAATGGAATAGGACCGCCTGCTACGCGGCGCGGAAGGCTTTCATGAAGCCGCTCCAATCGGAAGAGCGGGTGTCGCCGGAAATGGGCACGTAGAGGGAGATGCGGTCCAGCAGGCCGTCGTAGCGGGCGTGCAGCGCCTGGGGCAGCTTGGCCGGCTTGGCCACCGTGGCGAAGAGCTCCAGCATGTCGTCGGTGATGAGCTTGACCATGGCATCCCACTGCCCGGTGCGCGCGTGCTGGCTGAGCGTCTTGCCCAGCTCTTCCATGCCGTGATGAATCAGCACCGCGCGGTAGCTGGGCGTGGAGGCATAGAAGGAAATCTGCCGCCGCGTCTCTTCCAGCGACTTGTCCATCTCGGCTTGGGTCTCCCCCGTGACGACGAACACCGGACAGGCCAGCTTCATGTCCGTCACGCGCTTGCCGCGCTTCTTGGCGCCGGCGTCCAGGTTGGCCCGCACGACCTTCTCCAGATACTCCCGCGAATGGAACGGATGCACATGAAACCCGTCGGCCACCTCGCCCGCGGCCCGGCAGATGGTGGGGTTCACCCCCGCCAGGTAGATGGGAATGTGCGGATGGTCGATGGGCCCCGGATTGAACATGGGGTTCATGAGCTGGAAGCGGTAGAACTGGCCCTCATAGGCCGGCTTGGCATCGTTCTGGAACGTGTCCCACACCGCCCGCACGCAATTGACGAAATCCTGCACGCGGGCCGCCGGATGCTCGAAGGGCATGGAGAAGCGGCGCTCCACGTGCGCCCGCACCTGGGTGCCCAGGCCCAGGTGAAAGCGCCCCTTGCTGAGCTTTTGCAGATCCCAGGCACTCAGGGCCGTCGAATACGGGCTGCGGGCGAAGGCGATGGCGATGTTGGTGCCGAGGTGGATGCGCTGCGTGGCGGCGGCACCCAGCACGATGGGGAAGTAGGGGTCGTGGGTGGTCTCGTAGGTCCACACGGCGTCGAATCCCTGCTGTTCGTGGCGGCGGCATTCGTCGCCGACCAGGGCCAGGTCCATGCTGCCCATTTGCGTGTCCAGGTGCATCTGCGGTGCTCCAGAGGGAAGGGTCGGTGGTTGTGCGCGGGGGGCCGGGCGCCCGACGCCGCCCGGGCGTGTGGGCCGGCGCGGCGCAAATCCCCGCTCGGGCCGCGCGTCTAGGCCGCCTGAAAAGTGTCCACGAAGGCCCGCCAGCGCGGCTCGGGGTCCTGCGGCGACAAGGGATAGTACAGTGACACGCGGTGCAGCAGCCCCGCGTAGCGCGCCTTGAGCCGAGCGGCCAGTTGCGCCGGCGGCGCCACCACCGCGATCAGCTCCAGCAGGGCGTCGGGAATCTTGCGGGCCATGGCGTCCCATGCGCCGGCGCGGGCCAGCTTGCTCAGCTCCTGCCCCAGCGCCTCCATGCCGTGATAGGCCAGCACGGCGCGGTAGTTGGGCGTGGAGGCATAGAAGGAGATCTTGGCCCGCACCGTTTCCAGTTGCGCGTCGGTCTCGGCCTGGGTGGCGCCGCTGACGGTGAAGATGGATCCGGAAATCTGCACATCCTCCACGCGCTTGCCGCGCGTGCGGGCGCCTTCGTCCAGGTGGGCCCGCACCACGTCGCGCAGATAGCCCTGGGAATGAAAGGGGTGCAGATGGAAGCCGTCGGCCACTTCCCCGGCCGTGCGCAGCATGGTGGGGTTCACGCCCGCCAGGAACACCGGGATGTGCGGGTGCTCCAGCGGCCCCGGATTGAAGGCCGGCGTGATCAGCTTGAATTTGTAGAACTCGCCTTCATAGGTGGCCGGCGCATCGTGCTGAAAGCTGTCCCAGATGGCCCGCAGGCAGCGCACGTAGTCCTTGATGCGCGCGGCGGGATGCTCGAAGGGCATGGAAAAGCGCCGCTCCACGTGCGCCCGCACCTGGGTGCCCAGGCCCAGATGAAAGCGCCCGCCGCTGAGGTGTTGCAGATCCCAGGCGGTGGTGGCCGTGGAAAAGGGGCTGCGGGCGAAGGCGATGGCGATGTTGGTGCCGATCTGCAGGCGCGTGGTGTGCTGGGCGGCGATGGCCAGCGGCACATAGGGGTCGTGCATGTTCTCCAGCGTCCAGGTGCCGTCGAAGCCCATGCGCTCGTGGCGCTGCGCTTCCGCGGCGACCCGGCGCAGATCGGTGCCGCCAAGCTGGGTGTCAAGCTTCATGGCACATCATCCTCATGGCGCGGTCTCCCTGCACGGGGTGGGTGGCGGGCACGACGCGGGCGGCTCCGCGGCGGGCCGGACGTGCCGCAATCCAGAGCGGCGGACGATCATGGCCACGGCGGCACGGGCGGGGCGTGGCACGGGCCTGCCGCGGCGTGGATCGATCCGCTGGCGGCGTTCCCCCGCGGCCGGCCGGCCGCGTCCCCCGCCGTGTAGCCTTGTAACGCGAATCGGCCCCGAGGGAAAGCCATCGGCCCGCCACACGCCGGCAGCATGCGTCGGCCGCAAACATCAAACATGTCGCCTGGCCTCCACGGAACGTGCCTGCTCCTGCGTTGCCCGCATTGGTTCGACAATCTTTCGCAACATTTTGCTGGTCCCGCCGTTTATTCGAGTCATCTTCTCCCAAAACAATTGCTGGGCGAGGTTAATGTTCTCAGCAAGCATTAGCCGTCGCGAGCAGTATATTTAATAAAGTATTGAACGGACAGGTTAGATGGTGTCGCCGCGGTGCTTGCGGCGACATGCTGTGCTTTGCGCCGCGGCTCAATCAACGCGCGGGGCGAAGCGGGTGGGAACGCTGGAGTCGGAATGCGCCATCGGTCGTGCGGGCCGATGTCGCGGGGTCGGCCGCCGGGGGGATGCTTCGCTGGACGAAGCAATCTGCCTGCGGCTTAAGTGTCCTTAATTCCATTTAAGCGAATGGAGTAGCAGATGAAGCTGAGTATCGTGCAAAAATTCGTGCTGTTGTTCAGCGCGCTGATCGTGGTCAGCGTGCTTGCGGTGTTCTTCGTCAACAAACGCATGTCGGAACAGCAGGCCATCGGCGCCCTGATCGAAAAGGCGCGCGCGATTACCATCGAAGCCGAAAATGCGCGCAACTACATGGGCAGGTTGCGCGGCACCTACAAGGCCTTTGACGACGGCAAGCTGATCCGCGACCTGGAGGCGGCGCTGGCCGGAAAGTCGTTTGCCTCCAAGGAAGAGCGCATCAAGTTCGTCAGGAGCACCTCCCTGTACTGGACGATTCCCATTGTGGCGGGCTGGACGGTGGGACAGACCAACGCGGAAAAGGCGAACTACGAGTTCCGTGTGCCGAAGATTCAGCCGCGCAATCCCAAGAACGAGCCCGATGCCATCGAGCGGGAGATGCTGCTGGAATTGGGCAAGGGGCAGCTCGAGGAGCTCTACCGGATCGACCCCGAACTGAATGCCCTGCGCTTCATGCGGCCCATCAAGCTGGACAAGAACTGCATGGGCTGTCACGGCACCAAGGACGACGACCACAACGGCGACGGCATCGACCCGCTGGGCTTCGAGATGGAGAACTGGAAAGAGGGCGAGGTGCACGGGGCGTTCGAGGTGGTCGCCGATCTGGCTCCCATGCAGGCCGGCGTGCGCGCCAACCTGAAGAACACGCTGCTGATCGGCGGCGTGGTGCTGCTGGCGGCGATCGCCATTGTGATCGTGTTCGTGCGGCGCAACATCACCAACCTGCTCAACGCCATCAAGTCGGTGATGGCAACGCTGGTCGACACGTCCACCTCGGTGAGTACGGGGATCGACCAGATGTCCGGCACCGCCAAATCCCTGGCCGATGGCGCCTCGTCGCAGGCCGCCAGCCTGGAGGAAACCTCCTCCACCATCGAGCAGATGGCCAGCATGACCCGCATGAACGCGGAAAACGCCAAGCAGGCCGAAGTGCTGGCCGGCGAAGCCAGCCAAAAATCCGAGAGCGTGGGGCAATCCATGGTGCGCATGAAAGAGAGCATCAACGAGATCAAGGCTTCCTCCGATCAAACGGCGGTGATCATCAAGACCATCGACGAGATCGCCTTCCAGACCAATCTGCTGGCGCTCAACGCCGCGGTGGAGGCTGCCCGGGCGGGCGACGCGGGGCGGGGCTTCGCCGTCGTGGCCGAGGAGGTGCGCAACCTGGCCCAGCGCAGCGCCGAGGCGGCCCGCAACACCAACCAACTGCTGGAGGTGGCCCGTCAGCGCGCCGACGCGGGCGTGAGCGTGGCCACGGAAGTGGGCAGCGCGCTGAACGAGATCTTCGAATCCATCGACAAGGTCAGTGGGCTGATCAAGGAGGTGGCCGCGGCCAGCACCGAACAGTCGCGGGGCATCGAGCAGGTGAACCTGGCGTTGACGCAGATGGAATCCATCACGCAGAACAACGCCGCCAGCGCGGAGGAAAACTCCTCGACGACCGAGGAGATGACCTCGCAGGTGGGCAATCTCTCGGAGGGCATCGAAACCCTGGGGCGCATCGTGGGCGGCGACATCCGTGGTGCGCACACGCTGGCGTCCGCCGTCGCACGCAACAACGGCGGCGCGCATGCAGGCAACGGCCGGCCGGCCACACCGGTCACGGCGCGACGCATCGCCGAGGCCAAGGCCGCCAAGCCGACCCGGGCGACCAGGGCGTCCAACGGCAAACCCGCGGAGCGCCCGGCATCGTCCACGCCGCGCCAGTTGCGCGAGCGTATCCTCGGCGACCTGCAGCAGGGCGCCGGCAACGTCCCGGACGAGTTTCGGGACGTTGGCGACGCCGATTTCAAGTAGGGTGCGCCGGCGGTGCTGGCGTCTCCGCGCCGGCACGCCGGGCTGCATCCCGCACAGCCCCGCTCACGTCGAACGGCGTGGGCGGAGCTCAACGTGTTCGTCCTGTTGACCCAAGCCGGGCCACGGCCCCACGCATGCCGCGCAGCGGAAAGAAAGCAGTGGCGGATATTGCGACAGCACGACGCGGCTGCGCTGCGACGTCATTCTTTCCCACGAAAACACCGAAACTTTCTTGGCACCCTCGCGTTTGATCATCATTCCCGCAGTGGATGGTTCAGCCGCGGCATGAGCCTGTAGCAACGATCATATACGAAATAAACTAAGTACGAGTTAAACTAGTATCTCCATCCAACTGATTTCCGCGGGTAGAAAGCCCACTCCGGCCGAGCCTTGTGGGCCGCGCGCGGTCCGCGGCGGGCTCGGGCGGGAATGGCCTGGATTGGCGGCAATGTCATGCTGCGATGTCGTGGCGGAAGAGCGGTGGCACAGAGGTTCCGCGACGCCGTACCGACCTCCAGCAGCGAATCAATCATTCAGCATAGGGGAGTAGAGGATGTTGAAAGCACTCAGTCTGAAGGGACGGTTGTTGTGGGCATTCCTGACCGTCTCCGCGTTCGTGGTCGTGGTCGGCGCCATGGGTATCCTGGCCGTGTTCCGGGTGGCGACCATCTATGACCACGTCGCCGAGATCAATCTCGGGAATGCCATCACGTTGAACAGAATGAGTTCGGCAGCCGCGGAAATCCGTGTGGCCACCAATCGCCTGGGGCATGCCGGCCGCAGCGACGAGGAACGGGCGACCCTGCGCAAGGCCATCGCCACGGCCGAGGCAGCCTACGTCAAGGCGGATGCCCACTATCAGACCATCGAATTCGTGCCGGGCGAGGCGGAGCGCTACCAGCAAGTGGTCAAGGCCTGGGAGAAGCTGATCGCTTCGAGCAATGCCATTGCCAAGCTCTCGGAAGCGCCCGGCCACGCCAACTACCAGGAGATCGTCATCCGCCTCGGCGATGAATATCGTACGGCGGCCGTCCACTACGGGGAAGCCATCAATGAGCTGATCGCCTTCCAGGACGCGGAAGCCGCAAAATGGGGCGCGAGCGCGGGCAGCAACCGCGACCTCTTCAGCATGGCCCTGACGATCGTGGCCATCGTCGGCGTGTTGCTGGCGATTCTGCTGGGCGTGGTGATCTCCATGCGCCTGAGCCGATCGTTGCAGACCATCGCCGGCGACCTGGATGCCGCGGCGGAGCAGACCTTGAGCGCCTCGGGACAGGTCTCCAGCTCCAGCCAGTCCCTGGCCGAAGGCGCCTCGGAACAGGCCGCCAGCCTGGAGGAGACCTCGGCCACGCTGGAACAGATCTCGTCCATGACCAAGCAGAACGCCGAGCACACCGCGCAGGTGGAACGCCTGGCGCAGGAAGCCCGCGACAGCGCACGCAAAGGGGGCGACGCCATGACCCGCATGGAAGAGCGCATCACCGCCATCAAGGATTCCTCCGACAAGACGGCCAAGATCATCAAGACCATCGACGAGATCGCCTTCCAGACCAACCTGCTGGCGCTCAACGCCGCGGTGGAGGCGGCGCGGGCGGGCGACGCGGGCCGCGGCTTTGCCGTGGTGGCCGAGGAGGTGCGCAACCTGGCCCAGCGCAGCGCGGCGGCGGCCAAGGACACCAGCGCCCTCATCGAGGAGTCCCAAGGGCGCGCGCAACAGGGGGTCGAAGTCTCCGCCGAAGTGAAGGTGCTGCTGGACGAGATTCTGCGCTCGGTGGAGTCGGTCAACGACCTGGTGCAGGAGGTGACCGCCGCCAGCAGGGAACAATCCAAGGGCGTGGATCAGATCACCATCGCGGTGTCCCAGATGGACCAGGTGACCCAGTCCAATGCCTCCGCCGCGGAACAGAACGCCGCGGCCAGCGAGGAACTCTCGTCCCAGGCGGCCCTGCTGAGCACGACGGTGGGACAACTGGTGTCCATCGTGATGGGCGGCAACAGCGCGGGCACTGCCGCCACTGATACGGCGCCGGTGGCCACCCGGCACACCGCCCTCGCGACGCGGCGCATCGCCCCGCCCAAGGAACTCCGGCCGGCCAAGGCGCCCAACGGCAAACCCGCGGCGCGTCCGGCATCGTCCAAGCCGCGCCAGTTGCGGGAGCGCATCCTCAGCGACCTGCAGGAGGACGCGGGCGACGCCCCGGAAGAGTTCCGGGACTTTGGCGAGGCCGACTTCAAGTAGCGGCCGCCCTGGGCACACCCGGCAGCCGGCCGTCACCCGGCGGCCATGCCAAGCCCCGTTCGCGCCGCGCCGCGCGGGCGGGGCTTTTTTTGCGTGAAGAATGCCTGGGGCGGGCGGGCGGCGTGTCCGGGAAGCTAGGGCGCCCGCTGCAGGTAGATGCGCACCGCCACGTTCAGGCCGGGCAGCATGGGCGGCAGCGCCCCGGCGGCCCAGTCGATGCGCACGGGCACGCGCTGGGTCACTTTCACGTAGCTGCCGCTGGCGCTGGAGGCGGGCAGCAGGGAAAACATGGACAAGGTGGCGTTGTACATGGGCCCCACGCGCCCCCGGAAGACCTGGCCGGGATAGGCATCCACCCACACGTCGGCGAGCATGCCTTCGCGCACGCCGGCGATCTGGTCCTCTTCCAGGTTGGCCACGACCCAGGAGTGCGTGCCATCCACGATCTGGAACAAGGCCTGGCCGGCGTCCACGTGCTCGCCGGGATCGACCATGCGCCGGGCCACGATGCCCTGCACATTGGCCAGCAGGCGCGTATCGTCCAGATCGGTCTGCGCCGCGCGCAGACGGGCGCGGGCCAGCTCCACGTCGGCCTGGGCCTGCTGGATCGCCTCGGGCATGCTGCCCGCGACGAGCAGGGCCAGCCGCCGGCGGCTCACGGTCAGCTCCGCATCGGCTTCCGCCCGGTTGGCTTCGGCGTCCTGCAGTTCCTGCCCGGAAATGGCGTTGGCCCGGGCCAGGCGCCGCGCACGCAGCAGCTCGTTCTGCATGCGCCGCAGGCGCACCTCGCGCACCTGCACCTCGGCCTCCGCCACGGCCACCTGCTCCGGACGCGGCGCGCCGAGCAGCTCGCGCAGGCGCCCTTCGGCGGTGTGCAGGGCGGCGGTCATCTGCGCCACCTGGGTGGCCGGTTGCTCATGGTCCAGGGCCGCCAGCACCTGCCCCGGCGTCACACGGTCGCCTTCGCCCACCTGCACCTGGGCGATGCGTCCCCGCAGCCGCGACGAGACGGAAATCATGGGCGCATCCACGTGGGCGTCGTCGGTGCTGACCGTGCCGCGCACCCAGCCCGCCCAGTACACGCCGTAGACCACGCCGGACGCCAGCAATGCGGCCAGCAACAGCCAGAAGCGCAGGCCGCCGCCCCGCGCAGTCCGGATGCGCCGCGGAAAGGCCGCGGAAGACGGTGCCGGGGCGGGAGGCGGCGCGGGAGCGGGCGCGGACACCGGCGCCGGGGGCCGCTCGCCGTCGACGGGCACGGAGCGCTCCGCGCGGCCACCATCCTGCACGGGGCGGTCGCCCTGCGCGTACGGTGCATCCCGCGCCGCAGGCTGGTCACGAATGTCGGATGCCATGCGCCGTGTGGCTCCTGCGAAGCGTGACCCGGTGAAGATCCGCGCGCGGCGCCATCGGCAAGCGGGCCCGTGCGCCGCGGTGGCGAGGCGGTGTGTCCGAAGAGCCTGCCATCCTGCAAAAATAAGGACAAGAGCGCAATCCCGCGCGCGGCGCCAAGCCTTGCGGGTGGCGCTTACGCGGCGTGCCGACTGGGCGCGGGGGCACGGCGCCGTCCGACTGCGGGGCGTCGCCCGAGCAGGAAGCCCGGAGCGCAGGGTCCGCGCCCTCTCCCCGTCAGGCTACCAGCGGGCGCTGGAAGAGACCCGCCGCACGGCCGCGATGGCCGCGGCCGGCACGGCGATACGCGCACCAGCGGCGGCCCTGGATGAAATGCCGCGCTACGTCAGCGTATGGCGATGGGGTTGATGATCATCTGCACGGCGCCCCGCATGCGAGCCGGGCCGAGGACGAACAGGAATTCCCAGGCCTTGTCCCGCACCAGGGCGCCGGTATCCAGCGTTTCCAGGATGAAGATGCCGTTCATGGGAATGAGGATCTGGTGAATCTCGAAGACGCCTACGCCCTTCTCGAAGGGCACGGCCTCCAGACCCCAGGTGTCGCCGCCGACCGCCACGACCTCGCGTTCCACGAGATATTGCGCGCCGGTTTTGCCCAGGCCGGGTTCTACGCTACCCCAACGCTTGGGGTCCTTCTGCGGCCCGTCAAGCAGCTTGAGCCAGCCGGAGTAGAACAACACCACGTCGCCCTTCTGAATGCTCACGCCCTGCTTCTTGGCGGCCCCCATGATGTCTTCCTTGGTGTAGGGCGTGCCTTCCTGGACGATGTCCTTGCCGTAGTAGCCGGCCATATCCAGCACCACGCCGCGGGTCACGATGGGCGGCAGCTTTTCGATGCCCAGCTTCTTCAACCCGTCGGCCTTGGCGAAGTCCGTATCCTTGTTGCCGTTGTAGTAGACGTGATCCACGCCGATGTGCCCCAGGCCATCGATCTGCGGGCCAATGCCCAGCCACCCCATGAAGATGTCATCGTTGTAGGTGGTCTTCGTGGGGCCCAGGCCGGAGGTGCCGATCTGGTTGGGCTGCAACACGGCAATGCTCAGCGAGCGTGGCGGAAAGGCCGGCACGGAGGAATCCACGACGATGCCCAGGTTGTATGTCTTGCCGGTCTTGATCAGCTTGGACGCCTTGAGCACGGATTCCGGCGTGATCAGGTTGGCCGCGCCGATCTCGTCATTCGGTCCCCATTTGGACTTGGGCACCATCTGGCCCCAGGCGGCCGGCGCCAGTGCCAGCAGGACGGTCGTCAGCGTGGAAAGCAATAATATCAGTGCATTTCGACGAATGTTCATGCTGTCCCCCCATCGCGGATGAAGATGCTGGAGATATCTTGCGGCAACGGCTGCGTTGCGACGCGGGCGCCTCGCGGCGCCGCCGCTGCCGGGGTCCAGACATTAGGAGAATTATTCGCGGAAAAGCAAGCCGGGCCCGCGGCGCGCCCGGGCCGGCGGGGCACAACGCCTCAACCCGCGGAGGCGACGTCTAGCCGGGGCGGCCGTCGCTGCGCGGGCGCAGCAGGATGGGGCCGATGCCGAGCAGCCATACGCCAAAGGCCAGCACCCACAGCCAGCCGGCCCAGAACCCCTGCA
Organism: Candidatus Lambdaproteobacteria bacterium; assembly: GCA_016199125.1. Lineage (GTDB taxonomy): Bacteria > SAR324 > SAR324 > SAR324 > JACQKK01 > JACQHH01. The sequence continues at coordinate 13,292 of JACQHH010000216.1, forward strand.
CGGCCAGCGCCGGCACCCAGTAGCCCGCGATGTCCGGCGCGATGCGCAGCAGCGGAACCGCCTGATAGCCCCAGAACAGGGCGTGAATGCCGCGGGTGGTGAGCAGTCCCCGTCCCGAGTGGCCCAGGGTCACGCGGGTGCTGATGCCCAGCAGCAGCGAGCCGAAGCCCCCCACGGTCAGCGCGTGCAGCGCCGCATTGCGGAAGGGTGGCGCGGGCGCCCCCGCGAGCAGCAGCGCCAGGCTTTCGCCCACGTTCAGCGCAAAGGCCAGCGCAAACCAGGCCAGCGCGACATAGAGAATCAGCAGCAGCGGCGGGCCCGTGACCCGCCAGAAGCGCCACAGCACCAGCTCGCGCAGCAGCACGGCCAGCAGCAGCGCATCGGGCAGCCACAGGGCGCCGGGGAACTCCAGGAAGCCCAGCACCCCGTGGGCCGCCAGCGCCAGCACGAACAGGGGCAGCGCGGCGGCCGAGCGCCGCGTCTCGTAGTCCGGGGTCACCGTGCTGGTGAAGAAGGGCACCATGCGGTAGAGCACCGTGAACACCACCGGCAGCACATAGCCGTAGAGCCCGATCCAGCGTGCGGCGCGGTACGCGGTCTGGCTGCCGCCGGCAAAGCTCCAGGCCGCGGCGGCCAGCCCCAGCAGCCCCAGCGCCAGCCCGGCCACGATCAGCACCTGCTGCAACGGCCAGCCGGGCGTGCGCAGCAGCACCCGCGCGCAGCCCCAGGTGGCCAGCGCGTGACCGGCCAGCAGGGCCAGCACGCCGCCCACCACCAGCCCGCGCGACGCGAACAGCCCGGCAAAGCACAGCGCCGCGCCCAACGTGTAGCCGGCCCAGGCGGCCCCGTACAGCGCCGGCGGCACCGGCACGGCGTTGAGCCAGCGCGGAAACGTGGTCAACAGGAAGCCGCAGAAATAGAACCCGAACAGCCCATAGATCATCAGAACCGCGTGGGCCTGGGCATAGGGCACCGTCCACAACACCGGCGCGGCCAGCGGCGTGAACAGGCTGGTCTGCTGCCACGTCCACAAGGCCACGGCCACGACGGCAAACAGCGCGCCGGTCCAGAAGAACATGCGGTGCGGGGCGGCGCTGAAAATGCGCCAGCGGACAAGCAGGGCGGACATGGGGCGCGGGGCGAAGGGGGTGGACGGGCGCGGCGCTGGACTGGCCGGCGCCCCTGCGCCTTGACACCGCGTGACGTGACGCCGCGTGCCGGTCGCCATGCGCCGGCGGCCAGGATGCGCGGCGCGGAGGAACGCCAGCCGGCCCAAAGATTACTCCGGGCCGGCGCATCTGGCAAAGCGGCGGCCAGGATGCGCGGCGCGGCTGACGAACCGACTCGGCACGGTCGACGCAAAAGGCCGGGCGCCGGTGAATCCTGCCGATTGCGTCGTACGCGAAAAAAGAGGCCGCGGAGCATCGTCCGCGGCCTCGTCACGCCAGATGGGAAATGGGTTAGCCGACCTTCCACACCAGGGAAAGCAGCTTCCAGTTGGTGAAGTAGTAGATGGCGAAGACCGCCAGGAAGATGAACACCAGCACCATGGTGCCCGGCGCCTTGTGGATTTCCTCGCTGGATTGCTGCGCGGGCGGCTTCAGCACGCCCTGGGGCACGCGGGCCGTGCCGTCGCGCAACGAGGCTTCGGTGAGCGGCTTGCCGAAGAACACCGAGACCACCGCCACCAACACGAAGATGATCCCGCCCAGGAAGGCGATGGCGCCGCCCAGGGCCAGCAGGCCCAGGAACAGGTCCACGACCGGCGGGAATTCCATGCTGTAGGGCGCGTTGGTGAAGGAAATGTCCCAGTGCCGCCGCGGCACGCCGAACATCCCGGCGATGATCATGGCCGAGGCGAAGAGGGTGACGCCCAACCCGAACAGGTAGGGCTGGTACCGGGCCAGGCCCAGGAACGCCACCTGTTTGCGGAAGATCAGCGGAATGAGGTAGTAGGTCACGCCCATGAAGGCCAGCGCCGTCCCGCCCACGACGGTGGTGTGGAAGTGGCCCGGCACGCGCAGCGTATTGTGACCGATGATGTTGATCTGCTCGGTGCCGATGGTCACGCCCGTGACCCCGCCCAGGAAGCCGAAGATGAGCAGCGAGAGGAACATGGCCGAGAAGCCCGGATCGCTCCAGGGGGCCTTGGTGAGCCACTCGAACAGGCCGTTCTTGTAGCCCCGCAGACGCTGCCCGATCTCCACACCGGCCGGCACCGTGAAGCCGTGGATCATGCTCGCCAGCACCGCCATGTACATGAAGTAGCTCGTGTTCCACACCTTCCAGGCCGGCCCGAAGCCCGGATCCACCAGCAGGTGGTGGGCCGAGGCCAGGTTGATGAAGAGGATGTAGAGCACGAAGGCCCAGCGGCTCACCTTCTCGTTGATCGGCGTGGCTCCCACGGTCAGCGTGGCCAGGAG
>JACQHH010000232.1 GCA_016199125.1 Candidatus Lambdaproteobacteria bacterium
GCCCGGCACGGCGCGCACCAGGGCGCCCAGAAATCCACCAGCACCGGCCGGCCCGCGCTCTTGAGGAACGACTCGAAGGACTGGTCGGTCAATTCGACGATGTTGTTGTGCATGGCAACCCTCTCGTTATCATTGTGAGCAAGTATCACTGGGAATATTTGTAGTCTAGCATCGCTCCCCGCGAGCGAATGTAACCAGATTACAGAACGTCGCGCGCGGGAGCGGCCCGCCTGCACGGGCGTCCGCCCTTGCCCGGACGCCCCGGGACTCGCCGTCCCCGGCGACGCTGGTCAATGCCGCGCGGGGAAGGCTATGCTGAGGCTGCGCATGGGGCGTACGCACCGGGGTATCCCCTGTGCCCTGGGGCGCCGCGCCGCCGCGGGGCGCAGCCGGGGCGCGCGTGCAGTCCCTGCGCCCGATTTCCTCTCAGCCGGAGCCCGCGATGCCCGTGTCCACTACCCACGGCGCCCATCTGCCCGATCTGTTTGCGCCCAACGACGAGGCCGTGCTGCTGCGCCAGACCGTGCGCCGCTTCGTGGAACAGGAGGTGGAGCCGCAGGCCCTGGAATATGAGCGTAACGAGAAGTTCAACCTGCCCCTGTTCCGCAAGCTGGGCGGGCTGGGGCTGCTGGGCATCACGGTGGCCGAGGCCGACGGCGGCGCGGGCATGGATGCCGTGGCGGCGGTGATCGCCCACGAGGAGCTGTCCGCCAGCGATCCCGGTTTCGCCCTGTCCTACCTGGCGCACAGCATGCTGTTCGTGAACAACTTCTACCGCAACGCCAACGCCGAGCAGCGGGCGCGCTACCTGGACAAGGTCGTCTCCGGCGAGTGGGTGGCGGGCATGTGCATGAGCGAACCGGGCGCCGGCACGGACGTGCTGGGCATGACCTCCCGCGCGCGGCGCGACGGCGACCGCTACCTGCTCACCGGGCGCAAGATGTGGATCACCAACGGCTGCGTGAACGACCGGGAGTTGGGCGATCTGTTCCTGGTCTACGCCAAGACCGGCGATGCGCTCTCCACCTTCGTGGTGCCCAAGGGCACGCCGGGCTTTTCCCTGGGTCAGCGCATCAAGGACAAGGCCGGCATGCGTTCGTCGCCCACGGCCGAGCTGGTGTTCGAGGATTGCCCCGTGCCCGTGGCCAACCGCCTGGGGGAAGAGGGCGACTCGGTGATGCACATGATGCGCAACCTGGAAATCGAGCGCCTGACCCTGGCCGCCATGGGCCTGGGCATCGCACGGCGCTGCGTGGAGCTGATGAACCGCTACGCCGGGGAGCGCAAGGCCTTCCAGCAGCCCATCAACAGCTTCGGGCAGATTCAGCGGCACATCGCCGAGTCCTACACGGAGTACCTGGCCGGACGCAGCATGGTCTACGACATTGCGCGGCGCATCGATCTGGCGGCGCCGGGACACCGCATGGAGACCGACGCGGCCAAGCTGTTCACGGCCACCATGTCCAAGAACGTGGCGGACCGGGCCATCCAGGTGATGGGAGGGTTCGGCTACGTGGGAGAAGCGGTGGTGGAGCGCCTGTGGCGGGCGGCCAAGCTGCTGGAGATCGGCGGGGGCACCATCGAGGCCCACCACAAGAACATCACGCGCGACCTGGCGCGCAATCCCGCCTTCTTCCAGTAGCTCGCCTGGCGGCGGCGTCAGGTGGCCATTTCCAGCAGCACGCTGGCCAGGTCCTCCTCCTCCCGGGCAAATTTCACGCCGATGCGGAAGCGCTCGTCATGTCCGAGGCGGATGTGGCGCACCGAGCCCTGCACCACGACGTTGCGGTTCATCAGCACCAGTTCCAGCGTGTCGCCCACTCCCGCTGGCAGCGCACCCACGAATCCGATGCCCAGCTTGCTGATATCCATGATCTGTCCCGCCACCGCATCCTGCAGCCGGTATTCCAGCCATCCGGCGCAGGGAATCCGTTCGACCTCACGACGATCGCGCATCACAGCACTCAACACTTCGCGAACCAACGTCGCCAAAGCACGGCATGCCGGCCAGGGTTCGGCCGCCATCGTTCCCGCGGCGTAGCGTTCACAACCGAGCAGCCAACCCGGACGCTACCCGCCCCAATGCGGAAAATCAAGTAGGTATATTTTTATTAAGGCCAGCCAATCCGCACCGCTCGTGACGCAATCGCGGCGTGTGGAATGCATTCCACGCCCGCGCCTCCTGTCCTGGCGTGCGGAGCACCTGCCCGGATGAAAGTCGCCAAGACGGCCGTGGCTCGCCGGCCGATGTTTCGCGCCGGGCCCCAGGGTGCGCCGAACCCGGCCGGGCGCTCCACGTGTCTCAGGCGCGTTTGGCGGCGCGCCGCCGCCGCGGGGCCGGTGGCCGGACAGGCTCCTCCGCGCCCGGCGCGGAGGAGCCGTCGGCGACGATACCGGTCTTGCGCGCTTCCTCCATGATCCATTCGCGGAAGGCCACGATCTTGGGCAGGTCGGCCATGGAGAGCGGGCACACCACGAAAAAGTCCCAGTCGTGCACCTGCAAACGCCCGAACGGCGCCACCAGCAGGCCGCGCGCCAGATCGTCGGCAACCAGGATTTCGCGGCTGATGGCCACTCCCTGGCCGTCGATGGCCGCGTCCAGCATCAGGCCGTCGTCGCTGAAGCGCGGGCCGCGGGTGCCGTTGACGGCTGTGACGCCGTGCGTGTTGAGCCACTTGGGCCAGTCCGAAGGCTCCGCATGCAGCAGGGTGTGGTGACGCAGATCGGCCGGTTCGCGCAGGGGGGCCGCCCCTTTCAACAGGGACGGGCTGCACACGGGAAACAGGTGGCCCGGCAGCAGGTAGTCGCTGCGCAGTCCGGGATAGACGCCACGCCCGCTGCGCACCCCCAGGTGCACATCGTCCAGGCCGAACTCGACCAGGCTGTTGGAGGCGCTGACGCGCACGTCGATGTGCGGCTGCTGCTGGCGGAAGCGCCCCAGGCGCGGCACCAGCCACTTGGCGGCGAAAGAGGGCAGCACGCTGACCGTGAGCACCCCGGCCTCGTCGTGGGGAAACAGGCCGTCCAGGGTGTTGCTGATGCGCTGGAAGCTGTCCGTGAGCTGAACCGCCAGCCCCCGCCCGGCCTGGGTGAGTTCGATGGAGCGCGCATGTCGCAGAAACAGCGGCCCGCCCAACCGCTCCTCCAGCGACTTGATCTGCTGGCTCACCGCCGCGGGGGTGACGAACAGCTCCTGGGCCGCCAGCTTGATGCTGCGGTTGCGTGCGGCGGCTTCAAAAGCGCGCAGACCGGTGAGGGAGGGCAGGTCGAAGGCCATGCCCATAATTTAGATCAGGTTAATCATCGATGCAACAAATCTCGTTTGCGGAGCGGCACGTTCTGCCCCAGAATCACCACTATCACAGCAATACATGGCCGATTTCCATCGCGGGAGGGCGAACAATGAACTTAGCGGAACTTAACCAAGCGAAACGCAATGGCGCGCTCGCCGGCGGCATCCTGGCCACCGGGCAGGCGCCATTCATCACGCCGGGCGCCGCCCGGGCACTGCACGGCCAGTTGGCCGCAACGTCCCAGGGCCCTGACGCGCCTGGCACGCCGCAGGCTCGCACTCTGACCGGCGGTCGGCGGGGATGGCGGCGGGCGGTGGCCGCATTGCTGGCGGGTCTGGAGCGCGCGCGGCAGCGGCGGCGCCTGATGGCGCTGGACGACCGCATGCTGAAGGACGTGGGCCTGTCGCGCTCCGACGCGGCGGCGGAATACGGCAAGCCCTTCTGGCGCTAGGAATTGGGGCGGGATCGCGGGCGGCCTCGCGCGTGCTCAGTACACGGCGCGTCCGCCGCTGGCATCGAAGCAGAAGCCCGTGGTGAAGCCGGCCTCCCGCGAGGCGGCAAAGGCGACCACGGCGGCCACCTCCTCGATCTCCCCCGTGCGGCCCATGGGAATCTTGTCGGTCATGTAGCGCACCTGCTCCGGCGGCATGGCATCGACCAGCGCCGTGCGCACCACCGCCGGGGCCACCGCGTTGCACGTGATCCCGGTGCCCGCGTACTCCTTGCCCACCACCTTGGTCATGCCGATCACGGCGGCCTTGGAGGTGGAATAGGCCAGCATGCCCGCGTTGCCGTCCTTCCCGGAAATGGAGGCGATGTTCACGATGCGCCCGTAGCCCGCGGCCAGCATGTGAGGCAGCACGGCGCGGATGCAGAAGAACATGCCGCGCAGGTTCACGTCCAGCACGCGGTCGAAATCGCCCGGGTCCACCTCGTGGGTCTTCAGGTTGGTCTTGCCCGTGATGCCCGCGGCCGTGACCAGCACGTCGATGCGCGACCATTGCCGGGCGACCGAGCCGATGGCGGCCTCCACCGCGTCGCGCAGGGTGACGTCCACGGAGAGCGTGTGCTGCGCAATACCCTGCGCCGCCAACGTCTGGGCCGCGGTCTGCAATTGCCCCGCGCTGCGGTCCAGCAGCACCACCCGCGCCCCTTCGGCGCCCAGGCGCCGCGCGATGCCCAGGCCGATGCCCTGGGCCGCGCCGGTGATCAGTGCCACCTGCCCTGCAAATCGTTGGGGAAATTGCTCGCTCATCCGCCCGTCACGGCCTTGTGCTTGGGTTCCCGCGCGTCGCGGCACGGGTCTGGTGCGGGCGCTCAGGCGGCCATTTCCAGGATTTCCAGCACGTCCTGGGGCCCGTTGATCTTGCGCGGATTGGTGTGCAGCCAGCGGTCGTGCATGGCGTTCCTGGCGATCAGCGCAAACTGCTCCCGCGGCACGTTGACCTCGGCCAGGGTGCGGGGCATGCCCAGGCCCGCAATGAACTCGCCCACCACCTCCGCCGCCTCGCGCCCCGGCTGGCCCAGCGCCGCGGCCACCAGCGCCTGGCGCTCGCCGTTGACGCCGCGGTTGTAGCGCAGCACGTGGGGCAGCATCACGCAGGAGGTGTAGCCATGGGGCACGTCGCACGTGCCGCCCAGGATGTGCCCGATGGCGTGACTGGCGCCCATCGGAATCCCGCCCTGGATGGGCACCATGGAATTCCACACGCCGATCTGGCACTGCTGCCGCGCCGCGATGTCGGCGGGGTCGGCCTTGCTGCGCGGCAGCCCCTGGCCCAGCAGCCGCAGGGCCTGCAACGCGGCGCCGTCGCAGAAGTCGTTGGCCTGGGGCGAGCACAGCGCCTCCACGGCGTGATCCAGGGCCCGGATGCCGGTGGAGAGCCACAGCCATTGCGGCGTGTGCACGGTGATCCGCGCATCCAGGATCACCGCGCGCGGGATCAGCAGGTCGTGCCGGTAGCCCTCCTTGACCTTGCGCAGGGGATCGGTGCAGCCGGCCAGGGGATAGAACTCCCCGCCGGAGAGCGTGGTGGGCACGCTCACCTGGCGCACCGTGGGCCCCTCGTACACCGGCGCGCTGGGCGTGCCGTCGGCCTTGAAGGCGATGCGGTAATTGTCGAGCTGGGCCGGGTCGGTCACGTCGTGGCGCAGGCAGATCTGGATCACCTTGCCGGCGTCGGTCACGGAGCCCCCGCCCACCGTGACGATGAGGTCGGCGTCCAGCGCCCGCGCGGCGGCGGCGGCCCGCACCACCGCATCGCGCGGCGTGTGGGGCGGAATACCCTGGAACTCGCCCGCGTAGCGCGCGCCCAGGGCGTCGCGGATGCCGGCCACCACGTCGGTTTCCCGGTTGAGCGTGCCGCTGACCAGCAGGAACACGCGTTGCGCGTCCAGGCGCGCGGCCTCGTCGCTGACGGCCTGGGCCGCCGGCTTGCCGAAGACCACGCGTTCCATGGCCTGGTACCTGAACGATCCGCTGGTCGCCATGCCCCTCACCTCGTTCGCCAGTTGGTTGCGCGGCGCCCCGCCGCCCGGGCGGCAGGCGGGCGCCTGACCTGTGACGCCTGACCCTACCCCAAGCCCGGCCGGCTTGTCACGGCGGGGCAAGCGCCGCGGCGGGCGGGCGTGGCCGCTGGATGTTAGGCGCTGCGCAGAGCCGCGTGCAGCAGTTCCAGGGCCGCGCGGGCGAAGGCGCGCATGTTGGCCGGGCGCTCGGCGCCGCCGGTCTCCAGCGTGGCGACGCGTTCCACGGGTCCGGCCACGGCCAGGCAGGCATGGCCCGGGGCATCGCCGTAGCGGTTGCCCGTGGGGCCGCTGGCGCCCGTCTCGGCCAGCCCCCAGGTGGCACCCAGGCGGGCGCGGGCCGTGCGCGCCATGAGCTGGGCATAGGGCTCGGACGCCGAGCGCATCCCGCGCATCTGCGCATCCTCCACCCCCATCAGCCCCCGCCGCGAGGCCAGCGTGTACACCACCGCGCCGCCCAGAAAATAGGCCGAAGCCCCCGGCACGGCCACCAGCACCGCGCTGAGCAGCCCGCCGCAGGAGGATTCGGAGACGGCCAGGGTTTCACCGCGGGATTTGAGCAGCGAGGCCACGGCCTCGCCCAGGGGCAGCAGGTCTTGCATGGAGTGCGCTCCGGGCCGGCACAAGGCATATTGCCCGTGGCGGCCGGCGGCGGCGCGGGCAGGCACTGGGGAGGGGTCAGCGGGCGGGGCGCAGTTTCCGCCGCGCCGCACGGGCCGTAGCCTGTGCTTTCGCCTAATCGCGTGGCAGGCGCCGCACCTGTAC
>JACQHH010000228.1 GCA_016199125.1 Candidatus Lambdaproteobacteria bacterium
CGCATCCTGGAAGCCAACATGGACGAGGCGTCCTACACCGGGCTGGTGGAGCGCCTGGACGAGCCGCACCATGTCACCACCGAACTGATCGCCTTGGCCAAGACCACCCGCGCCGAGTTGGATGGCTATCTGAAGGAGATCAAACGCAACTCCGAGGGCGTGGATCAGCTCTCCCTGGATCCCAACGAGCCGGAAACCCTGGCCGACCGCATTGCGCCCCTGCTCAACCTGGACCTGGAGAAGAAGCAGGACCTGCTGGAGACGATGGACCCCAAGGAGCGCCTGGAAAAGGTGTTCGAGCGCATGCTGGAAGAGTCCGAGATCAAGAAGCTGGAGAAGAAGCTCAAGGAGCGGGTGCAGGGACAGATCGGCCGCACCCAGAAGGAGTACTACCTCAACGAGCAGATCAAGGCCATCCAGAAGGAGCTGGGCACCGGCGAGGACGGCAAGGCCGAGATGGAGGAATACGAGAAGACCATCGAAGAGACCAAGCTCAGCAAGGAAGCCGAGGACGTGGCGCGCAAGGAGCTGAAGAAGCTCAAGCTGATGTCGCCCATGTCCGCCGAGGCCAACGTGGTGCGCAACTACCTGGATACGCTGCTGGGCATGCCCTGGGGCGAGAAGACCGAGGACAACTTCGACCTCAAGCGGGCCGAGGAGATCCTCAACGAGGATCACTATGGTCTGGACAAGGTCAAGGAGCGCATCGTCGAATACCTGGCCGTGGCCAAGAAGGTGGGCAAGATGCGCGGCCCCATCATCTGCCTGGTGGGTCCGCCCGGAGTGGGCAAGACCTCCCTGGCGCGCTCCGTGGCGCGGGCGCTGGGCCGCAAGTTCACCCGGGTGAGCCTGGGCGGCATCCGCGACGAGGCGGAAATCCGCGGCCACCGCCGCACCTACATCGGCGCATTGCCCGGCAAGATCATCCAGGCCCTCAAGAAGGCCAAGAGCAACAACCCGCTGCTGCTGCTGGACGAGGTCGACAAGATGACCCAGGGGGTCATGGGCGATCCGGCCGCGGCGCTGCTGGAAGTGCTGGACTCCGAGCAGAACAACACCTTCATGGACCACTATCTGGAGGTGGAATACGATCTCTCGGACGTGCTGTTCTTCTGCACGGCCAACACCCTGGCGGGCATCCCGCCGGCGTTGATGGATCGCATGGAGATGATCAACCTGCCCGGCTACACCGAGCTGGAAAAAGAGAACATCGCCATCCAGCACCTGATCCAGAAGCAGCAGGAGGAGAACGGCCTGGCCAAGAATCAGGTCACCTTCCGTCGCGACGCGATCGTGGAAGTGATCCAGCGCTACACGCGCGAAGCCGGCGTGCGCAACCTGGAGCGGGAAATCGGCAAGATCTGTCGCAAGGTCGCCACGCAGCTCGTGCGCAAGCCCTCCACCAAGCGCGTGACCGTGACGCCCAAGCGCGTGACGGATTTCCTGGGCGTGCCGCGCTACAAACACGACGTGGTGGAAGGCGCCAACGAGGTGGGCGTGGCCACCGGCATGGCCTGGACGTCCATGGGCGGCGAGTTGCTGTTCACAGAAGTCAGCCTCATGCACGGCACGGGCAAGCTGCAGATCACCGGGCGCCTGGGCGAGGTGATGAAAGAGTCGGCCCAGGCGGCACTGAGCTACGTGCGCTCCAATGCCAGCAAGCTGGGCATCCAGTCCGGCCTGTTCGCCAAGACAGACATCCACATCCACTTCCCGGAAGGGGCCATTCCCAAGGACGGCCCTTCGGCGGGCGTCACCTTGACCACGGCCATCGTCAGCGCCTTCACGCGCATCCCGGTGCGCAAGACCATCTCCATGACCGGCGAAATCACCCTGCGCGGCAAGGTGTTGCAGATCGGCGGGCTCAAGGAGAAGTTGCTGGCGGCGCGGCGTGGGGGCGTGCAGGAGGCCCTGGTGCCTTGGGACAACCAGAAGGACCTGGCCGAAGTGCCCGGTGAGATCAAGCGGGCGCTGAAAATCACGCCGCTCAAGTACGTGATGGACTATATCCAGCTTGCGCTGGAGCGCGTGCCCGAGCCCATCGCCGATCCGGATGGCCCGGATACCCCGGCCGCGGAGTTGGAAAAAGGTGTGATCCAGCCGGGCAGTGGCGTGGCGCCCATTTCGCCGACGGTGTACACCCGGCCCAATTGACCATTGAGCCGGCGCCCGCACGGGACATGGGCGGGGGCAGTGTTCGGCGCGTCCGGCCTCATCGCCGGGCGCGCTTTTTTGTGTGCCCCGCTCCGTCAGTTCGACCGCCGCAGGGCGAGCCCCGTGGCAGCCGGCAACGCGGCGAGGGTCGATTTCGCCGCAAAATCGAACTCTGGCCGGTTTTTCGCTTGCAGCCCGCCCCCGGGGAGGGCCCGCAGCGCTGCCGTGTCGGATTGACCTGTTTTGGCCTCGTTCCCACGCCGGCCCGGCCCATCGGGCGACGTCAGCTCCACCTTGCTTCCTCATGCGGGCACCCGTGCCGATGCTGTCCGCCGCACCCATGCCCATCTGGACCCTCAAACCCCGCGCCGAGCGCCGCCTGCGCGGTGGGCATCCCTGGGTGTTCAACAATGAGCTGGCCCACAGGCCCGGCCAGGTTGCCCCGGGCGACCCGGTGGAGCTGCACGACGCGGCGGGCCGTTTCCTGGCGCGGGGCTACGGCCATCCCCACACCCTCATCGCCTTTCGCGCCTTGAGCCGCGAGGCCGCCGAGGAGCACCCCTGGTGCAGCGCGGGCCTGCTGCTGCGTCTGCAACGCGCCGCGGCACTGCGCGAGCGGCTGGGACTGGGCGCCGCGAGCCATCGCCTGGTCTTCGGCGAGGCCGACGAATTGCCCGGCGTGGTGCTGGATCGCTACCGCCTGCACACCGCCGATGGCGCGCCGGCGCAGGTGCTGGTGCTGCAAGAACACACCGCCGGCGCCGAGCGGCTGCACGCCGCGCTGCTGGAGGCCCTGCAGACCCTGGTTGAACATGAAGCGCAGCGGTCGGCCCAGCGGCCGATGGGCGCCGCTGGGGACGCAGGCGCGGCGGCGGGCTGGGCGCGCACGGCCCTGGTGCTGCGCAACGACGTTTCCATGCGCGAGCTGGAGGGGCTGGCCAAGCTGCCGCCGGCGCTGCTGCATGATCCCGCCGGGCTCGATCCGGCACGGGCGCGCATCGTGCTGCGGGCCGCCGGCGATCCCGCCCGGACGATCGCGTTGGAGGCCGATCTGCTGGCCGGGCAGAAGACCGGATTCTACCTGGACCAGGCGGCCAACGTACGCATGGTGGCGCAGTTGCTCGCAGGCAGCCTGCGCGCGGGCATCCAGGCGGCCGGGCCCGACCCGGCGCCCCTGCGCGTGCTGGACCTGTTCGCCTACGTGGGTCAGTGGGGCGCCCAGCTCAGCCGCGTCGCCACGGCCGCCGGCCGCGCCGTCGCGGTGACCGCCGTCGATTCCTCGGCCCAGGCGCTGGCGCTGGCCGAGGCCAATGTGCGCGCCGCGGGCGGCGGCTGGGAGACGTTGCGGGCCGACATCCTGCGCGGGCTCGATGCGCTGCCCGCCCGCAGCTACGACGTGGTGGTGGCCGATCCGCCGGCCTTCATCAAGGGCCGCAAGGCGCTGCCCACGGGCCGTGCCGCCTACGTCAAGCTCAATGCCATGGCGCTGGGGCTGCTGCGGCCCGGCGGGCTGCTGGTCACCTGTTCCTGCTCGCAGTTGCTGGACGAGGACGCGTTCAGGGACGTGCTGCACCACGCGGCCCTGCGCGCCGGCGTGCCCGTGCGCTGGATTGCGCGGGGCGGGCAGGCTCCCGATCATCCGCTGCTCGCCGCCTTCCCGGAGGGCCACTACCTCAAATGCTGGGTGGGCGTGGCCGATTGAGCGGCGCGCCGCATGCCCGCGGGGCTGTCCGCCGAGCCGCGGCGCAACTGATCCACGAGTGGACACTGCACCAGGGTCCATGAGATGAAGCGACGTTTCACAGGGGCCGGCCCAGGCGTGCCCCGGCTGCCCCGCGGGGCCACCCGCAAACGGCCGTCCAGCAGGAAGCGCCGAGGCGGGCCCGCCGGCCACCTCGCGGCGCCGTCCCGGCGTGCCGCGCAGGATCACGCCCCAACGGCAGGGAAGGCCAGCGGAGCGCACGACGGCGCCTTCGACGCGGCGCAGGCCGGGCCCCCGCCCAGCGCGCCGGTCAGCGCGCCCGCGCCGCCGCCTTCCCCGGAGTCCGCCGTGCGCATCCTGCACCTGGAGCCCGGCTTCGTGGTGGTGGACAAACCCGCGGGCCTGGCCACGGTGCTGCATCCGGAGGAGCGCGAGCGCCTGCCGCGCGGCGCCTGGCCGGATACGCTGGAGCGTCTGCTGCCGCCGCTGATCGCGCGGGCGGAGCGTCAGCGGGGCGCCCAGGGCCGCGCCGGCGTCAAGGTCCAGGGTGCCGTCAGGGTGCGTATGACTCCGCTGCGTGTGGTGCAGCGCCTGGACATCGGCACCAGCGGGGTGCTGGTCTTCGCGCGCACGCGCAGCGCCGAGCGCGCCCTGGCCAACCAGTTCCGCCGCCACAGTGTGCAGCGCCGTTACCTGGCCGTCGTCCAGGGCGTGCTGCGCCAGCCCCGACGCGTGGAGAGCCTGCTGGTGGAAAACCGCGGCGACGGCCTGCGCGGCAGCCATCCCAGCCGTGGGCGCCGGGCCGTGACCCACGTGACGCCGCAGGAGGCCCTGGGCGACTGCACGCTGATCGGTTGCCGCCTGGAGACCGGGCGCACGCACCAGATCCGCATTCACCTGGCCGAGGCCGGCCTGCCGCTGTGCGGGGAGACGCTCTACAACCGCCCGCGCTTCGGCGAGCCCGTGGCGGATTGCAGCGGTGCGCCACGCATCATGCTGCATGCCGGCGAACTGGGCTTCGCGCACCCGGACGGGGGGCGGCCGCTGTCGTTCAACGTCCCGGCCCCTGCGGATTTCCAGGCATTCGTCGCAGGGCTGCGCCGCCGCGCCGCCGGCCCGCAATCCGCGCCCGATCCGTCGCCCGCGCAGGATGCGGAGCCAGGAGCCTGGCACCGCGCCCCGCGGCCATCCGGACCTGCGCCTTCTCGGGACACCCGCCGCCGCGCGACCAAGCCCACGCGTGGACGCAAGCGCGCCAAGTAGGACGCGCACCCGTGGAGCCCAGCGCAGGACGTGTGGAAAATCCGCTGGGACCTCAGCTCCCGGCCATGGCGATGTAGTCGCGCCAGGGCTCCGGGGCGGCTTCGATGTTGAACTGGGGCGTGAACGCCGGCAGCCACTTGGGCTCTTCCGGGTTTTTCAGCAGGCGGAAATTGACGGCATGCAGGGATTTGCTGCCCTTGCGCAGATTGCAGCGGATGCAGGCCGTGACGATGTTGGTCCAGGTGGTCTTGCCGCCCTGGCTGCGCGGTACGATGTGGTCGTAGGTCAGCTTATGGGGAGGATACGTGTTGTGGCAGTATTGGCACGTGTAGGCGTCGCGGTAGAAGATGTTCTGGCGCGAGAATTTCACCCGCTGCGGCGTGCGTCTGACCATGCGCTTGAGCTTGACCACCGCGGGCAGGGAGATGGAAATCGTGGGGCTGTGCACGTGGCGTGCGTATTCCTCGATCACCTCGACTTTTTCCAGCAGCACCATGATCACCGCCCGCCGCCAATTGATGATCTTCAGCGGTTCGTACCCGGCGGTGAGCAGAAGGGTGTTGTCCATGGTGTGCCTCACTGCAAGCTCGGTTATCTCGTTTCCGGTCTTTCCACGCGCAAATACGCCTGATGTCGATGCTTGACCTTGCGGTCGCACAGCTCGTTGTCGGTGCGGTTGGTGACCCGGCGCAGGGGGCCCTCGCCGGATTCCCGCACGCAACTGTCGCCCCGGGCTACCCAGGGCTGCGCTGCGTAGCCGCCCCCGCAGCCGGCCAGGGCCAGGCTGCATAGAGCCAATATTGCCACAACCACTACCCGCGTTGCATGAGGCAGGCTGTTTTGCATGGCAACGCGCTCCTCTTTTGCGGTGTCGTGGTGCGGGCGCGACCCGGCGCGGCCCATCCCCACGATACGAACCTCACATTTGCATTTCCGCGGCGCCGGCTTTGCGCACGCGCCGGCAGCAGCCCACGGCCCGCGCGCGCCGCGGATCAGCTACAACACACCGAAGCCCGCACCTTTCTTTAGGCACGCGTCCGCGCGCGCCGAGGATCAGCCCTGGATGCGCTTCTGCTTGCCCTGCCAGAGACCCTCGCGCAGCACGTATTTCTGCACCTTGCCCGTGGAGGTGCGCGGCAGCACCTGGAAAAACACGGCCTTGGGCGCCTTGTAGTGGGCCAGATTGTTGCGGCAGAACTCGATCAGCTCCCGCTCCTCCAGCTTGGCGCCTTCACGCGGGGTGACGAAGGCCACGGGCACCTCGCCCCATTTGTCGTCCGGGCGGGAGACCACAGCCACATCCTGCACTCCCGGGTGCTTGTAGAGCGTATTTTCCACCTCGATGGTGCTGATGTTCTCCCCGCCGCTGATGATGATGTCCTTGGCGCGGTCCTTGAGCTCGATGTAGCCGTCAGGGTGCATCACGCCCAGGTCGCCGCTGTGGAACCA
>JACQHH010000231.1 GCA_016199125.1 Candidatus Lambdaproteobacteria bacterium
ACGCCGTGGGCGCGGAAGGATTCCATGACGATCTGCTTGCCTTTGTATGTGCGGGCCATGTGCGGTCGGGGAAGCGGTGTGGATGCGGGTCGGCGTGCCGGGCGGCGAGGCGTGGGCGCGGCGATGGCTGAGCCATGGCATGCGTTGTACCTGCCGCCGCGCGGCGAAGCAAGCCCGCCGCCGCCATGCCGCTGCCCGCGCCCCGTGCCGCCACGCCTGGTGCGGGTCTGGGCGGACAGCCCCAGCGCAGGAGCGTGCGCCGTGGCGGTGCAGGCACCGTGCACTGACATGCGGGCATGGTACGCCGCCAGGCCGTCTTGGAGGCGATCTTGCATGGCTTGCGGTATGATCGGCCCGCGGACCCGCGGCGACCAACCGCGC
The DNA here is from genome assembly GCA_016199125.1 of Candidatus Lambdaproteobacteria bacterium. Taxonomy (GTDB): domain Bacteria; phylum SAR324; class SAR324; order SAR324; family JACQKK01; genus JACQHH01. The sequence continues at coordinate 382 of JACQHH010000231.1, forward strand.
GCCCGCCCCAACCGCCGGAGCGATGTGCCATGGATGTCCTGGAGCGCCATCAAAGGGAAGTGCGCAACTGGCGCGAGCAGCTTGAACGCATGCTGCACCTGCACACGCGCATCTTCGAGGCGCAGAAGGAAAGCTGGGCCCTGCGCGCCCACTACTCCTCGGAAACCGAGCAGCAGATCGCCGCGCTGCACGAGAGCATCGACAACATGAGCCAGGAAATCGAGCTGATCCGGGAAGCCTTCTTCGGCAATCTCCAGCGGCGCGCGGCACAACTCCGCCCATCCCATGCCTTGCAACGCGACGATCCGCCCCCCGGCACCCCCGCGCCATCCGCCGCCGGCCGTCCGGCCGCCGATTAGCGCGGCGCCAGGCGCCACGACGTGCAGCGGATCCCGCTCCGGGCGTCGCCCCCCGGACTTACCGTCGATCGCCCGCGTTCACGCGCCGGCTGAGGCCTGCACCAGCTCGCCGACGATGCCGCGCAAATGCTCCGGCAGCGGTTCCCCGGCAAACAGCGCCACAAACCCCGCATCGGCCGGAATCGGCCGCGGATGCACCGGCAGCCCCAGGGCTTCGATCTGCTTGCGCAGCGGCGCCAACGGCTCGTCGCGCACCTGGTTGAACACCACCAGGGGCGAAGCCGCCGCACCTTCGCGCGCCAGCTTGCCGATGATGGCGGCGATCCAGGCCAGGGCCCACACATCGGGCAGGGCGGGGCGCACCGGCAGCACCACGCGCCCGCCGCTGCGCACGACGCTCTGGCTCATCTCGGAGAGGGAAGGCGGGCCGTCGATGACCACCCATTCGGCGCTGCCGCGGAAGCGCTCCAGCTCGCGGTGCACGATGGGCTGCACCTGGGAGCGCGTCTCCACGCCGAAGCGCTCGGCAAAGCGATTGCCCCATTCGCTGCTGGTGCCCTGGTAGTCCGTGTCCAGCAGGATCACCCGCCGGCCCGCGCCGGCCAGCCACAGGGCGCTGGCGATGGCCAGGGTGCTCTTGCCCGTGCCGCCTTTCTGATGCAGGAAGGAGAGCACCTCCATGGGCCGCGTCAGCCTTGTCCGCCCGGCTGGTCCGGGCGCAGGGGCAGGTCGATGGCCTCTTCGATGAGCATCACGGGAATCTCGTCGCGGATGGGATACAGCCGGCGCCCGTCCTGCCGCACCAGCCCGCCGTCGATGGCCTCGCGCACCGGGTCGCCCCCGCGGTTGCGCACGCTGCCCGCGGCGATGCCCCGGTTGACGGCCGCCAGCAGCGCATCGTCCGCCAGGTGCACCTGCGTCTTGTCTTCCGGACAGACGAGGATGTCCAGCAGTTCCTGATCGATCATGGCATCGCCTGCGCGGGGTGAAGGGGGCGGCGTGCAGCGGTCGTCGTGCAGCCTGTGCGGCACGGAATTCCCCGGCGCCGCACCGGAAGGGCCTCGCCGGGGCGCGCGGTGCCGGGCCGCGGCGCCGTCACTACGCTAACCCGGCGGCGCCCGCGCTGTCCATCCGGCCTCGGCGGGGCGGGCGTGCCGCGGGGCGCGCGGCGCCGGGCCGCGCGGTCCTGGGCGTTGCCATGCCGGGATTTTCCGCGCCCTGTCGGCTTTTGCTTGATATCATGCCCGTTTTCTCTTAGGGAATAGGGGAAGAGCGGGCACGCCGCGGGCCGTGTCCGCTCGCAGGGAAGATCGCAGCATCCGCTCCAGGGGACATAACGCTCACGCTTATGGGAGAGGGGATATGACCAAAGCCGAATTCATCGAACGCCTCAGCAAGAAAACCAAGCTCAGCAAAGCCCAGACGGCGCGTATTGTCGATTCGACCTTCGAGGAGGTAGCCGCGCTGATGAAGCGGGGCGACTCCATTGCCCTCACCGGATTCGGAACCTTCCACGTCACCAAGCGCCAAGCCCGCAAGGGTCGCAATCCACGCACCGGCGCCATCATGAAGATTCCGGCCAGCCGCGTGCCACGCTTCCGCGCGGGCAAGAACCTGCGGGCGGCCATCAAGAAATAGGCGCGACCCCGCGCCGCGCAGCGGGGCCGCCAGCATCGGTCCCCCGCACCATTTGCGCCCGCCCCGGCCGCGGGCTGGCCGCGGGTCCGCAAGCGGGGTGCCGCTTTGTCCGGCGGCGAACCGCATCATGCCCCTTCCATTCGAGCCCGCGCCCACGCGCCCCTAAGGCGTGGCAGCCATCCCAGCGTCCCGCCCGCAGGGCGGATTTGCGACAGTGCATCGCCGCGGCAGCGCGCCCAAGGCGGCTGTGCCGCGGGCGCTGGCGGCGATGTTTCGATTTCTCCCCAGCGCCAATGCTACCCTGAAGATAGGCGCAGTAGTGTCCCCAACCCCCTGCCGGCAGGAGCGCATGGCATCGGACCCTCCAATGCAAGCCGTATCGGCGGCGGCGCGCCAGGGGCGTCCCCAGGTGATGGTGGTGGACGACGATCCGCGCGATACGCAGGCGCTGAGCGAGCAGCTCAGCGGACGCTACGAGGTGCGCACGTATGCCGATGCGCCGGCGGCGCTGGACGCCCTGCGCGACGATCCGCCGGACCTGCTCATCTGCGAGCAGCGCATCGCCGAGCGCAGCGGCTCCACCTTTCTGCAGGACGTGAAGCGGCTGGGCGGGGGCACCAAGATCATCGTTCTCACGGCGTTCGTGAACCTGGATACGGTGCTCTCCACCATCCAGAGCGTCTACATCGACTATTTCCTGGCCAAGCCCTTCGAGCGCGGGCAGCTCAATCACGTGGTGAACACGGCCTGGGCCGACCGCCAGCGCGATCGGGACCGCGAGGCGCTGCTGAGCGCCAATCGGCATACCATCCAGGAGCTGGAGCGGCTCAAGGGCAATCTGGAGGCCAGCGTGGTCGCCCATGCCGAGGCGTTGATCCAGCTCAACGCGGAGCTGGAGCGCGCGCTGCTGGCCATTCAGGACAAGAACCGCGAGCTGACCAAGCTCAACGAGTCGCTGACCGTGCAGGCCACCATCGATCCGCTGACCGGGCTGCACAACCGGCGCGAGTTCGACCGCCGCCTGGCCGAGGAATGGGCGCGCTTCAAGCGCTACAGCCGCCCGCTGAGCCTGATCATGCTGGACATCGACCACTTCAAGCAGGTCAACGACACCTACGGCCACGAGTGCGGCGACCGGGTGCTGTTCACCCTGGCCGGGCTGATGCGCTCCAGCGTGCGCATTCAGGATACCGTGTGCCGCTTCGGCGGCGAGGAATTCATCGTGCTGCTGCCGGAGACTCCCCTGCCCGCCGCCTTCCAGGTGGCCGAAAACCTGCGCCATCGCGTGGCGGAACACGCCTTCTTCTGCCAGGACATTGCCCTGCGCATCCAGGTGAGCCTGGGGGTGGCCGGGGCCACCGACAGTACGCCGCTGGCCTCGGACGAGCTGCTGAAGATGACGGACCAGAGCATGTACCGCGCCAAGCAGGACGGCCGCAACCGCACCGTGGCGCTGGACCCCAACCATCCCGAGCGCGTGCTGCTTTCCAGCGCTCCGCAGCTCACGGCCTGAGCGCACCCGGCGCGGGCCGCCCAGACGGCCCTCTGTCCGGCAACCTGCGTCAGGTGGGGCGTGAGAACGGCGCCGCCTGCACTCCGGGCGCCAGGGCCCCCACGACGGTGGGCAGCACCTGCCCCGAGGAGCCGCGCAGCACCACCGTGGCCACGGCGTCCTGGGGGGTCTCCTGGTGATTGATGATCGCCAGGGGCGCCCCGCGCTCCACGGCCAGCAGGGGAAAGCCCGCCGCCGGATAGACCACCAGCGACGAGCCGATGACCAGGAACAGGTCGCAGTCGGCCGTGGCGGCCCCGGCGCGCTCCAGCGCCTCCGGGGGCAGCATCTGCCCGAAGGAGATGGTCGCCGGCTTCATCAGCCCGCCGCAGGTGCAGGGGGGCGCATCGCCCTCCGGCGAGAGCAGGGGCTGGAATTCCTCCCGCGTCATGCGCCGGCCGCAGGAGAGGCACGCCACGTGCCGGGCGGTGCCGTGCAGCTCCACCACGCGCCCGGGGGACACGCCGGCGTCCTGGTGCAGGCCGTCCACGTTCTGCGTGATCACCGCGCTGAGGATGCCCAGGCGCTCCATGTCCGCGATGGCCTTGTGGCCCGCGTTGGGACGGGCCTGGGTCATCTGCGCATACATGGCCTCGCTGCGCAGCCAATACATGCGGCGCGATGCGGCGCTGGCCAGGAAGCGGTCGATGTGGAACTCGTTGGGGTCGAACTTCTCCCACACGCCCCCCGGTCCACGGAAATCCGGAATGCCCGATTCGGTGCTGATGCCCGCGCCCGTGAACACCACCACGTGGCGCGCGTTGCGCATCAGGCTGACCAGCTTATCCAGTTCTTCGTTCATCATCCCGCTCCGCTCACGCCGCGCACGGGCCCTCAGGGGGCTCCACCGGCGGCCCGCAACCCGCCCCCCGGGCGGCGCGGCGTTGTCATTCCGGGGGAATTGGGGCACATTGGGAGCGAATCCATGCAATGTTGGCCAGGCATTGTGCTGAGTCGGTCCACGCCACCCCAGCCACCGGTCTATTCTCCATGCTGCGCAAGTTGATCCTGTGGGCGGCCGCGTTCGTCTTGCTGTTCGGCGTGGCCGCGCCCCTGCGGGCCGGCGACTACCAGCTTACCGGCGACGACGTTTCGCAGATCGTGCGCACCTTCCTGCGCAACCATTTTGCGCGTGAAGAGTTCGACGATGCCCACTCGGCCAAGATGCTGCAACAGTACCTGGACCAGTTCGACCCGGAACATGTCTTCTTTCTACAGAGCGATGTCGACGATTTCCAGCGCTATTCGGCCACCCTGGACGAGCAGTTGCCCGCGGGCAACATCGATCTGGCGCTGCGCGTGTACGAGCGCATCAAGCAGCGCATGGGCGAGCGCCAGCAGAGCGTCGAGCAGCTCTTGGCCGCGCCCATCGACCTGAAGGGCGACGAGTCCATCCTGCTGGACCGCAGCAAGGCGCCCTACCCGGCCGACACCGCCCAGGCCGCCGAGGTGCTGCGCAAGAAGATCAAGCTGGAGCTGTTGCAGCAGGCCCAGCTCGCCGAGCAGCCCGACGACAAGGCCGCCGCGGGCGCCAAGGACGCCCCCAAGCCCGCCGCCAAGCCCGCCGATCCGCAGGAGGAGGCGCGCAAGGAGATCGCCAAGCGCTACCGCAACCTGCACCTGCGCATCGAGCAGTACAACCGCAACGACATCGTCACGGCCTATCTCAACGCCTACACCAAGTCCTTCGATCCGCACTCGGCCTATCTCTCCCAGGACGATCTGGAGAACTTCAACATCGCCCTGCGCCTGTCGCTGGAGGGCATCGGGGCCACGCTGCGCTGGGAGGACGGCTACACCATCATCACCACCATCATCCCGGGCGGCGCCGCCTCGCGCGAGGGCACGCTGAAGCCCGAGGACAAGATCGTGGCCGTGGCCCAGGGCAACATGCCCTTCGAGGATGTGCGCAACATGCGCCTGGGCGACGTGGTCAAGATGATCCGCGGCAAGCGCGGCACCGTGGTGCGCCTGGCCTATCTGCGCACCAACAAGCGCCTGGTGGAAAAACGCTACGAGGTGGCCATCGTGCGCGACCGCATCGAGCTCAAGGAAGGCGAGGCCTCCGGCAAGCGCCTGGAGGTGCGCCGCGACGGGCGGCCCGAGCCCTTCCGCGTGGGCATCATCGATCTGCCCTCGTTCTACGTGGACTTTGCCGGGCGCAACGCCAGCCCGGACGACTACAAGAGCTCCTCGCGCGACGTGGAAGGGCTGCTGGAAGACTTCGTGGAAGTCGGCGTGGACGGCCTGATCCTGGATCTGCGCAACAATGGCGGGGGCGGACTGGACGAGGCCGTGTCGCTGGCGGGGCTGTTCCTCAACGCCCGCGAGCCGGTGGTGATGGTGAAGAACATCCGCGGGCGCGTGACGTATCTTTCCAATCCCCACGAAGAACCCCTTTACAGGGGCCCGCTGCTGGTGCTGACCAACCGTTACAGCGCCTCGGCCTCGGAGATCGTGGCCGGCGCCCTGAAGGACTTCGGCCGCTCCATCGTGGTGGGCGAATCCTCCACCTTCGGCAAGGGCACGGTGCAGAACGTGATCAGCCTGCCCCGCGAACTGGGCGCGCTGAAGACCACCGTGGCCAAGTTCTACCGCCCGGGCAGCAGCTCCACCCAGCACCGGGGCGTGGCCTCGGATATCGTGCTGCCCTCGCTGAACAACCACATGGACATTGGCGAATCGTCCCTGGCCAACGCCATGCCCTGGGATGCCGTGCGCCCGGCCTCGTTCCAGAAATGGGACGACCTCTCCCCCGTGCTGCCGGCGCTGGAAGCCCAGTCGCGCATGCGGCGCAGCCAGATCGAATTCTTCCGCGGCGTGGAATCCCAGGTGCAGGACTACCTGGAGCACAAGAAGGGCCGGCGCGCGGTGAGCATGAAGGAGATCCTCTCCGAAGCCGCCAACAGCAACGGCGCGCCCAGCGGCAATGGCGTCCACCGCGGCGCCACGCCCGGCGAGAAGAAACCCGAGGACGACCCGTACCTGGTGGAAAGCGCCAACATCCTGGTGGACTACATTCTGCTCAAGGGCAGCGCGGCCGCCCGGCGCGTGGTGTCCCAGTAGCCCCACGCGGGCCGCGGGCGCGCGCGGCACGCCGTCCCGGCCGGACGCCGGCAGGACTGTGCGCCGGCCGCTGCATGCGCCCCCGCTCCGGCGGCGCATGCCGGCCCCCCGGCCCAGCATCCACGGACCCCATGCCCCGCGACCCGACCGACATCCTGACGCCCCAGGGCAAGCTGCAGGACATCATGCGGCGGCCCAACCTGGACGTGGTGATGAACCTGTTCCGCATTCCGCGCGCCTTCGCCGTCTCGGGCTTCGGCGACTGGGATGTGGGCCAGCACAGTTTCTGCGTGGCCTTCCTGGGGCTCTACTGGGCCACGTTTCACGGCTACGACGCGCCGCGCCGCGACCGGCTGATCGTGATGGGCCTGACCCACGACCTGCACGAAAGCGCCACGGGCGACATCCTGCCCGCGCTCAAGTCGCCGGAGCTGCGCGCGCGCCTGGACGAGATTCAGGGACGCTTCCTGCAGGGGCTGGAGGTCACGCCCGATGCGGCCCTGGCCGCCGACCTCAAGGCCCTGGACCGCATCGCCTTCCTGTACGAGATCCGCTGCGCCGCCGTGCGGGATGGACAGCAGCGCGCGCGCCTGGCCCGCTTCTTCGACGAGCAGCGCGCCATGCTCATGGAGTTTTGCGCCGCCCAGGGCTTCGCCGGGGTCGACACGTTCCTGCGGGACATGGGAATCGTGGGACTTCAGGAGAGGCAGGAGTAGAAGCCCAGCCCGCCGCAACCGGTTCCGGGCACTCGCTTTCTCAGGAACAAGGATTCGCTCCTTATGGCTGCAGATCGGGCTGGCTGCATGTCTCTGTTACAGAATCCGTGCCATCGCCCGGATTATTGCAAGCATCTGTAATTATTGAAATAAATTTCAAGACAGAGCTCGGCCGGCAGCGCCACGCTGCCCGAAATCAGGGCATTTCCCTAAAAATCTGCCTAAAATTTAGGCGGAATCTGGGGATGCGGGCGCGGCGGTGCAGGCCGGGCGCGGTGGATGCCCGGGCGGAATTCGCCCGGCGCCGCTCAGAAGCGGTAGGCCAGGGCCACTTGCAGGCCCTGGGGCGTCACGCCGAAGTTCACGTCCAGGCCCGCCATGTAGCCCTTGGAACGGCCCTCCACGTGCAGCGTGTTGATCTCGTCGTTGGTCTGCACGATCTTCCACGCGGCGTAGCCCGTCACCCCGATCGCGCCGTAGAGCTCGATCTGCCCCAGGGTGCTGCTGTCGAACTGGTTCAGCAGGTAGATGGAGGCCAGACCCCCCACCACGGCCGTGGTGATCCAGGTGGTCTTGCGGGTCTCCGCATTGCCCAGCCGCTGCTCCCACTTGCGCTTTTCGCTGTCGGCCAGCATCACGGGCGCCAGCTCCAACGGCAGCACCTTGTTGGCCAGGCGGATGTTGGTGTCGATCTCGCGCCGCGTGTCCTCCACCAGCTCCACCTGCCGGGTGGGCTCCAGATACGTCTTCACGAACTGGTCCGTCTGAGGGTCCTCCACCTTGTGCACCAGGATCGCCTCGGCGGAATTCTCGTTGATGTTGATGGTCTTGATGATGGCGATGTTCTTCTTCTGCTCCAGCGCGGAATCCCCCTGCAGGGGATTGGTCGGCTGCTCCTGCTTGTAGACCACCAGCCGATCGCCCAGGCGCAGCCCGTGCCGCGCCCCCAGGCTCACCACCACGCCGCGCACGGAGGCGGAGACCACCTTGCCGATGCGGATGGAGTTGCGGGAGATGTTGTTGACCAGGCGGAACAGGTCCTCGTCCATGGTCTCGTCGGTGAAGCGCAGGTCTTCCTGGTAGTCCGTGATGTTGTTGAAGGTGTTGATCAGGCGCACGTGCAGGATGAACTCCTGGCCATCTAGGCGGATGGTGCCCACCAGCACCTTGTCGGCGTTGAGGCGCTTGCCGCTTTCCACGCCGCAGGCGATCTCGCGGCAGTCCACCAGCTCCGGCTGCTCGCGCTCGAAGGCGGCCGTCATCTCCCGTGGGCCCACGACCACGAAGTGGCCGGTGTTGACCAGATTCTTTTGGAGGATCAGCCCGATCTGCTCCGAGGCCGATTCGGTCAGGCCGAAGGGATTGAGCCCCAGCGCCAGCACCTTGATGCGGCCGTCCTCGGGAAACAGGCTGGGCTGGTTGCCGAACAGGGTGCCCGGAAACACGTTGGCGCCGCCGGAGGGAAAGTTGGTCTGGGCGTGGCTCGTCGGGGGCGCCGCGGCCAGCAACAGCAGCGTGGCCAGGGCCAGGGCGGCGAAAATGGCGTACGGTCGATTCATCGGCAAGGCGCGGTGTTCAGCCGGTGGGCCCGGGTTGTCGGGCGGTGCCACGGCGGAGAACCGGCGCCCGGCGCGCGCAGGCCCGGAGGCCGTGCAGGGGCGGCGCCTGCTGTCGCAGCGTTCTCGACCGTGTGTCATGTCAGGTCCAAGCAAAAACAGCGCCAGATGCGGCCGATTGTGCCGCGCCGGTCGAGCCGGTAGATTGGCGCTGGTTCGCACCAGCGCACCGCGGGGCCGAGGCGATGCCTCGCGCACCGCGCCCTGGCACACAGGCGCGGCAGCAGACATCGCGCCCTGACCTTCAGGCGATGCAACAATCCCGCCGCCGCGGGCGGCCCCAGCGGAACATCCCGTGACCCTGCACATCCCCGCCGAGCTGCTGCAACGCTGCTACGCCCATGGCCTCGCGGCCTATCCAGACGAGGCCTGCGGCCTGCTCAGCGGCCCGGCGGACGCGCCGGAGTCCGTGGACGAGTTCCATCCCCTGCCCAACATGCTCAACCGCCTGCACGCCGACGATCCGCGGCGCTTTCCGCGCACCGCGCGCGAGGGCTATGTGCTGGATGCGGGGGAGTTCATGCGCCTGGAAAAGCGGCTCGGCGCCCGGGGAGCGGCCATCCGCGCCATCGTGCACACCCACGTGGACGTGGGGGCGTACTTTTCCGCCGAGGACGTGAAGCAGGCCATGTGGGGCGACATGCCGCGTTACCCCGGCGTGGCATACCTGGTCTGCGGCGTGCGCCGCGAGGGGCCCGACGGCGCCATCCTGGCCACCTTCGACGAGACCAGCGGGAGCTTCCAGGAAATCGAGCTGGAGCCGCCCTCCGGCCGGCGGGGATAGACCCGGCGACCGAAGCCGCCCAT
>JACQHH010000218.1 GCA_016199125.1 Candidatus Lambdaproteobacteria bacterium
CAACTTCATCACCGAGCCGGAAAAGGAGTTCGACCACGCCGAGGTCAAGGCCAAGCTGCGCCTGGTGACCTTTGACAAGGTGCTCTCCAGCGTGGCGCTGGGGCTGCTGGGCCGCGCGACCGACAGCGAGGAGGGCGACGCGCGCATCGACGACAAGCCCTTCTCGTTCTTCGGCATCTTCACCGTCGAGCTGTTCCCCTTCGGCAATTGGGGTGGCTTCCTGGTCAACGTCTATCTGGACAATCGCTTCCTGAGCACCGGGCTCAAGGTGCAGCTCATCGACCAGCTCCAATTCGTCGGCGAAACCGCCTTCCTGCACTCCACCGATGTGAAGGAACGCACCAGTTACAGCGCGGGCGTCGAGATCGATGGCGAGCAGAAATTCTACTTCCAGGTGTTCTATAACGATCCGGCGGACCGCGTGTCCATTCAACTGGGCACGGGCTTCTGAGGCGCCGCTCCGCGCGTGAGCGGGGCGCGTGGTGTGGCGGGCCGTGGGCGGCGCACGCGGGGCGGCGTGAGCACCGGGCCGCCGGGCCTGCGCTGCTCGCTGCCGGCGAAACCGATCAGGCGGGAGAATCTACCAGCGGCTTGCGGATAGCGGTGATGGTCTTGACGTATTCGGAGCGGCGCTTGTCCCGTTCCGATAGCGTCTGGATGCCTTGCAGGTTCAGGAAGTCGTCGATCTTGGCGAAGGCGCGCTTGCAGTATTGCAGAATGTCGTCGCGCAGGGCCACGCGCGTGTTGTGATTGCGCTCCCCTACCAGTTCCTCGGACATCAGCGAGGCCAGCCAGATATACGTATGCAGATCTTCCGGATCCAGGGTGAGAAAATGACGCAGGCGCTGGATCACGCGTTTGCGGCCCTCCCCCTTGTGCATCCGGTTGTGGAGTTGCCGCTTCTGGTAGCGCGCCTCCAGCATGGTCACCATGGTCTTGGTGTCCTCCAGCATCTGCGCGGCCTTCTTTTCCACCGTCAGTCCCTTGAGCGACTCGGCTTCGCTCACGGCGGTCTCGTGACGGGTAAAGTCGAAGGTGGCCAGCGAAAGCGCTTCCACGAAGGGCTCCACGGGATTGCGCGTCTCCAGCGACGACAGCAGCTTGGCCAAGTAGACCTTGTAGAGGTTTTGCACGAGAAAATCTTCGGGGTACATCTGCGCCAGGGGGTGGATGCGCTTGATGCCTTCGTTGATCTGGTTGCCCAACTGAATATACGCCTGCTTCGCCTGGTGGAATTTCTGCTTGGCCTGCTCCACGTCCTGCGGCGTGACGTTGCCCGCCCGCGCGCGAAACTGTTGCAGCACCTTCTCCGACGCCTTGATATCCTTGATGTGCTTGAGCACCTGCTGATGGCTCTGGTCGGCGGCCGTGCAGATGGGCAGCAGCTCGTCCAGCTCGGCATTGGGGATGTTGCCGTGCTTTGGCTCGACAAAGCGCCGCAGCTCGGTCACTTCTTCGGGCGTCGATTCCTCGTCACCGGCGGTCGCCGCCGCCCCCGCGCCCGCAGAGGGCTCCTCCTCGACGGAGGCGCCTGCGGATTCGTCCGCGGCGGGCGCCGCAGGTTCGGCATTGGTCTTTTCGGGCATGGTAGGCGGCGTTGAAGGGTGTATTGAATAGAGTAGGAAACAGATTATACGGTGTTCCCTAAAAATTCCAGGTTCGGCTCGGGACGATGATGGTCAAGATTATCGCATTGGGCATGACCCCGGCGATCTGGAAGAACGTGTTTCATCATTTCCGCACCTACCTTCCGGACGTGCGCTTTTCCGCCGGCATGTTTTCCACGCCCGAGGAGCTGGCCTTTCTGCGTGACGGAGCGTTGGCCCGCGGCACCGGCGACGAGCTGCCCGACATCGTGCTGGCCGGAGTGCCGGCGCCCTCGGAGATGAAGGCGCGCCTGAGCCTGCTGGAATCCTGGTCCGCCCGGGAATCCGGCGCCACGCGCGCGTTCGTGCTGGCTTTTCCGGCGCTGGAGCACGGCCTGCGTGCGCTGGTGCAGGGCCGCACGCCGGTGCAACTGCACCTGGACAAGAAAGCCAGCTTCACCCTCGCCGATCCCAACCTGATTCTCAAAACGTTTCCGGCGGAATTCCCGCGGGTGCGGGTGAATGCCTATCTCAGTGCCGTGCAGCCCGCGCACGCGCGCAAGCTGCTCAGCCCGGAGCAGATCGAGGAAGGACGCCTGCTGGGCTTCAGCGAGATCGAGGCGGTGCACCAGGGCGAGCAGGCCTTCGCCCCCGCGGCCTGGATCCGCAACGTGCTCAAGGCCGAGAAGATCAAGCTCGATGCGGCGCTGCCGCTGGCGCTGATGCGCGAGCGGCGCGGGCTGTTCCTGTTTCCGGGCATTCCCGTGGGGCGGGTGCAGAGCATCACGCTGGGCGGCGTGCGCTTCACGCAGCTCATCGACCTGGGGCTGATGACCGATGCCAATCCCCACTTCAAGGCCGTGCTCAAGGTCATCGCCGCCGCCGGCACCCACCACGGCCGGGTGCACGAGACCTTCACGCGGCGCCTGCGTCATGCCGAGGCGCGCCGCGACATGCCCGTGATCTGCCGGGCCGACGAGCCGGCCCTGGCCGAGGCCATGCAGGCGCTGTTGCAGCGCAGCGGGTTTCAGCGCGTGTTCACGGCGCACGACGAGGGGGCCGGGACCCTGCGCGAATCGGCCCTGGTGCTCAATCTTTCCGGCGACCCGCGGCAGTTTCCCCCGGCCGGCAAGACCAAGCACCTGCTCTTCGATGTGGCCGGCGCCCTGCACGAGGCGCTGGCGCACCTGGGCGCGCTGCTGGACTGGAGCACGCTGCACCTGCCGCCCCAGGCGCAGCCGCGCGAGCCCATCACCGCCGACGACTTCGACCGGCGCTGCCAGCGCCTGGCCACGCGGGCGCGCAAGGCCGAGGCGGGGCTTTCCCTGGCCGTCAACCGGCGGCTGCTGCTGGAGCAGGAACGTGGCGTGCTGCACGCGGCGCTGTCCAAGCTGGACGCCCTGCTCAATGCCAAGGATGCCATCCAGGTGTGGAACGGCGCGCCGACCCAGGGCATGCGCCAGGTGCTGGTGCTCAGCCACGACCAGGAGGAGGCCGGCGCCGTGCTGCAGGCGCTGCCCGGCATCGCCAAGAAACGCTGGTTCGACCTGTCGCCCTTTCGCGACGCGGACAGCTTGCAGAACCTGACTATGGAGGGTCTCCAGGAATATCGCGACGGCGGGCTGATGATCATCACGGCCACCTCGCGCGAACGCCTGGCCGAGCTGCATGCCGCGGTGTCCGCGCGCCTGGCCGACGTCGATCGGCAGAGCACGGAGAACGACTCGGCCCTGACTTTCTTCGAGGCCGAGGCGGGCAAGATCGACGCCGCCGAAGCCAACCTGGCCCTGGACTGGGTGTACACTGCCGCGGCCGGCTGGCTGGCGCAGAACCGCGACGAGCTGCTCTCGGCCTTGGCCGAGCTGCGCCGCACCAACGAGCGCGACTGGTTCCATCGCCGCACCGTGCGTCGAGTGTTCCTCATCGCCTCCAATGGCGAGAACCGCCAGGTGCTGATGCAGACCTGCGAGGACATCTACCCCACGCTGGGCCCCGACGGGGCCCAGGTCTTCCCCTACGACCTGGAATTGCCCGTGCAGCTCAACGCCGCGGACACCGCCGCCCTGCGTGAGCGGATGCAGCAGGAGGGCCTGGGCGAGGGCGATCTGCGCGGGTTGGCGCAGGAGACCCTGGCCCGCCAGAACGACGAGGCCGTGACCCAATACCTGGACGTGCTGCGCACCCAGCTCGAGGGCTGCGAGGCGGACGTCGTGCTCATCGAGCATCCCCTGCCCGTGACGGAGCGCATCATGGCCCTGCTGCGCAAGGAACTGCCCGCGCTGGCCCAGACCCCGGCGGTGTGCATCCTGCCGGGCTACTGGGCGCCGGAGGAAGGGGAGCCCATGCCCTGGGCACGCACGCGCGTGGCGCTGCTGCGGCGCATGGGGCCACTGACCGTGACCGACTGCCAGGACGCCCTGCGCGCGCTGTACACCGTGTAGCCCCTGGCGCTCGCGGGCCCCGCCTGTTCCCGCGTCCGCCATCCTTCAAAAGCCAGCCCCAGCGACTCATGGACCACGCCGCCCCGCCACCCGACCACACGCTGGCCAATCTCACCTGGCCGGCCATGATGGCCGCGCTGCTTCGGCACACGATCACGCCGCCGGGGCGCGCCGCGGCGCAAATCCTGAGCCCGCTGCCCGATGCGACCGCCGCGGCCGAGGCTCTGGCCCACGTGGGCGAGCTTGCGGCGCTGCTGGCCGAGCGCGGGCGCCTGCCTCTGCGCGGCGTGGAGGCCATCGGCGAACTGCTGGGGCGGGCCCACCTGGGCGGCATGCTGCTGCTGGACGAGCTGGGCCGCGTGCTGGCCACCCAGCGCGCCGCGCGGGCCTGCGCCCAGAAGCTGGCCGAACCGTCCGCCGCGCCGCGCCTGGCGGCGCTGGGCCGGGCGCTGGCGCCCCTGGGCGAACTGACGGCCCTGCTGGAGCGTGCCATCGCGCCCACGGGCGAGCTCAGCGGCAGCGCCTACCCGGAGCTCGACGCGCTGCGGCGCGAGATCGTGCGCCGCCGCGAGGCCATCCACCGCCGCCTGGACGAGCTGCTGCGCGGTCCGGCCCTGGCGCCCCACGTGCAGGAGCGGCTGCACACCCTGCGCGGCGCGCGCTACGTGATCCCGCTCAAGGCCGAAGCGCGGCGGCACCTGCCGGGCATCGTGCACGACGTCTCGGCCAGCGGCCAGACCGTCTATGTCGAGCCGCAGCAGGTGGTGGAGGAGACCAACGCGCTGACCATGGCCGAAAAGGCGTTGCAGCGCGAGACCGAGCGCATCCTGCGCCTGCTCTCCGCGGCGGTGGGCGAGGCGTCCGCGGGGCTGGCGCACAACCTGGCGTTGCTGGGGCGCCTGGATCTGTTGCAGGCCCAGGCGTTGCTGGCCCAGGCCTATGGGGGCAGCGTGCCCCAGGTGGGCGACGAAGGGCGCGTACGGCTGCGCGGCGTGGCCCATCCGCTGTTGCTGCTGGAAGGGCACGCGGTGGTGCGCAACGACCTGGCCCTGGAGCCGCCGCAGCGCTGCATGGTCATCTCCGGCGCCAACACCGGGGGCAAGACCGTGTTGCTGACCAGCATCGGCCTGTGCGCGCTGCTGGTGCGCCACGGCATGCCCATCCCGGCCCAGCCCGGCTCCCGCATGGATTTCTTCGCCCAGGTGAGCGCCGACGTGGGCGACCAGCAGAGTCTCAGCGAATCGCTGTCCACCTTCTCGGCGCAGGTGGCCTTCCTGGCCGGGCTGCTGGCCCGCGCGGGTACGGGGTACCTGGTGCTCATCGACGAGATCCTCACTGGCACCGAGCCGCGCGAGGGCGCCGCCCTGGCCGCGGCCGTGGTGGAGGCCCTGGTGGCGCGCGGGGCCACCGTCTTCGCCACCACGCACTACGGCGACCTGAAGCGCCTGGCGGCGGAGAATCCCGCCGTGTGCAATGCCTCGGTCAGCTTCGATGCGGAGCGCCTGCAACCCACCTTCCGGCTCCTGCCGGGCCTTCCGGGCGCCAGCTACGCCTTTCCCATCGCCCAGCGCCACGGGCTTCCCGACGCGCTGGTGCGGGCCGCGGAGCAACGCCTGGCCGACCGGCCCCAGGCGGTGGAAGCGCTGCTGGCCGAGCTGCACGCCCAGGGCCGCCGACTGGATGCGCGCGACGCCGAGCTGGCCCAGGAGGCCCGCCGCCAGGAGTCCCTGGCCGGGCAGCTCGCGGCGCGCGAGGGCCGGGTGACCGAGCTGGAACGCCGCGTGCGCCAAGCGGAGCGCGCGGAGATCGGCCGAGAGCTGCGCGCCGCCAAGCGCCGCATCGCGCGCGTCGTGCGCGGCTTGCAAGCGGCCAACAGCCTGCCCGTCGTCGAGCAGGTGCGGCAGGAGCTGGCGCAGGTGGAGCGCGAGCTGCTGCCCCCGGCCGGTCCGCCGCCTCCGGCGCCCGAGGCGCTCACGCCACAGGCCCTGCGGGCGCTGAACGCTGGCGCGCCGCTGCGCGTGCTATCGCTGGATCGCGTGGGCACACTGCTGGAAGTGCTGGACGAGGGCCGCCGGGCGCGCGTGGCCCTGGGCAACCTGACGGTGCTCGCCGAGCCGGGCGATCTGGCGCCGCACGCCCCTACGCCGCAGCACACCGCCCGCCGGGCCCGACAGGCGGCCGCCACGCGCTCGACCCCGGCCACCACCGCCGTGGCGGCGGCCCAGCAGGCGCAAGCGGGAGCGAGCGGCTTCGATGTGCCGGGCCCGCCGGGCATCGGGCCCGTGCTGAGCCACAGCGAAAACACCCTGGACGTGCGCGGGGAGCGGCTAGAGGAGGCCGTGGCCCAGGCCGACCGCTTCTTCGACCTGTGCGTGATGAAGCACGTCAGCCCCGTGGTGGTGATCCACGGCCATGGCACGGGCCGCCTGCGCACGGGTCTGCGCGGCCATTTCGCCGAAAGCCCCTACGTGGCGGCCATCCGTCCGGGCGCCCACGGCGAGGGCAGCGACGGGGTGACCGTGGTGGCCTTGAACCTTTGACCCGGCGCGGCTATAAGCGTAAGACGGGCGCGCAAGGGAGGCAGCCCGGTAGCCCCGATACGGCCTCAACACGGAGTGTCATGTCCCTCATGCCCCACGGCGAGCCGCGCGTCGGCGAGGCCGTGCTCAAGGTGCTGCGCCACGAGGCGGGCGCCGTGCTGCCGGTCAAGGCGCATGCGGACGATGCGGGCTACGACCTGACCGCGCTGAGCGTCGCGGCGCTGCGGCCGCGGGTGTTCGCCTTCGACACCGGGCTCTCCCTCCAGTTTCCCGCCGGGTGCTACGGCGAGGTGCTGCCGCGCTCCAGCATCGTCAAGACCGATTTCATGCTGGCCAATTCGGTGGGGGTCATCGATCCGGGCTATCGCGGGCGGCTGCGCGTGGTGCTGCGCTACCTGGGCACGGGCGAAGGCGGCACGGAAGCCGAGGCGCTGGTGGGTACGCGTATCGCCCAGCTCATCGTGCGGCGCCTGGAGGCGGTGCAGGTGGTGGCCGTGACCGTGCTGGAGGGCAGCGCGCGCGGCGAGGGAGGCTTCGGCAGCACGGGTCGTTGAGCCGCCGCGCCGGTCGCTGCGGAGGGCGGAGCGTACGAGGAGCGAGGCGCATGGTCATCAATGACCTCAAGCAGGTCTGCCCGCAGTGCCGGGGCATGGGCTTTCAGGCGGGCATCTCGCGCATGGGCATCAGCGAACCCAACGTGGGCGGCAAGTGTCCCAAGTGCGCCGGCCGGGGCTTTCTGCTGACCTCCCTCGGGCGGGACCTGGTGGACCTGCTGCGTCCGTTCATGGCAGAGCTCATCGAGGAGCGGGCCAGGGCGCGTGAGCGGGGAGTCCCCGCCGGTGGAGTCCCGGCGACGGACAAGTCCGGCGGCGAGGTGTAGGCGCGGCGTCGCGGGCGGAAGCCGTGACGCCGGGAGCAGCGCGCATTGAGGTGTGGAGCCATGGAAGGTGCCGACGTCATTCAGCTCATGAACACGCAACAGATCATCGCCCGGACGTTCCGGCTCTACGGTCGGCACCTGGCGTCGCTGGTGCTGGTGGCCCTGGGGCCTCACGTGGCGCTGCTGCTGGCCGTTCTGTTCTTCGAGAAGCTTTCGTCCGATCCGATGACGCTCAACGTGCTCACCATGTTCGCCACGGTGGTGATGAACGCCGTGGCCCTGGCGGCCATCACCGTGGCCGTGGCCCTGGCCGCGACCGCGCAGGCACCCTCGGTGGGTGCGGTGTACCGGCTGCTGAGGGGACGCAATCCGCTTGCGCTGGTGCTGGCCTATCTGATCACGGTGATCGCCACGTCGGTGGCCTTCGTGCCGGTGCTGGCGGGGCTGATGGCCGGCGGGCTGATGGTGATCGTCACTCCCATCATGATCATTCCCGGGCTGGTGCTGGGCGGGCTGTTCGCTGCGACGATTCCCGTGATCGTGTTGGAGCGGCGCTCGGCGCTGGCGGGCATCGCGCGCTCCATGGGCCTCATGCGCCGCGACCTGACCAAGGCCACGGCCATCTTCGCCTTCGTGCTGCTGATCTCCGGATTCCTGCCCATGGGCTTCCACCTCACCGTGGGACTGGGGCCGCTGTCTCCGCTGCTCAACACGGTGCTGGGCTCGGCCCTGCTGCCGCTGGCCTACACGGCCAATGTGCTGCTCTATTTTTCCGCCCGCGCGGGAGAGGGCTACACGGCCGAGCTGCTGGCGGGCGAGATGCAGGGCCGCTGAACCGCCGCGGCCGCGCCGCGCTCCAATCTGGGCGCGCACCGTGCCCGGCAAGGCAGCGCCACCGCGTCCTGGATGCGGCGCCGGTCGACTGGGCATGTCTCTCTGCAGCGGAGTGCCCTTGGTGACAAACACCGAGCCCGTTCCTCTTCGACCCGCGGTGCGTGTCCGCGCGTGGCGGCGGCTCCTGCGCCGGGGGCTGCTCGTGCTGGCGCTGGCGCTGCTGCCCGGAGGCTGCGAGACGTTCACGCCCGATCCCGCCAAGCCGCACCACGTGGCCAACAGCTTCCGCAACAACCATCCCCATGCCCAGCACGGACTGGGCGATCTGCTCAAGTGGCGCTGGGACCGCCTCATGGGGCGCATCCCGCCCCAGCCCGATCCGCGGACGGTGCGCTTTCCGCTGGCCCACAACGATCCGGCCTGGCTGCGCGCCAACCGCGAACAGATCACGCTCACCTGGGTGGGCCATGCCACCTTCCTGTTGCAGGTGGGCGGGCTGAACATCCTGACGGATCCCCAGTTTTCCGAGCGGGCTTCGCCCTTTGCCTTTATGGGCCCCCAGCGCATCATGCCGCCCGGGCTGGCGCTGGAGGAGTTGCCGCCCATCGACGTGGTGATCGTCTCCCACAACCACTACGACCATCTGGACCTGCCGTCGCTGCGGCGGCTCGATCGCCAATGGGCGCCGGGTCACCGGCCGCGCTTTTTCGTGCCCCTGGGCAACGCGCCCCTGCTGGCTGGCGAGGGCATCGACGACGTGGTGGAGCTGGATTGGTGGGAGCAGGCGACCTTCCGCGGGCTTGCCCTGCACGCCGTGCCGGTGCAGCATTTCAGCGCGCGCACGCTCTTCGACCGCAACGAGGCCCTCTGGGCGGGCTGGGTATTGGAGCATCCGCGCCTGCGCTTCTTCTTTACCGGCGACACGGGGTATTCCGCGGACTTCCTGGAGATCGGGGCGCGGCTGGGGCCCATGGATCTCTCGGCCATCGCCATCGGGCACTATGCCCCGCGCTGGTTCATGGAGGCCATGCACGTGAACCCGGAGGAGGCCGTGCGGGTGCACAAGGACGTGCGCTCGCGCTTCTCGGTGGGCATGCACTGGGGCACCTTCCCCCTCACCGACGAGCCCCTGGACGAGCCGCCCCGGCGCCTGGCCGCGGCGGCGCAGGCGGCGCACCTGGCGCCCGGCTCGTTCATCGTCATGCAGCACGGGGAAACCCGCGTCGTCCCGCCCCGCGCTGAATAGGCGCCCCATTTCCGCGGCGGCGCCACCCGACGCGGCGGACCCCTCGCTCCGGCCCCGGCGTCCGCAACCTGCTAGACCTCCTGCTCGGTGGAGAGCAGCAGCAGTTGGGGGATCGTGACGTACTCGGGCTGCTGCAGCATGAACAGCACGCAGCGCGCCACGTCCTCGGCGCGCAGCGGGTGCGCCACGCCCTGCGCCTGCTCGGGCTGCACGGGGGCGTGGCGGGCCAATTCGGTCTTGGTGAGCCCCGGCTGCACGCAGGACACGTGGATGCGCGTGCGCACCAGTTCCTGGCGCAGCCCTTCGCTGAGCGCCTCGATGGCGAACTTGGTGCCGCAGTAGGCTTCGGCGCCCTTGCGCACCTTGGTGCCCAGCACCGAGGTGGTGTTGATGAGGTGCCCCTCGCCCACCTGCCGGAAGTGCCGCAGCGCCGTGTAGGCCATGCGGTAGGCCGCCTCCACGTTGATGCGCACCATGGCGCACGCCGCCTCGATGTCGATCACGTCATAGGTGCCCCCGGCCATCTGCCCCGCGTTGTTGAGCACCACGTCGCAGCGCCCGGTGTGCTCCAGCGCCAGGTCGATCAGCCGCTGCGGCATGGCCGGGTCGGTGATGTCGCCCGCCAGGCCCACCGTCCCCGGCAGGCGCGCCTTCAGCTCCGCGATGCGTTCCGGCCGCCGCCCCGTGAGCACCAGGCGCATGCCGGCCTCATGCAGCGCCTCGGCGCAGGCCAGGCCGATCCCGGCGGTGGCGCCCGTGATCAGGGCGGTACGGTTGGATAGCTCCATGGAAATTCCTCGGTTGCGATGGGGGCCATTACGGAGAGTTTCGCCGTTGCCGGGTCAACTCGCGGTCGAGCGCGTTGGCGAAGCGTTCCCGGTCCTGGGGACCCAGGGGCGCGGGTCCACCCGACATCGTGCCTGCCTCGCGCAGCTCCTGCATCAGGTTGCGCGTGGCCAGGGCTTCCTTGACATTGTCCTGCGTATAGACCATGCCCCTGGGATTGATGGCTACCACACCCTTGTCGATCAGCGAAGAGGCCAGCGGAATATCGGCGGTGACCACCAGATCGCCCGCGACGCAGTGCTGCAGAATGTGGTGATCGGCCGCATCGAGAGCATCGCCGACCACCACCAGGGACACAAGATTCGAGCGGGGCACATGCATGGCGCTGTTGGCCACCAGCACGACGGGGACTTGCAGCCTGCGGGAGACCTTGTAGACAAACTCCTTGATCATTTTCGGGCAGGCGTCGGCGTCGATCCAGATGCGCATGGTCCCGTTCCGTGTGTACGTCTCGTAATGCCGCCGCCCTCCAGGCGGAAAGCGGTCGGTGCACGCACCGCGCAGACCGTCTGCCGGGCCACGGAGCGCACCGGCTGCAACCCACGCCATTGGCCGCGCGCCCGCGTTGGCGGGTTCACCGTTGCTCGAAGTGATGGCGGCGCTGCCGCTCAATAGAGATACACGGCGCCCGCGTTTTGCAGGGAAACATCCGCCTGGTCTCCGCCGAATCCCGTTGCGTTGCTCGTTTCCGCCGGTGAGC
>JACQHH010000219.1 GCA_016199125.1 Candidatus Lambdaproteobacteria bacterium
AATACCGGGTGGGCGTGACGCGCTACGGGAGCATGGACCTGCCCGTGCTGCGCGGCACGGCCTCCATGAGCGGATTGGGCTGGGGCGAACTGCTGGCGGTCGACGACGAGGTGATCGGCGTCCTCACCGGCCATAACGGCCGCGAAATCCTGGCCGTGACGGGCGACACCGTGGCCCGCTTCGTGCGCGCCGCCACGCGCCAGCCCTACCGCGGCTTTGCCCACCGGGGCTTCGCCTGGCAGGCCCTCAACAGCGACGCGCTCAAGGCCCATTTCGGCCAGCAGCCCACCGACCCGGGCGTGCTGATCCGCACCCTCTACGTCGGCGGCACGGGCAGCGATTTGCTGCGCTCGGGCGATATCCTGACGCGGCTGGGACCCTACGAGATCGACCCCGAAGGGGATATCGACCATCCCGCCTACGGCGCCATCCGCTTCACCCTGGCCCTCAACGAGGCCACCGGGGACACGCTGGCCGCGGAGATCATCCGCGACGGCGAGCGCAGGACCCTGGCGCTCCAACGCAGCCGCTTCGGCGAGGACGTCTACCGCGTGCATCCGTACGAGTTCGACGCGGCGCTGGACTATGCGGTCTTCGGCGGGCTGGTGGTGCAGGAGCTTTCGCTGGACTACCTCAAGCGCTGGGGCGCCGACTGGGACCGCGAAGCGCCGGTGCGTCTGCTGATCGAGATGCGGCAGTCCTCCTTGCGCCGCAAGGGCGAACCGCCCGAGCGCGTGCTGTTGATCAACCGGGTGCTGCCCGACCCGGTGAACCTGGGCTACGAAATCGGCAACGCCATCGTCAGCGAGGTGAACGGCCGCCGCGTGGCGGGACTGACCGCGTTTCGCGAGGCCGTGCGCCATCCGCAGGGCGCGTTTCACGTGATCCGCCTGCTGGGCGGCCAGGGGCGCAGCCAGTTGGTGTTCCGCGCCGCCGAGGTGGCCCAGGCCGATGCACGCATCCGCCAGACCTACGGCATTCCCACCGCCCAATAGGCACATCGCCCGCCCGCCGCCGGCGCGGCGGCAAGTCCCTCGACTCTCGTTTTTCCCGGATCGCCACCGGCCTTGGCGCCGGTCGGCATCACGCGGCAAGAGTCGCCGAGGCGCTCTGCCCCGGCCGGCCGCAGCGCCCGCCGCGGGAGTTGAACCGCCCGGTGCGCGAGGGCCTCAAACGTTGTAGATTGAGATGATCCCCTCAGGGGGCGGGCGCGAGCCCGTTTGCAGGCCGGCAGGCATGGGATAAGCACAACGGTTTCCGTATGGCGCAAAAGGAGTCCCTGGATTACCGGGATTGGTCCAACCTCGACGACAACATTCTCATCAAAGCGCACCTGAAAGGCGAGTCGACGGCCTTTGAGGTGCTCTTCAAGAAGTACAGCAGCATGGTGTCGCGCCTGGTCTATTCCATCGTCAAGGACGAGTCCCTGGTGCAGGACATCCTGCAGGATGTGTTCATCCTGGTGCATCGCAATCTGGCCAAGTTCCGCCGCGATTCGGCGCTGAAGACCTGGATCTACCGCATCGCGGTCAACGAAGCCTTGCGCCAGTTCAATCGGCGCAAGCGCTGGACGTTCATGGAGGACGAGCAGCTCGAGGCGAGCGCCAATGCCTCGACCATGGTCACGTTCATTCCCGCCGGCGCGTCGCCGGAGCGGATCGTGATCGAGGCCGAGCAGCGCACCATCATCGAGGAAGCGCTGGAGTCGCTGAAACCGAACCACCGCGTGATCCTGACCCTGTACTACCTGGAGGACATGGCCGTACAGGACATCGCCAGGATTCTCGATATCCCCGAAGGCAGCGTCAAGTCTCGCCTCTTCTATGCCAGGGACAGCTTGAAAAAAATTCTCGAACCGGTCTTGGGCAAGACCAGCAGCGTGAAGAGGGACGTCAATGCAGGCCTGTGAAAAAACTCCGCTGGTGCAGCGGCTTTGCGTGGATGATGCGGACGGACTGCGCGCCGAGGCGTGGCGCAGCCACCTGACGTCGTGCCGGACCTGTCGGCGCGAGGTCGAGGGCTTCGAACGCTCCCTGGCCCTGTACCGGGCCCTGGAAGCGGAGCGCCTGGCGCAGTTGCCGACCACCCCGAGCTGGGATCGCTTCGCGGTCCGCCTGGAGGCGCGTACCGTCATGGAACGGCGCCTGCGCACGGTGCGCGTGCCGGTGGCCGCCGCGGTGGCGGGTCTGCTGGTGCTGGCCGGCACGGTCTCCTGGTCGTTGCTGGGCGGGCAAGCGGAGCAGCAGAGCGCGTTTCCGCTGGCCGGGCAGACTCTCTCACAGGGTGGGCCCAACGGGGCCGCGGGCCAAGCGGGCCTCCCGGTGCCCGTGGTGGTGGAACAGGCCTCCTTCGCCCGTACGCCATCGGCCTCCGAGCGCATGCTGCGCGCGTCGCCTTTCGATCCGAGCGTGCTGGTGGTGGACGATCATGTCGCTACCCGCGGCGATCGCCTGGCGCGCTATGCGCGCCGCACAAGGCAACTTCCCTGGGTGGGCGTGAGCGCGACCCAGCCGGAGGACCTGGTGACCCGGCCTTTCTTGGGCCGATACAGCGACGCAGCCGATCGGGCTCTGCTGGCCCCGCTGACGCCGCTCAACGCGGGCGGCGGCACAGCGGTCAACTTCGCCTCCTACGCCAGCGACCAGCGACGCTAGCGCTTCCCACCGGCCTTTCGCGGCGCACAACAGCAACTCTCACCCCATCTCCCCGCTCGACCGATCCCTGGCGGCACGGCGCAGGCGCGGGCTGCCCGCGGAGCGGCTCTCCGTGGAGCGCTGTTCGCCGCGCGCCACCCACCGCGCGCATGTCGTGTGGGGCTTCACGGATGCGCCTGTGAGTCATCCTCGACGAATGACCTCAGGCGATCGAGCGCATCGTCCCAAAGAGTCGAGATCAGGTCGAGGCATTGGTGCGCGCCGGCAAGCCGCGCCGGCTCCAGTTCGCAGATCCGTTCACGTCCACGGCGGCGGGTTCTCACCAGCCCGGCCGCGGAAAGCACCTGCACGTGCTTCGCGATCGCCTGGCGGGACACCCGAGCCTGGGCGCTCAGCCGAGCGATCGAGGCCGGCCCGCTCGAGGATAGCCGCAGCAGCAATTGCAGCCGGGTCTCATCCCCGAGCGCGGCGAACAGCGGCGCCGCATCCCGTACCTGGGAGGACGCCATCGGGTCAGGCAGCGACATGACGTTGAATGTTCTCCATCTGGATGTCCCATCCCTCCGCGTTCATGCGGAACGCCTCGTCGCGACGTCCGGGCGGAAACTGGTCGTATCCGGATTCGACGACCGTGAGCCGTGTGTCCGCCGCCGCTTCTTCCAGCCGGAACTCGACCAGCGTGGCGGGCTCGCTTGCATAGTCCCTCTGCGGATCGACGGAATCCGAATGCCAACGGAAGGAGAACAGCCGCTCGGGCTCCATCCGCTCGACCGTCATCTCCAGCGTCAGGTGCTCATAACCGGGGTAGGTGATGCTCCCCCTGATGGACTTGCCGACGGCGAAGTTGCCTGCGAGCTTCACGCGGAACCATGCGCCGAACTCCCCGGCATCGGTGAGCGCCCGCCACACCCGCGACCGCGGTGCGCGCAGCAGAATTGATTTCTCGATGCGGTCTGAATCCGTCTTGCCCATGACTCACCCCCAAGGTTGATGTGCAATTACATGGTTGCAGGTTACATGCTGACGGAACGAAGCGCAACTGATTGATTGCGGGTTGAGACATTAGTCGCCGCAACCTGCTGCTCGGGGCGTGTCGCGCTGGAACATCTCGCGTGGTACGTTCGGGTCAGACCTGTAAATGAGATTTGCCACGCCGCGAGCCGCAAGGTTCGCCATGCAAACGATGGGGAGGGAGCGTCGGCATGACCCAGGACGGTGGGCGGACTTTCACCGGCGAACGCGGCCGCAACCCGCTGGGCGACGCCGCCCAGCACGAGGAGCGTACGGAGCGGCTTTCCAGCGCAGCCCAGCGCGCGGCGCTTTCCGCCGAGATCGACGCACTGCGTCAGGACGGCTACGTGGTGCTGCGCGGCCTGCTCACGCCGGCCCAGGTGCAGGCGGTGCGCGAGGCCATCGAAGCCCACAACACGCAGACGGCCTTTGGCCGGGGAGAATTCGACGGGTTCCGCACCCGCCGCGTGTACAATCTGATCGCCAAGACCCGCGTCCTGGATGCGCTGTGCCTGCACCCCACCGTGCTGGCGCTGCTGGAAGGTTTCCTGGACGACCAGCTCCAGCTTTCCCAGACCCTGGGCATCACCATCTACCCGGGCCAGGGCGCCCAGGCGCTACACCGGGACGACAACTACTACCCGCTGCCGCGCCCGCGCATGCCGCTGACGGTGAACACGTTCTGGGCCATCACCGACTTCACCGAGGATAACGGCGCCACGCTGCTGGTGCCGGGATCGCACCGCGGCAACGACGCGCAGCCGCCCCCGCACGCGACCCGGGTGCGGGCCGTGATGCCCGCCGGTTCGGTGGTGGTCTACGACGGCTCCCTGTTTCACGGGGGCGGGGAAAACCGCAGCGACGCCCAGCGCATCGGCCTGACGGTGCTCTACACCCGTGCCTGGCTGCGCCAGCAGGAGAACCACTTCCTGTCCGTGCCGCGCGAGGTGGTGCGGCAGATGCCGCCGGCGTTGCAGCGCCTGCTGGGCTACTGGGTGGTGGGAAATCTATTGGGCTGGGTCGAGGGGCGCAGCCCCATGCGGCTGCTCTAGCCGCCGGGCCAGAAGGACGATGCACCCGCCGCCGTGCGCGGCGTGATGCGGCCGCTCGCAAGGCTCTGCGCTCCGCGTCCGCGCAGGGGCGGGCTCGGGCTTGGCCGCTGGTTCAGGCCAGCCGCGGATGAAGCCGGTGCGGCTAATTCGATTCTTTGGTGTCGCGCAGAATGTAGGTCAGCAGGGTGGCCACGATGCAGATCGTCAGCCCGCCCATGAAGAAGTTGGGGATGGAGGCGATGATGGCGATCCAGACGTAGATGAAGCCCTGGATCACATAGCCCAGCAGTTCAAACATGACCAGTTCCTGATATGCGGGCAGCAAGGGGCGCCGCGGGTCGTTACCGGCCGGCGGACTGGGCCTTCTTTCCGCGCAGGGTAATCAGCAATGCCGCCGCCGGGCACAGCACGATCAGGGCGACGCCGGTGAATATCACGGTCCAACTCATTGATTCGATCCGCTGAAGTCGTATGCCGCGGGACGCGGCGCATTGATGACGGCATATTGTTTTCGCCCAACGCCGCCGGGCTGTCAATCCCATAATGTGCGTCCGTTTGTCCCGGGGAAGCGAGGCGCGGCTGGCCGACACGCGGCCGCGATGACGCTTGCCTGCCGGCGCCTATTCATGGTCAAGATAGAATAGACTTGAAGCGCGGGCCGCGGATGCGGCCGCCGCCAGTGGATGCCGTGAGCGAATTCCGTGCTTGTGCAACGTGCCGCGACCGGCCCCGCGCGGCCGCGGCTGGCCCGCTGGGTGACGCCGATGCAGCCACCTCCCTTCACCCCGCACAATCCCCCAGGGGAGCAACCATGAGCCAACACGACCTGCAATCCGCCATCAAGGCCGACCAGGCCCACCTGATTCACCCGCTGCACCACCCCAGCGGGCATGAAGCCCCCCATATCTGGGTCAAGGGCGAGGGCTCCATCATCACCGACCTGGCGGGCAAGGATTACATCGACGGCCTCTCGGGCCTGTGGAACGTGAACATCGGCCACGGGCGCAAGGAACTGGCCCGCGCGGCCGCGCGGCAGATCGAGACGCTGGCCTACATGTCCGGCTACACCGGCTCGTCCAACCTGCGCGCCATCGAGCTCAGCGAGCGGCTGGCGGAGCTGACCTATCCCAACATCAACAAGTTCTTCTTCACC
>JACQHH010000223.1 GCA_016199125.1 Candidatus Lambdaproteobacteria bacterium
CATGTCGCCGATCTCGTCCAGGAAGATCGTGCCCGTACCGGCAGCCTCCAGGCGTCCCGCCTTGCGCTCCACCGCGCCGGTGAACGCGCCCCTCTCGTAGCCGAACAGCTCGGCCTCCAGCAGGTCCCGCGGAATGGCCGCGCAGTTGACGGCCACGAATGGCCGCGCCGCGCGGGCGGAATGCTGGTGCAGCGAGCGGGCGATGAGCTCCTTGCCCGTGCCGCTTTCGCCCAGGATCAGCACGGTGAGGTCGGCATCGGCCACGCGCCCGATGGACTTGTAGATTTCGCGGATGGAGCGGCTCTTGCCGATGATCATATCCTCGGCGGGCCACGACGGCTCGACCGCCGCGGGCGCGGCCTGCTGCCGCCGCGCGGCGCCGATGGATTGCACCGCCCGTTTCACCAGCGTTTCCACCTCGTCCAGGTCGAAGGGCTTGGTGAGATAGTCGAAGGCGCCCTGCTTCATGGCCTCCACGGCCAGGCCCATGGACCCGTCGCCGGTGATCACGGCCATCAGCATGCCCGGGTGCGCCGCGTGCTGCGCCTTGAGAAAGTCCAGGCCGTTGGTGTCCGGCAGGTGCACGTCCACCAGCGCAAAATCGATGGGATGCTTTTCCAGGATGCGCTCGGCGGCGCGACCCGTCTCGGCGAAGTGGAACGTGTATCCGGCATCCTTGAATGTCTGGGCGATCACCCAGCGGATGCTTTCCTCGTCATCGAGCACGAGAATCTGAATGGGAGATTTCGGCATGCATGAGTTCCAGAGCGGGGCGCGTTGCGCCCCGTGCCCCCGTGGCGTCGCTGGCTGAGCGATCATTCTACAGAATCCGCACGCCCACGGAAACCCTCCCGGCGCACTTGAATCGACCTCCGCCCGCCTTCTTTCGATGGAAGGAATATTTTTTGTGGAGACTGCCGTGTCGTGACCCCTGCGGCATAAACTATGCCGCGAAATCACTTAAGCGGGCATCCCATGGATTATAATCAAACAATATTATTTTGTTTCCACAGAAAATGGTGTATAGGTGAGTCATGGAATCTGGGCTGCGCCGTGCGAGGCACTCCTGGCGCCGCCGGCATCAATCGGAGGACACGCCATGATTCACCTGCTCTCGATCAAGGAAGCCGACCGCAACCGGCTGAGCGCGCTGCACACCCACTGCATCAGCCCCTACCTGAACCCGGCGCATTTCCTGGCGCCGCCGCGGGCTTGGCTGGAGGCTCTGCTGCGCGGGGAGATCAGTTGGAATTTCCTGCGCCTGCGCTACAAGAACCTGCTGCGCAACCGCTTCCTGGACCATCCGCTGCCCTTCTTCGAGCTGCTCGAGGATTCGGAATCCTTCCGGCCGGTGTATCTCACCTGCCACTGCCTGACCGATCACTGTCACCGGGAGATCGCCAAGGAATTCCTGGAGCTGTTGCGCGACCAGGCCCCCTACCAGGAATGGAGCGCAGCCCGGCTGGGTCACGCCGGCGCAACGTTCCCGCCCGCCACGCTGCTCGGCGTGCGCGAGACGCGGCA
Source organism: Candidatus Lambdaproteobacteria bacterium (assembly GCA_016199125.1). Taxonomy (GTDB): domain Bacteria; phylum SAR324; class SAR324; order SAR324; family JACQKK01; genus JACQHH01. The sequence continues at coordinate 1,525 of JACQHH010000223.1, forward strand.
CCACGCCTGAGCGGGCCCTCCCGCGGGGGGGCCAGGGGCACGGCTCCGCGGGCCGCATGCGCGCGGCCCGCCACACGCCCCCAAATCTATTTGTACGCATCGTCATTTCCGGTATCCTTTGAAGGAGCCAGGGATGCGCGCGGCGGGCCTGTTCCGCGCCGCGCACGCGCCGCTCAGGCGTTGGCCGAGCGGCTGCGGCCTCCCCTGCCGTGGGCCTTGCCACCGGAGGATGACGTTTGGAGTTCGTGCAGGAGCTGAGCATTCTCGACACGTATCCGCTGCGGCATTTCCGCTGGCCCAACGGATTCCAGGCCATGCTGGTGCGCAATCCCGTGGCGCCGGTGCTGGCCTACCTCACCCACTACACCGTCGGCAGCGCCACGGAGACCCCGCAGCAGCGGGGGCTGGCGCACTTCTTCGAGCACATGATGTTCCGCGAGACCGCCACGCTGCGCGACGGCGATTTCGACCGCATCGTCGCCGAGATGGGCGGGGTGGGGCTCAATGCGTTCACGTCCTACGACACCACGGCCTACCACGTGAACGTGCCCTCGCCGGCCCTGGAGGCGGTGATGCGCCTGGAGGCGGACCGCATGGTCAACCTGCGGCTGAGCCCGGAGCTGATCGAGCGCGAGCGCGGCGCGGTGCTGGGCGAGATGCACATGTACGAGGACATGCCCTCCGAGCAGCACTGGAACGCCATCATGGCCCATGCCTTTCCGGCGCACCCCTACCGCCATCCCATCATCGGTTACTCGGAGCAGGTGGCCGCCTTCGCCGACGCGGATTTCCGCGCGTTCTATCGCCACCACTACGCGCCCAACCGGGCCCTGGTGGTCATCGCGGGCGACTTCGACGAGGCCGGGACGCTGGCGCTGCTGGAGCGCTACTACGGCGACCTGCCCGCCGGCGAAGGGCCGCCGCCGCCCGTGCCGCCCGATGCCCCGCCCCAGGCCGCGCAGCGCGTGGAGCTGGCGCACGAAAAGGTCTCCAGCGATTCGCTGAGCATCGCCGCGCGCACGCCCGGGCTGACCCACGCCGACATGCCCGCGCTGAACCTGCTTTCGGCGCTGCTCACCGCGGGCCAGTCGTCCCCACTCTACCGGGCCATTGTGCTGGAGGGCCTGGGCACCGCCGTCTCCACGACGGTGATGGATTCCGACTTCATGCTCGCGTCGCCGGGCCTGTTCCTGATCGACGTCTCCGTGCAGCACGGCGTGCGCGCCGAGGAGGCCGAGGAGACGGTGCACGCCGAACTGGCGCGCCTGCGCCGCGAGGGCATCGCCCAGGACGACGTCACGCGCGCCGTGAACCAGTTGCGCCTGGGATTGTATGTCTCGGTGCGTACCAACATGGCCCTGGCCCGCCAGGTGGGCGGCTTCGCCCTGGCCTGCGGCGATCCGCGCTACCCCGAGCGCATGCTGGCGCAGCTTTCCGCGCTGACCGCGGACGATCTGCAGGACGTGCTGCAGCGGTATCTGCTGGAGCCACCCATGCTGACCGTGATTCAACGTCCTGCCCGCGCGGGGGCCGCATGAAGGCGCTCTACGAAAAATCGCCCGTCCCCGTGACTTCCCTGGCGGTGTTTCTGCCGCGCACCGGCGTGTGCCTCGATCCGCCGGAGCGCCAAGGGCTCACCCGCGCCATGATGCGCCTGCAGCTCATGGGGGCCGGGGGCCTGGGCAACACCGAATTCAACGGCCGCCTGGAACGCCTGGGCGCCGCCGTGAACTATTCGCTCGCCAACGATCACCTCGTGCTGCGCATGACCACGCTCAGCGAAAACCTGGACGAGGCGCTGGCCCTGTTCAAGCTGGTGCTGACGGCGCCGAACTTCGACGAGGGGGAATTCGGCCGGCTCAAGGCGGAGCTGATCAGCACGTGGATCGTTGACCGCGAGGAAAACAAGCAGGTGCGCGTGCAGGACATGTACCTGAAGAAGATCTATCACGGCACGCCGCACGGCTTCGTCGCCGACGGCACGCTGGAGGGCCTGGAGCGGGTCACCTGCGCCGAAGTGCGCGCGCAGTACGCCCACGTCTTCGGTTGGGCCCCGCCCCTGCTGGCCGTGCTCAGCGACCTGCCGGAGGCTGACGTCACGGCGCGCATCGCCGCGCACGTGGCCTTGCCGGGACATCCGCCGCATGGCGACCATCCGTGGGATCGCTTCGCCCCGCTGCCCAACGGGGGGCGCAGCGTGACGGTGATCGACGACGCGCACACGCAGACCGACGAGCTGCTGCTGGGCGCCTTCTCCACCCAGGAGACCGACCCGGACTGGCACGTGCACCGGCTGCTGTCGCTGATCTTCGGCGGCGACATGAATTCGCGCCTGTTCCGCATCCTGCGCGGCGAGCGGGGGTATTCCTACGGAGCAAGCTGCTGGTACGACTCCTCGCAGGGCCGCAGTCCGCGCAACCGCATCTCGCCGTTCTCCATGTATACATTCCCGTCGGTGGAATACACGGCCGAAGCCGTGCCGCTGCTGGTGTCGCTCTATGAGCAATTCGTGGCCGAAGGGCCCAGCCCCGACGAGCTGGAACGCGCCCAGCATGCGCTGATCAATTCCCATGCCTTCCTCAGCGACACGCCGCAAAAGATCCTGGGCCTGCGTTGTGACGAGGCGCTCTACGGCGTGGAGATCGACGACGAGCGCACCAACCGCGAGAAGATCCTGGCCGTGACCTGCCGCGACGTGCGCGACGTGTTGCAGCGCACGCACCATCCGGAGCGCCTGACCATCGTGCTGCTGGGCGATGCCAAGCGTCTGGAGCCCATCGCCGACCGCATCGCGGGCGTGGCTCAGCGCGAAACCGTCCCCGCCGCCGCGAATCGCTAATCTTCCGCCGGAAGCGCCATGGAGGCCACGCAGATCATTCTCAACCCGGGTGCTGCGCGGCAGCGCCTGGGCCGTCTGTGGCAGCATTGCCAGCGCGAGGTGCTGCGCGAGCTGGCCCCCGCCGAGGCGGTCATCGTCGAATCGCCCCAGGAAGCCGCGCAGACGGCCAGGGATAGCGCCCTGGGCGGCTATTTCCGCCTGGTCGTGGTGGGCGACGCGCCCACAGCCAACGGCGTGGTCAACGGGCTGATGGGCCTGGCCGAAAGCCACCGCGCGCGCATGAAGCTGGGCTTTCTCTCCCTGTACCGCCCGGACGAATGGTCGCGCACCACCGACTTCCCCCGGCGCCTGGAGCGGCAACTGGAGGTGCTGCGGGCCGCGCACACGCTGCGCTTCGACGTGGGCGTGATGCGCCGTGGCGGCGGTCGCGACGCGCGCGTGCGTCACTTCCTCAACGGCTGCGTATTTGGCGCGCCGAATCCGCTCTGGCACGGGCGCCCCGGCTCCTGGCTCGATCTGCGGGCCGCCGCCGACACCGTGCGTGCGGCGGGACAGGCCCTGTTCGCCCAGGCGCCGGTCGTGCGCATCGAGGATGCCGGCGGCACAGTCTACGAGGGTCCTTGGGTGCTGGGGCTGGCCATGGTGGGGCGCTATTACCCTCTGCTGGGCGAGGTGGCGCCCGAGGCCGATCCCATGGATGGATTGCTGGATCTGGTGTGGCTGGACGCCCGCGCGCGCTGGCGCGTGTGGCGCGACATGGCGGGGCTGGCCCTGCACCGGCTGCCCGCGGGGCGGCGGCACGCGTGCGGCGAGCGCTTCCGCATCGCCAGCCTGGACGGCCCCCTGGCGCTGGACCTCGATGGCGCCCCGGGCGAAACCCTGCCCGCCGAGCTGTCGGTGCTGCCGGGCGCCCTGCCCATCATCGTGCCGCTGGTCAGCGTGCAGCAGCGCAGGCCGCGCTTCAAATCCCTCCCCGAGCTGGCCAAGGGCGCGGCGCTGGGCGACCCCAACATCGCCGCCGTGGCCTGAGCCGGCGCGCAGGCTTCGCGCGCTTGTCAGCCGGCTTCCTGCACGGACTCCAACTCCCCTGCGGCGGTCTCCCATTCGCCGACGATCTGACGCAGCTCGTCCTGCAGCCCGGCTTTGCGGGCCTCGTCGACGCGCACGGTCTCCCAGCCCACCCGCTCGAAGTAGTCCGGCGCCGCGCTGAGGCGCTGCAGCTCATCCAGGGTCGCCTCCAGGTCGGCGATGCGGCGCTCGAGCTGCTCCACGCGGCGCCTGAGCCGGGTGGCCTCGCGCCTGCGGGCTTTGCGCTGCGCGTAATCCTCGGCCCCGCCCGGCGCGTTGCCGACCGACTGGGGCCCGCGGTGGGCGGCGCGCTGCTCGACGGAGAGAAAATCCTGGCCCTGCGCCGCCAAGTAGGCCTGGTAGCCGCCGGGAAAATCCTGCAGGCCCTGCTCGGTGAGCGCCAGCACCCGGCCGGCCACGGTGGACACCACGTGGCGGTCGTGGCTGACGAACAGCACCGTGCCCTCGAATTCCTGCAGCCCGCGCATCAGCGCCTCGCGGCCTTCCAGGTCCAGATGGTTCGTGGGCTCGTCCAGCAGCAGCAGGTTGTCGCGGCGCAGCATGAGGCCCGCCAGCAGCAGGCGCGCGGCCTCGCCCCCGCTGAGGGCGCCCACGGGCTTGAGCGCGTCGTCGCCGGAGAACAGCACGCGCCCCAACGTCCCGCGCAGGGCGCCCACCTCCGCGTCTGGGCGCTGGCTGCGCAGCCAGTCGTAGACCGATACGCCGCCGCGCAGCGCATCGCGGTGGTCCTGCGCAAAGTAGCCCGCGGAAACCTCGTAGCCCATGCGCACGGTGCCGCCATCCACAGGCAGGCGCCCCGCCACGATCATCAGCAGCGTGGATTTGCCCACGCCGTTGGGGCCCACCACGGCCACCTTCTCGCCACGCTTGATCTCGAAGCTCACCCGCTCCAGCACGACGTGCGAGCCGTAGGCCTTGTGCACGCCGCTCAGGGCCAGCGCCTCCTGGCCCGACGGGCGATGGGGCTTGAAGGCAAAGCGGGGATACTGCCGGGAGGTGCGCTTGATGGTGGGCATCTCGATGCGCTCGAGCTGCTTGACGCGCGACTGGGCCTGGCGGGCCTTGGTGGCCTTGGCGCGGAAGCGGTCGATGAACTGCTGCATCTCCGCCTGCTTCTTCTCGGCGTTGGAAATCTCCGCCTGCTTCTGCTCCTCGGCCAGTTGCTTGGCCGCCAGGAAGCGGTCGTAGTTGCCCGGATAGAGCGTGAGCTGCTCATAGTCCACGTCCACGATGTGGTCGCAGACCGCATTGAGGAACTGCCGGTCGTGAGACGCCACCACCACCGTGCCCGCAAACCCCCGCAGGTGCGCCTCCAGCCAACGGATGGAGGGCAGGTCCAGGTGGTTCGTCGGCTCGTCCAGCAGCAGCACCTCGGGGGACTGGAACAGCGTCTGCGCCAGCAGCACGCGCAGGCGGAAACCGCCGGACAGCTCGTGGGTGGGACGGCGGTGCCGCGCCGGAGCGATGCCCAGACCCTGCAGGATGCTGGCGGCCTCGGCCTCGGCAGTGTAGCCGTTGTGGTCGGCAATCACCGACTCCAGCTCGCCCAGGCGGTGCCCGTCGGCCTCATGCAGGGTGCCGCCGTCGGCGGGCAGCAGCCGCGCCTTCTCCTGCAACGCGGCCCACAGCGCCGGGCGGCCCATCAACACCACGTCCAGCGGGCTATGCTCGTCGGCCTGGAACTGGTCCTGCTGCAAGGTGCCCAGGCGCAGCTCCGCGGGGCGCGCAATGGCGCCGCCTTCCGGATGCAGCGTCCCGGACAGCAGACGGATCAGCGTGGACTTGCCGGTGCCGTTGGCGCCCACCAGGCCATAGTGGCGGCCGGGCACCAGATGCCAGTTGGCATGCTCGAAGAGCAGCTTGCTGCCCAGGCGCATGCTGACGTCGTTGACCGAGATCATGCGTGGCGGGAGGGATGGCCCGCAGGGGCATTCTGCAGGCGCCGCAGGGCACCGCGCGCATGGCGCGCCCTGCGCAGCAGATACAGGAGGTACAGCGCCACGGCCCCACACCAGATGCCGTAGGCCGCAATGACGAATTCGAGGTTCTTCATCGTGTGCCGAATGAGGGTGATTTTGCGCGGCCCCTGCGCGGAGGGCCGGCCGTGGACCCGCGGGAGACCGCGCAGCGCGGCGTCAGCCCTGGGCCGGAATGGGCTCCGGCCCCCGCATGTATTCCTCCAGGCCCCCGGTCTCGATCAGTTGCGAGAAGCGCGGATAGGCCGCCCGCATGACATCGAACACCTGCTGCGCCGGAAAATCCGCGAACGCCCCGTGGTCGCCCACGTACTCCATGTGCCGGTTGTTCAGCGCATCGTAGGGATGCAGCAGCGAATCGTGCACGCCGTCGAACTCCAACGGCAACACGTTGAATTTCCGGCACATCTCGATATTGAACGCCGGCGTGGCCTTCACCCAGCGGCCCTCGATGAACAGGTTGGTGTTGCCGTGCCAATAGAAGACATTGGTTTCCATGGCCTCCAACAGGCGCGGCGGCGCGATGTGGTTCACCACGTCGCCGAAGCCCAGGCTGCTGGGCATGCCCACCACCCTGGCCGAGGCCGCCAGCAGGATGGCCTTGGGGATGCAGTAGGCGCGGCGCCGCGCCAGCACGGTGCTGGCGGTGTAGCGCTCGGGCGTGAAGGTCATGTCCAGCCCGTCGTAGCGCACACCGTCGCGCACGGCGTAAAACAGGCGCACGGCCCGCTCGCGCTCGCCGCGGGCGCCGGCGATGGCCTCGTGGGCGAAGTCCCTCACCGCCGGGTGATCGCTGTCCAGGAACCGGGTCGGCGCCAGATGCGCCTCGCCCGGCGCCGCCGGAAATTGTTCTTCCATGACTTGCTGCTCACGATGGGGGAGGCAATTCCGCGCTCGCGGCCAGCGTGGTCAGGCGCCGGGGCCATGGCTGCGCTCCCGCTTCCGCCGCGTGCATATCCGCACATTATAACCACGACCGTCCGGTGTGCGCCAGCGGGCGATGATTGACAGGAGCCGCCGGAGCCTGTAATCAATAATATTTGGGTCACGGAATGCAACACCTCAACCACCATTCACCGTCGCTTGCACCATGAAACGCACTTTTCAGCCCAACACCCGGAAACGCAGCATCACCCACGGGTTCCGCAAGCGCATGGCCACGTCGGGAGGCCGCCGCGTGCTGAAGCGGCGCCGGGCCAAGGGCCGGATCAGGTTGTCCGCCTGACGCGGGCGGGTCCCCGATGAGCAGCCGCTTTGGGTATCCCAGAGGGCTTCGGCTCAGGTCGCGCAAGGACATCGCAGCGGTATTCCGCAAGGGCCGCTACCACCGATTGGGCATGCTGCACGCCAAGACACTCCCGGCGACTGGGGCGACGCCACGTTTTCTGATCTCCGTCAAAAAGAAGGTCGGCACGGCGCCGGAACGCAACCGCATCAAGCGCGTCGTGCGCGAGGCCATTCGCCTGCACCGCGCCGCCCTCACGGCGCCGTACGACATCTGCCTGTTCCTCACCGGCCGGCCGCGGGAGCTGCCGCGCCTGGAGACGGTGGAGCCGGAAATCGAAAAACTGTTCCAACGCCTGGCCGCGGCGGGACCCCAGACGCCCGAAGGAAGCTGACGCCATGGCGCATGTGCTGATCCTGCTGCTGCGCGGCTACAAGCTGCTGATCTCGCCGCTGCTGCCGCCGGCATGCCGCTTCTACCCCACCTGCTCGGTGTACGCCATGGAGGCAATCGACGTGCACGGCAGCCTGCGGGGCAGTTGGCTGGCGGCGCGGCGCCTGCTCAAATGCCAGCCGTTTCATCCCGGCGGGGTGGACCTGGTGCCGCCGCGCGCGCGGCCGCCGGCAGCCCGCCGTCACGATCGTCACCACCATCACGCCCGACCTGCTTCCTGGTAAATCCGGATGGACAAAAATCTGCTGCTGGCCATCGCGCTGTCGATGCTGGTGATCATCGGCTACTACGCGTTCCTGCCGCCCCAACCTCCGCCCAAGCCCAAGCCGGGGAGCGAGGCCGGCACCACGCCCCAGGCCCAGGGAGGCGCCACGGCCGGAGGGCAGCCGGCCGCGCTGGCCACGGGCAGTGCCCCGGGCATGCTGCCCGACAGCCGGCTCAAGGCCGACGGCGAACGCTTTCTCGTGGTGGAAACCCCGCGCTACATGGCCCGCATCGACCGCCGCGGCGGCACCATGGAGAGTCTGCAACTCAAGGCATACCGCATGGGCAAGGCCCACATCGACTGGGGCACGCTGCTGCCGCCCCTGCGCAGCCTCATCTCCAGGAAGGAATCCTACGATATCACGGCGCCGGTGGAGATGATCAGCCACCGCATTCCCGAGGCCCAGATGCTGGGCGTGACCTTTGTGGACAATCCGGCACGCAATCAGGCCCTGGCGACGCTGGACTTCCGCGCCGACCGCACCCGCATCGCGTTGCAGGGCGACGAGGCCGCGCCGGCCACGCTGACCCTGGAGGGCACGGGCCCCGACAACATCACCGTGCGCAAGGTGCTCACCTTTCACGCCGACAGCTACATCATCGATTACGAGCTGCAGGTGATCAACTACGCCGAGGATGCGCGCCACGTCCGCGTGGAGGCGGGCTTCGGCGAGGGCATGCCGCGCGCGCTTTCCAAGGATTTCCAGGGCCATTACGGGCCCATCTACCAGACGGGCGGCTCCCTGACCACCGAGGACCCTGACGACATCGAAGGGCAACTGCTGGTGCGCGAGGTGGACTGGCTGGGCATGACCGACAACTACTTCCTCACCGCCGTGCAGCCCACGACGCCCATCAGCTACGGCGTGTACAAATCCAAGCTGCTCTCCACGCCCGATCAGGACGAGGATTGGGGCTCCTGGTACGGCGTGGAACTGCCGGCGCTGGAGCTGCAACCGCAGAAGATGATCAGCAGCCAGTACCGTCTGTTCGTCGGCCCCAAGAACGTGGGGGAAATGCGCAAGTTCAACGACCAGCTCGAGAACTCGCTGGACCTGACCCTGGACATCCTCGCGCGTCCCCTGCTGGCCATGCTGCGCTGGTTTTACGGCTACGTGGGCAACTACGGCATCGCCATCATCCTGCTCACGGTGGTGGTGCGCGTGGGGCTGTTCCCGCTGACGTACAAGGGCATGGTGGCCATGAAGCGCATGCAGAAGCTGCAGCCCAAGATGGTGGCCCTGCGCGAGAAGCTGAAAAACGACAAGGAACGACTGAACCGGGAAATGATGGACATGTACAAGCGCTACAAGGTCAATCCCCTTGGCGGCTGCCTGCCCATCGCCCTGCAGATCCCCATCTTTTTCGCGCTCTACAGCGCGCTGCTGGGGGCCATCGAGCTGCGCCATTCCCCGTTCTACCTGTGGATCGTGGATCTGTCGGCCAAGGATCCGCTGTACGTGACGCCGATCCTGATGGGGGCGTCGATGTTTTTGCAGCAGAAGCTCACGCCCACGACGCTGGACCCCACGCAGGCGAAGATCATGATGTGGATGCCGCTGATCTTCACGGCGTTCATGGTCAATTTCCCCTCGGGCCTGGTGCTGTACTGGCTGACCAGCAACATCCTGTCGGTGGCGCAGCAACTGATCATCAACCGCATCAACGTGCCGGAGCCGGTGGAGCAGACGGCCGCCTGAGCGCGCAACGACGGCCGGCCCGGCAGGGTGGCGTTCGTTGCGTGGCCGGCGGCAGGAGACGCAACCCGACCCGCCGGTGCGGAGCCCACGGCGCTAATCCCCGCTGCCGTCGCCCTCGCCCACGTAGACTTTGATGCCGTCCTCCAGAATGCCGCGCAGGTGAGGATCCTTCTTGCGCTTGGCTTCCAGACATTGGGCGCAGGTGCAACTGGTGAAGTGGGTCTTCTGGAACTTGCGGAACTTGAGTTGCGTGAGGTCCTTGCCCTCCTTCTGCATCTCGCGCAGCAGCTTTTCGACCTGCTTCATGGCCATCTCCAGGACGGCCTTCTGGCGGGGATCGCGTCCGAACACGTGCGGGGCTCCCGGGGCGGGTGGAGAAGCAAGCGGAATCGCGCGGCGCGGCCGTCACGGGCGCCTGCCAACGGCCGGGCCGCGACGCGCCATTATTTCACACCTGGGATGGGCCGTCGCGCATTCCCTTTCCAATTCGACCCCGATTTTCTAAGATTTTCCGATGAGGGGTGCGCGGCACGCGGAGCGTGCCGTCGCCGATCAACCGCAATGGAAGGCGCCGCCGATGAGCACCATGACCCAAGCCGTTCCCCGCGCCGCGAGCGGGCACCCCAAGCTGCTGTCCGGCAAGGACGCCGCCGCGGCCGTGGAGGAGGAGTTGATCCGCGACGTGGCGGCGCTGAAGGCCGCCGGGATCGCCCCGGGGCTGGCCGTGGTGCGCGTGGGGGAAGATCCTGCCTCGGCCACGTATGTGCGCAACAAGGTGCTGGCCGCCGAGCGCGTGGGCATGCGCTCCATTCACGAGCATCTGCCGGAGACCACCGGCCAGGCGGCCCTGGAGCGGGCGATCGAGACGCTCAACGCCGACCCGGCGGTGCACGGCATCCTGTGCCAGTTGCCCCTGCCCCCCCAATTGGATCCCAACCGCATCACGCGCCTGATCGACCCCACCAAGGACGTGGACTGCTTTCACCCCTACAACGTGGGGCTGCTCTCCCTGGGCGAGCCGCGCTTCCTGCCCTGCACCCCGGCGGGCATCCTGGATCTGTTGCAGCGCGGCGACATCCCGGTCTCCGGCCAGCGCGTGGTGATCCTGGGGCGCAGCAACATCGTGGGCCGGCCGCTGGCCCTGCTGCTGAGCCACAAAGGCTGGGACGCCACGGTGACCCTGTGCCATTCCCGCACCCGCGACCTGCCCCAGCTCACGCGCCAGGCGGACATCCTGGTGGCCGCGACGGGCATTGCCGAGTGGGTCACGGGGGACATGGTGCGCGAGGGGGTGGTGGTCATCGACGTGGGCATGAACCGCGTCGAGGATGCCACGCGCAAGACGGGCTACCGGCTCTGCGGCGACGTGCACTATGCGTCCGTGGCCCCCAAGTGCGCGGCCATCACCCCCGTGCCGGGCGGGGTGGGGCCCATGACCATCTCCATGCTGCTGCGCAACACGGTGCAGGCGGCGCGGCTGCGGCTGCCCGCCTGAGCCCGCGATCCCGTATCAGCAAGGCGGATCCATGAAGGCACTCTTGGCGGTGGATGTGCAGAACGATTTTTGCCCCGGGGGCTCCCTGGCGGTCGCGCGCGGCGACCAGGTGGTGCCCTACATCAATTCCATCCGCGACGGCTACGCGCTGGTGATCTTCACGCAGGACTGGCACCCGCCCGACCATGCCAGCTTTGCCTCCAATCACCCGGGTGCGCGGGTGGGCGAGCTCCGCGAGGTCAACGGCGTGCGGCAGATCATGTGGCCCGACCACTGCGTGCAGCACACCCGGGGCGCGGAATTTCACGATGCCCTCGACGTGCGGCCCCAGGACAAGGTGGTGCGCAAGGGCGAGCTGACCGCCGTGGACAGCTACAGCGGGTTCCTGGACAACGACCGGCAGCACGAGACGGGCCTGCGCGGGCTGCTCCAGCAGCAGGACGTGGACGAGGTGGACGTGGCCGGGCTGGCCACCGATTACTGTGTCAAGTTCACCGTGCTGGACGCTCTGCAGGCCGGGCTGCGCGTGCGCGTGCTGCGAGCCGGCTGCCGCGCCGTGAATCTCAATCCGGGGGACGAGGAGGCCGCCTACCGCGAGATGGCGCAGGCCGGGGCCCAAGTGGTCTGACCGACGCGCCGCGCTCTTCCGCAGGCATCGCCCGCCAATCCCCGCCGGGCCGCAACCCAGGCATGACGCCGTTGCGGCGCCCGGCGGCGCACGTTTGCATGCGTCACGTCGCATGCGAAGTTCCGTGACCGAAACGCTATGGCAAATCTTCAGGAAATGGCGCTGGAATACCACCGGCGCGAACCGCGGGGCAAGATCGAAGTGCGCCCCACCAAACCCACCCGCACCCAGCGCGATCTGACGCTGGCCTATACGCCCGGCGTGGCGGCCCCCTGCCTGGAAATCGCCCGGGACCGCGAGCTGTCCTACGAGTACACGGCCAAGAGCAACCTGGTGGCCGTGATCACCAACGGCACCGCCGTGCTGGGCCTGGGCAACATCGGCCCGGACGCCGCCAAGCCCGTCATGGAGGGCAAAGGCGTGCTGTTCAAGAAATTCGCCGACATCGACGTGTTAGACCTGGAGGTCAACGAGCCCGACCCCGACCGCTTCATCCAGATCGTGAAGGCCCTGGAACCCAGCTTCGGCGGCATCAACCTGGAGGACATCAAAGGCCCGGAATGCTTTCACATCGAGGGGGAGCTGCGCCGGCTCATGAACATCCCGGTGTTCCACGATGACCAGCACGGCACGGCCATCATCACCGGCGCCGCGATGCTCAACGCCCTGGAATTCGCCCAGAAGAACATCGAGGACATCAAGCTGGTGGTCTCCGGAGCCGGCGCGGCGGCCCTCGGCTGCGTGCGCCTGTACCTGGAGCTGGGCGTGCGCCGCGAGAACATCACCCTCACGGACATTCACGGCGTGGTCTACAAGGGGCGCAAGGAGGAGATGGACCCCCACAAGGGGTTCTTCGCCGTCGAGACCAAGGCGCGCACCCTGGCCGAGGTGATCGTGGGCGCGGACATGTTCCTGGGCCTCTCGGCGCCCGACGTGCTCACGCCGGAGATGATGCGCAGCATGGCCCGCGACCCCATCGTCTTCGCCCTGGCCAACCCCGACCCGGAAATCCGCTATGAGACGGCCCGCGAAGCCCGGCCCGACGCCATCCTGGCCACGGGGCGCTCGGACTATCCGAACCAGGTCAACAACGTGCTGTGCTTTCCCTATGTCTTCCGCGGGGCGCTGGACGTGCAGGCACGGGAGATCAACGTGCCCATGAAGCTGGCCGCCGTGCACGCGCTGTCCGCGCTGGTCAAGGAGGACACGCCCGACGAGGTGCTGATCGCCTATGGGCTGCGCTCGCTGCACTACAGCCGCGACTACCTGATTCCCACGGCTTTCGATCCGCGGGTGCTGCGCTCGGTGTCCACGGCCGTGGCCGAGGCGGCCATCGCCTCGGGCGTGGCGCGCGTCACGGCGTTCGAGGCCGACGAGTACCGCGACCGCCTGGCGGCGCGGCAGAGCGTGTTCCTGGAGACTTCGCGCTCCATCGTGCGCCGGGCGCGGCTGGTGGCGCGGCGGCGCGTAGTGTACCCCGAGGCGCTCAACGAGACCATCCTGCGCGCCACGCACCAGATCGCCCACATGCGCCTGGCCCAGCCCATCCTGGTGGGCGACGAGGAGCGCATCCGCCAGACGGCCGAGGAGTTCCAGGTGTCGCTCACCGGCGTGGAGATCGTGGACAATCGCAAGTCGCCTTTGCGCGAGGCGTTCGCCCAACGGCTGTTCAAGGAGCGCCAGCGCAAGGGCCTGGAATACACGGTGGCCACCCTGCTGATGGATCGCCCGGTGGAATTCAGTCTGATGATGGTCAAGTCCGGCGAGGCCGACTGCTTCGTGGGCGGCATCACGCGCAACTACCCCGCGGTGATCCGTCCGGCGCTGCAGATCATCGGCATCCGCGACAACGTGAGCGCCGTGGCCGGGCTGTACATGATCCTCTACCGCGGGCGCACCCTGTTCCTGGCCGACACCACGGTGAACTTCGAACCCACCGCCGAGCAGTTGGCCGAGATCGCCATCAACACGGCCAACGCCGCGCGCATCTTCGGCGTGCAGCCCCGCGTGGCGCTGCTCAGCTATTCCAATTTCGGCAGCGTGCGCAACCCCGATCTGGCCCGCATCACCACGGCCCTCAAGATCGTGCGCCAGCGCGAGCCGGGGCTGATGATCGACGGGGAAATGCAGGGCAACCTGGCGGTCAACGCGGAACTGCGCTCCCGGCTCTATCCCTTCACCACCCTCGAAGGCGCGGCCAACGTGCTCATCTTCCCCAACCTGCACGCGGCGAATACCTCCTACCGCCTGCTCAGCGAGCTCAGCGACGGGGAGATCATCGGTCCCATCCTCATGGGCATGCGCATGCCCATCAACGTGCTCTCCCAGGAATCCCTGGTGCAGGACGTGATCAACATGACCGCCATCTCGGTGCTGGAGGCCGAACAGGGCGTGGTGTAGGGGCGGGGCGGGAATCGTTGCCGGAGGCGGATCACGTCCGGCGCGGTAGGGGCATGGCATGCCATGCCCCTACGAGGGATGTGCCCGCGCGGCTGCGTGGCGCCGAGGGCGCGGTGGCTTGGGAATGGCGGAGCCTTACGCCCGTTCGAACACGGCGGCCAGGCCCATGCCCCCGCCGATGCACATGGTCTCCAGGCCGTAGCGCCCGTCGCGGCGGCGCAGCTCGTGCAGCAGGGTGGTGAGGATGCGCACGCCCGTGGCGGCGATGGGATGGCCCAGGGAGATGCCCGAGCCGTTGACGTTGAGCTTGTCCGGCTCGTTCCAGCCCCATTCCTTGAGCACGCCCAGCACCTGCGCGGCGAAGGCCTCGTTGAGTTCCACCAGGTCCATGTCCTTGAAGCCCAGGCCGGTCTTCTGGAACAGCTTCTGCACCGCCGGCACGGGCCCCAGGCCCATGAACGCCGGGGCGCAGCCGGCCGAGGCCCAGCCCACCAGGTAGCCCATGGGCTCCAGGCCCAGCTCGGCGGCCTTTTCCTCGGACATCACCAGGCAGGCCGAGGCGGCGTCGTTCTGCTGGCTGGCGTTGCCGGCGGTGACGGTGCCGTCCTTGACGATGGGCGACAGCTTGGCCATGTCCGCCAGGGACGCGTTGGCGCGCAGTCCCTCGTCATGGTCGAAGATCAGCGGATCGCGCTTGCGCTGGGGCACGTGCACGGGCACCACCTCCTCGGCGAACCGGCCCTTGGCCCAGGCCTCCGCGGCGCGCTGGTGGCTGCGCAGGGCGTATTCGTCCTGGGCCTCGCGCGGGATGCCGTGCTTTTTGGCGATGTTCTCGGCCGTCTCGATCATCCCGGAGATGTAGCCGAAGCGCTCCTCGGGCGAAGCCTTTTCGCGCCCGCGTACCAGGCGGTCGTGGAAGGTCACCGAACCGAAGCGCGCGCCCCAGCGCATGTCGTTGGTGTAGAACTCCACGTTGCTCATGCTCTCCGCGCCCCCGGCGATCACCACGTCGGCGTTGCCCGTCTGCACCAGCAGGGCCGCGTTGATCACGGCCTGCAAGCCCGAGCCGCAGCGCCGGTCCACCTGGTAGCCCGGCACCTCTTCCGGCAGCCCGGCCAGCATGGCGGCATAGCGGCCGATGGCCGGGGCTTCCGCGCTGGGATAGCCGTTGCCGAACACCACGTCGTCCACCTGGGCGGAATCGATGCCCGTGCGCTCGATGAGCGCGCTGATGACCGTGGCGCCCAGCGTGTCGGCGGTCACGGGGCGCAGGGCGCCGCCAAAAGCGCCCACGGCCGTGCGCAGGGGAGAGACGATGGCTGCTCGTTTCATGGGTAGTGCTCCATGGCTGGGGGGTCATTGGGAATAGTATGCGGCGCGTGCGCTCACACGATGTCTGCTGACTCGTACGAAGAGCTGTTGAAGCCACTGCAATCAAAAATGTGCGGAATGCGTTCCTCCGCTCCAATTCGGTGTTTCGGAAAATATCAGGCAGCTTCTTCGTCGTGCACAAAATCCGGCAACCGCAACTCCTTGAGAAAATCAAACCATCGAGATAGAAAACCCATGAATACGTCTGGTGCCACCGCAACGTAACTGAGCTTTTCGGATTTTTTCTTATTTCCCTTGTTTTCTGAGTACCCTGACGCGAACACGAGCAATTCTATTGGATCCCCGCGCGTGCAAATACCGCCATGCGCAAGTGAATTCCTGATGATTTTCACGACTCCGCTGAAGGTCATATTCTCGGACATCGGACTCTGCAGGATTTTGGAGTCCCAACTGTCTGGTGGCCAGTCCCATGGGGCTTTTCCTGCAAACCAATTACCGGGTACTATAGTTCCCCAAAACTTTGTTCTGTCCAGGAATTTCAGTTTTAGGAGTTCCACAAATTCCTTGCTCGCTTCCACATATGTTTCTTCATCTTTGACAACTTTTTTGAGCGTCTTTTCGCTTTGCGGGATCAATCGCTCATATGGCACAACGATGCCCGTAGAGGCCGTCATCAACAATAGTGTCACTTCTCGATCACAGAATCGTGCCTGCTTGCGGGCCGTGTTCAGTACGTCTTGGCACCGAATCGGAAAGTCTTGAACGAAATTCTTGTATTCGCTCATAATGATAGCTCTTGAAAACCGACTGACTTTACTCGAGGACTGAGGAGGTCGCTTCCAACGCGTTGATGCCTGCTGCCCTCCATTCGCAAGACGCACTTCGAAAATCATTCGCATCAACTGCCCCCACAACGCCCGTTGCGGACGAGCCTCCCCTACAGTCTGGGCCGCACGTCGGCGGAGAGGCGGTCCATGGTGGCCAGGGCGTTGTCCAGGGTTTCCACCAGGATGTCGAAGGTCATCTCCGTGGCGCCCTCGTCGCGGTAGGCGCGGATGCCGTCCAGGATGTCGATGGTGCGGCCCTCGGTGGGGAACTGTCCCTCGCGCGGGGGGCCGGCCTGGAAGGTCAGGGGCACTTTGGGGGCGATGGGCAGCCGGGCCACGTCCCGGCCCATGGCCTCCATGTGCCGCGTCAGCTCCGGACGCGCCTCCTTGAGCAGCGCCGGCGTGACCTTGAACGGATGCCACACGTCGCCGAAACGCGCCACGCGCCGCAGCGCCCCGGCAGTGTGGCCGCCGATGTAGATGGGCGGGTGCGGCTTCTGCATGGGCTTGGGGCCGAAGCTGGCCGTGTCGAGCTGGTAGAACTTGCCCTTGTATGTGGCGGGTTGCTCGGTCCACAGGGCCTTGCAGATGGCCAGGCCCTCGTTGGCGCGGGCGCCCCGTAGCTTGAAGGGATAGCCCAGCGTCTCGGTTTCCTCTACGAACCAGCCCACGCCCACGCCGAAGTTCATGCGCCCGCCGCTGAGCACGTCCAGCTCGGCCACCTGGGCCGCCACCTCGATGGGATTGCGCATGGGCAGGATCAACACGCTGGTGCCCAGGCGTACCGTGCTCGTGCGCCCGGCCAGATAGCCCAGCACGCTGAAGGGCTGCCAGTAGGTGGTCTTCCAGGGCTCCGGAAACTGGCCGTCCGCGCGGCCGGGGTACTTGGAGACCGTGAGCTTGGGGATGATCAGGTGGTCGCTGCACCACAGGGTATCCAGCCCGGTCTCCTCCGCCTTGCGGGCCATGGCGTCGAAAGTGGCTGGCTTCGCGGCGTCGCCGCGGACGATCAAGGACATGCCGAATTTCATAAGCTCCCCCTTTGCGCTTGAGTGTCGCACATCGGCGTGGAGGCCGGCGCCGCCAGGCGCGTGGTGTGCCACCGCGACGACTACTTTACTTGCCCAGCGGGGCGGGCGCCTCCTGCTGCATGGCCTGGAAGAAGGCGCGGAAGCGGAAGTCGTCTTCCTTGATGAGCTGCTGGTAGGAGCCGAATGTGCCGTCCTGCATGGCGTTCAGCTTGTCGTCGGGGTCCAGCGCCGGGTCGCTGAACACGCGCCGCAGCTCGTAGGTTGTGCTGCGCTCGGCAGGCACGCGGCCCATCTCCCGCGCCAGGGCGCGGAAGGTGGCCGGGGTCTGCAACTGCCCGTGCAGCGAGCCGGCGGCCGTGGAGATGCTCTCGTTGATCAGGGTGCCGCCCATGTCGTTGGCGCCGGCCATGAGGCCGATCTGGGCCACCTTGAGCCCCTCCTTGACCCAACTCACCTGGATGTTGGGAATATAGCCGTGCAGCATGATGCGCGCCACCGCGTACATCTTCATGGTCTCGATGCCCGTGGGGCCCTTGCGCAGGCCCGCCGGCGTGCGCTTGCGGGCCATGGGCGCTTCCTCGTGGATGAATCCGAGCGGAACGAATTCGGTGATGCCGCCGGTCTCGGACTGCACGTTGCGCAGGATGTCCAGGTGCGTGGCCACGTCGTGCGGGGTTTCGATGTGCCCGTACATGATCGTGGACGTGGTGCGGATGCCCACGCGGTGCGCCGTGGTGACCAGGTCCACCCACTTGGCCGTGGTAATGCGGCCGGGAGAGATGATGTTGCGCACGCGATCGACCAGGATCTCCGCCGAGGTGCCGGGCAGGCTGCCCACGCCCGCCTCCTTGAGCCGCTTGAGATAACTCTCGAAGCTGAGGCCCGTCAGCTCGCAGCCGTAGAGCACCTCCTCCGGCGAGAAG
>JACQHH010000224.1 GCA_016199125.1 Candidatus Lambdaproteobacteria bacterium
ATGGACTGCCACAACCGCCCTGCGCACCAGTACGCCACGCCCATGAAGTCGGTCAACGCCTCCATCGAACAGGGACTGATTCCGCGCAGTCTGCCCTTCATCAAGCTCGAATCCACCAAAGCCTTGGATCAGGAATACACGGACACTGCCGAAGCCCTGACCGGCATCGCCAATCATCTGCGCAACTACTACAAGGAGAAGTATCCCGAGATCCTCAATGGCAGGGTGGAGGACGTGAAGGCCGCCATCAACGAGGTGCAGGAAATCTACAAGCGCAGCATCTTTCCCGAGATGCAGGCCAACTGGTCCAAGTATCCGGACAACATCGGCCACCGCGATTGGCAGGGCTGCTTCCGTTGCCACAACGAGGATATGAAATCCAAGAATGGCTTCATCATCTTCACCACGTGCGACAAATGTCATCTGATCCTGGCTCAGGGCGAGAACGTGGATCAGGTGGCGTCGGTGGACTTCCTGAAGGGCAAGCTGTTCAAGCACCCGGGTGAGGACGGCGAGGAAATTCGGGAGTATACTGAATGCGTGGACTGCCACACCGGCGGGGCAGAGACCTACGATTAGGAACCCGCCAGTCCGCCCGACGGCGCTCCCGCGGCCCATGCCGCAGAGGGCGCCGTCTTCAGGTTAGTTGCCGCTCGTGGCACCACTTCCGTATGGAGGCCCGCGACCAGACCTGCGCACAGTACGACATGCACCGCGCCACGCGGCTTGGGACGGGGGGGGCATACCACCTCTGGAGCCAATTCATGAATGTTCCCCAGCGGGGCGGCCCTGTCCCCAGGGTTCTGCTCGCCATGTTGTTGGGCCTTGCTCTTTCCTTCACCAGCGGCTGCAGCAAGAAGTCGGACACCACCGGCATCGCGACCAACGGCACTGAAGGCGCGACCTACGTGGGCTCCGAAGCCTGCAAAGAGTGTCACGAGGAAGTGTACAATGGCTGGTTGACCACGTTTCACGCGTACAAGTTCCGCACCGCCTCTCCCGATTTTGTCATTGCCGATTTCGAGCGCGCCAAACCTCTCAAGGATGGCGGCGCCCAGACCTCCGTGTCCCGCAAGGGCGACGAGTTCTTCATCACCACCACCGGTCCCCAGGGCCAGCTCGCGACCTACAAGGTCGACTACGTGGTCGGCAGCATCTGGAAGCAGCGCTACGTGACCAAGTTTCCCAATGGCGCGCTGCAAGTGCTGCCGGTGCAATGGAACGTCGACGCGAAGGAATGGACGGTCTACCACGGGCTGGACGAATTCAAGCCCGGGGAGACGGGTTTCTGGGCCGACAACGACCAGAGCTTTCAAACCCAGTGCATGGGCTGTCACACGACCAACTCGCAGATCAACTACGACGCGGCGACGAATACCTACAAGACCACCTGGACGCGCATGGGCGTGGGCTGCGAAGCCTGCCACGGTCCGGGCAGCCGCCACGTGCGCGCCGACATTCCGGACAAGTACACTTCGATCATCAACCCCAGCACGATGCCCGATCCGCGGCGTGCCTCGATGATCTGCGGCTCCTGCCACACGCGCGGCATGTCGGTGGACGGCAAGACGGCCTATCCGGTGAACTACACGCCCGGAGACCAGCTCAACTTCCTCTTTGACCAGAACCCGGGCACTTATCCGGATCGCAGCCCCAAGGAGCACCACCAGCAATACGACGACTGGGCCAACAGCGGACACGCGGCCGCGGGCGTGATGTGCTGGGACTGCCATTCGCCGCACCTGCGCGGCAAATCCAACCGCTTCCAGCTCAAGCTGCCCGGTTCGCTGCTCTGCGAAACCTGTCACAAGATCCAGCCCCAGGGCGTGCACGGCCTGCACAGCGTGAACAACTGCATCGGCTGCCACATGCCCAACACGATCAAGAGCGCCAGCCAGGGCGACCTGCGCAGCCACACCTTTGTCGTGTCGCGGCCCATCCTGACCGTGAAGAGCGGCGATGCCAAGAAGCAGCCCAACTCGTGCAACCTGTGCCACTACCACAAGGACTACGAGCCGGAACGGCTGGTGCACTTCCTGCGCGCGGTGAAGAAACCCGACACCTGCAAGCAGTGCCACGAACATCAGGACGAAGACCTGGATGATGACAACTACTAGCCTCCCCGCCGGCGCCGGCGGCTCCCGCAGCGCCGCAGCCCTGGCGTACCGCGGGCCCGGCGCGCGGTCGGCGGCGCGGCGCCTGGGCGCGCGGGTCGCCGTGTTGGCGTTGTGGCTCGTGGCCGGCACGTGGGGGTGGGCGGCGTCGCCCCAGGAGCCCCTGCACATCCCCATCCCCGGCGGACTGCAGGGCAAGACCTGCTACGAGTGTCATATCAAGGGCAAGGGCATCGTGCTGCGCTCCCAGGAGCGCCCCCGCAAGTACAGCCTGGCCTGGGCCTTCCTGACCTACCGGCAGTCGCCCCACGGGCGGCTGCGGGCCATGGGGAACCTGGCGTCCCCGACCTGCGAGGATTGTCACCTGACCCAGGTGTGGTCGCAGATCCTGCCGGTGGAGCACCCGGACTCGCCCATCAACCCGGCCAACCTGCCGCGCATCTGCGCCAAGTGTCACGGCGACGGCATGCTCACGGCAAACGCGGCGGCCGGGGCCATGCACCTGGAGCTGGGCAGCCGCTCCGTGCGTTTGGGCAAGCCCCTGGATGTGCGCTACGGCTTCCTGCCCGGCATCACCAAGCTGGAGCGCACGTACTATTTCTGGGGGTTCGACGTGCTGGCCTACGTGGCCATGCTGTTCCTCCTGCTCACCGTGGGCACGCTCAGCGTGATGTCGATCTACATGGTGCTCGACCTGTTCCGCAAGCTGGCGGAGCGCCGCCGGCAAGACCCGGATGCCAATCATGAACGACAAGATCAACCATAGCGAGAAGTCCTACCAGCGCTTCGGCCTGCTGTTCCGCGCGCAGCACATCGTTCTGTTCACTGCCGTGCTGCTGCTGATCGTCTCCGGGGTCCCGCTGAAGTTCCCGGAGCAGGCCTGGGCCCGCGCCATCATCTGGCTGCAGGGCGGCATGGCGGGGCGCGCCTATATTCATCACGGAGCCGGCCTGGTGCTGGTGGGGCTGGGCGTGTTTCACGTGTTCTACTATTTCCTCTGGGAGCGCATCCCGTTCTGGAAGCGGCCGATCATGGTGCAGATCAGCGATGCGCGGGACCTGCTGCTGCACCTGGGGTACATCGTGGGGCTGCGCAAGGCGTTGCCGCCCATGGGCCGCTACTGCTGGTTCGAGAAGCTGGACTATATCGGGCTGACGTGGGGCTTTCTGGTGATGGGCGTCACGGGCATGGCCATGCTGTATTTCAACACGGTGGTGAAGGTGGTGCCCATGGCCATCCTGCAGGTGATGTGGGCCGCCCACAGCGAGGAGGCCATGCTGGCCACGCTGTTCCTGCTGATCATCCATATGTACCACGTGCACTTCAACCCGGAAAAATTTCCCATGACCCTCACCTGGCTGCACGGGCGCATCGGCCACGAGGAGATGGAGAAGTATCACCCGCTGGAGCTCGCCGAAATCGAAGCCGCCGAGCGCGCCGCCGCGGAACTGGCCGCGGCACAGCCCAAGGTGGACGCGTCATGATCAGGTCCTTGCAGCGCATCCTGGACGTCATCAACCGCCGCTTCGGCAATGTGGGCGCGATCTTGTCCGTGGCCTTCTGGATGGTGGTGCTGTTCTTCGCCCTCAAGTCCATGCTGTTTCTGCACTGAGGCCGACGACGCATGGGCGGCCGCAAGGACGGCGTGCCGCCGCCGCCGGTGCGCAGCCGGGTCCTCCCGGTAGTGGGCAGCCGCTGGAGGGGGTGCGGGCTGCCGGCGCGGTCCCCCGGCGCCGCACGTCGCGGGATCGGCCCCAGGCCGCTCCAACGCCTCGGGAGCCACGCGGAACGGCCAAAGCAGCCTCCGCCGGAGGATTGCGGGGCCGGCGGGCGGCGGCTTGCCGTTGGCGCCCCAAGTTGCATATGTCACATGGACGCACCACACGTGCTGCTACGCTGACTATAGACAGATTTACCCCCCTCAACGCACTGGTCCCGAGCCATGAGCGATATTCGCACGATTGAATCGCTGTTGAAGAAGTACGACAGCGCGGCGCCGCGCTATACGTCGTACCCCCCCATTCCCTATTGGCACGACGTCACGCCCGACGAGGTGGCCCAGTGGCTGGGCACCAGCAATCCCCACGGCGACGGCTCGCTGTCGCTCTACACGCACGTGCCGTTCTGCCACTCGCGCTGCTCCTATTGCGGCTGCTTCGTGATCATCACCTCCAAGGAGCCGCCGGTCAGCAAGTACGTGGCCTCGCTGCACCGGGAGATGGAGCTGGTGCGCCGGTACCTGGGCAGCCGGCGCCGCGTGCGCCAGTATCACCTGGGCGGGGGCACGCCCACGCACATCAACCAGGACGAGATCGCCCGGCTGACCGCCAAGGCGCGCACCCTGTTCGAGTTCGAGGCCGACGTGGAAATGAGCATCGAGCTCGATCCGCGGCGCCTCTCCGTGGGCGACCTGGCCCATATGCGCGGCCTGGGCTTCAATCGCCTCAGCTTCGGCATCCAGGACTTCGACCCCGAGGTGCAGCGGGAGGTCAATCGCATCCAGCCCCACGAGAACGTGGCCCGGCTCGTGGATGCGGCGCGCGCCCAGGGCTATCTGAGCCTCAACTTCGATCTCATCTACGGCCTGCCGCGCCAGACGCGCGCCAGCTTCGAGGGCACGGTGGACAAGGTCATCGCCATGCGCCCGGACCGGCTGGCCATCTACAATTTCGCCTACCTGCCCAACACCTTCCCCCACCAGCGGCGCATGGACGCCGGCACGCTCCCGCCGCCGGAGGAGAAGATGGCCATTTTCCTCATGACGCAGCAGCGGCTGATGGACGCGGGATATGCGCCCATCGGCCTGGACCACTTTGCGCTGGAAAACGACGAGCTGGCCGTGGCCGCGCGGAACGGCACCATGCACCGCAACTTCATGGGGTACACCACCCAGGCCGGCGCCGACCTGATCGGCTTCGGCGTGAGCGGCATCAGCGAGTTCAACGGCCGCTTCTGGCAGAACGAGAAAAAGCTGGTCGCCTATGAGCGCATCCTGGACAGCGACACGCTGCCCGTGGTGCGCGGCATGCTGCTCGATCCCGAGGATCTGCTGCGCCAGCGGATCATCTCCGGCCTGTTCTGCGAGGGCGGGGTGGACTTCGCGCGCCTCGGCGCACGCTTCGGCGGCGACGTGGCCGGCCATTTCGCCCAGGAGCTGCGCACCCTGGAGCCGCTGGCCGAGGACGGACTGATCCGCCTCGCGCCGGACAAGCTGGAGGTGCTGCCGCTGGGCCGTCATTTTCTGCGCAACATCGCCGTGGTCTTCGACAACCACATCGGCCGCTCGCAAACCCAGGTCAAGTTTTCCCGTACCGTCTGACTCGCACCGTCTTGCCCCAGCCATCCGCCACGCACCGTGCAGCACACCACGCGAGACGGGCGCCAGGCGGCGCCTGCACGCCGCGACGCGTTGGCGCCACCGCCATGTGGGCCCAAGGCGTGACGCCCGCAACCCCGGATGCAGGGACGGAGTTACCCCGAATGGGCCCTGCAGCGGCCCTGCCCGGCGGGGTGAGCCTGTCGCGCCCGGCAGGGCCGATACCCACCGCGTTTCAGCCTAATTTTGCGGAGCAGCAGTCCGGCTGGACTGTTCCGCCTCGGCCTCCGGCTTGTCTGCGCAAGGATTCCCGTCCCGCTCCCCCGTGCTCCCGAAGCCCAGCACCAGCGCCTGGGGAAACGTGAGGCCCAGCGCCAGCCAGGTCAGGTTCTCGGCGATGGTCGCCGGGGCCACGCCGATGTTGGGCTGGGAAAGCTGGCCGGTCACGTCCACCGCCGTGGCCAGGCTGATCAGGGAGATGCTCTTGGACTTGGGCCGCAGGTTCAGGGCGATGCGGTCGGCGCCGAAATCCATGGTGCCCGTCCCGCGGATCGTGATTTCGGGCGTATCGACCACCAGCTTGCGGGCCGTGGCCACCCCCTGCTCGATCTCGAAGCGCCCGGCGGCGCAGTTGATGCGCGTCACGGTCTCGTCGCGGAAGAACGGCCGCCAGATGAGGAACAGGTTGGTGCCCCAGAAGCGCAGGTAGCGGTTTTCCACCTTGCCCCGGCTGCCCGTGAACGCGGCGGTACCCTCCAGCGTGCGCAAGGTCTCCTTCAGCGAGCCGCCTTGGCCGCTCACGGCGAAATCCAGGTCCATCTTGCCTTCCACCAGTCTGGAGACGCCCAGGACCTGCATCAACGCGCCGTAGTCGAAGTCGCGCACCGTGCCCTCGAAGGTCTGCGGCGGGGCTGAGCCGGTGGCGTCCAGGGTCACGCGGCCCTGCACGATTCCCCCCAGCACCTGTGCCCGCAGCGGATCCAGCGTCAGGAGCCCGTGGTGAAGCTGGGCGTGGAAGCGCGCATCGCCAAGCCGCGTGCCGCCGCGGGAAATGCGCTTGATGCGCAAATCCAGATCGGCATCCAGCCCGCGCAGCAGCTCCAGCGGATAGGGCCGTTCCAGCGTCCCGCGCGCGGGCGGCTCGCTCCGCGCGGGTTCGCTCGCGGCATCCGGCTCGTCTGCGGGAAGCTGCAGGCGCTCCACCACGATGCCCGCGGTGACCAGCGGCCGACCGCCCGCAATGCCCCACTCCACTTTTCCCGCCAGCTCGTTGTCGCCGATGCGTCCCTTGATGTCGTGCAGGCTCAGGCCTTGCGTGCCGCCCTGCAGCTCGGCGGTCAGCTTGAACGATCCCAGCGGCGGCAGGCGAAAGGGCAGCGCCGGCTGCAGATCGGCCATCTGGGCACCGGCAACGCTCAGCGCAAGCTCGATGTGCGGCGTATCCCGCGCCAGCCCCAAAGCGCCCTGGGCGTCGAGTTGCAGCTTGCCCAGCACCAACTCGGCCTCGATGGGCCAGGCGCCGTCCTCGGCCAGCAGGGAAGCCATGTTGCCGCCGGTGGCGGCCACGTTCAGCGGCTGCCCGCCCAGGCGGCCGGTGACGTTGAGCCGCAGGGGACCGCCATCCGTCACCACCAGCCGCCCCTGCTCCAGGGCCATGGACAACGCGCGGCCATCCGCCCCGCGGGCGCGCAGCGACAGCGCATCGGCCGCCAGCGCAAAGGTGGCCCCGGCCAGCATCTCGCGGGGTGTGCGCCCGCTGCCGGCGAAGGACAGGCGCGCCGCCTGGGCCTGGGCCTGTGCGTCCTCCTGGCCGCTGAAGCGCCGCGCCGCCGCGTGCAGATCCACCTGGGAGGCAAACACGTTGAAGTTCAGCGCCGGCGTGGCCCTGGCGCGGTAAGCCAGGCGCCCGTGCAGCACTTCGCCTCCCACGGTCAGGTCGACGGGCGAGAGGGTGAGGGCGCCTGCGCGCAGCGACAGGGTCAGCGCCAGCTTGCGCAGCTCGGCCGGGGCGCCGCTGATCTCCTCGGCCCGGAAGTCCACCTCCGCGTCATAAGCGCCCAGGTTGGCGGTGGGCAGGGGCAGATCCAACAGCTTGCGCAGCCGAACCTCGGAGGCCGCCCCGTCCGCGGCAGGCGGGGCGGCGCCCTCGTCCGGCGCGTCCGCGGGCGGCAGGAACTCGCGCAGCGCCACGTGCCGCGCGCTGAGATCGGCGGTGATGGTCGGACGTGCTCCGCCAAACGCGATGTCCAGGCGGCCGGACAGGTCGCTGTCCCCGGCGCGCGCCTTCACGCCCTCCAACGCCAGGCCGCCGGTGTGGCCCACGGC
>JACQHH010000227.1 GCA_016199125.1 Candidatus Lambdaproteobacteria bacterium
AGGTGTCGGACCGCGTGGCGCGGGCCGCCCCCGGCAGCGGGCCCGGTCGTGCCCCCAGCGGGGGTGAACCTGCCCCGGCGCACGTCTGTCAAATGTCGAGAACCCCTGCGCTGGCGCGCGGGCATGGCCTGCCTGTCAGGACATGTGCGGGGGCGTGACTTGGCTCACCGCGGCACGGGCTGCGCGGCGGCAGTATGGAAGATGCCTGCCCCGCGCCCGCCATCCGTGCGAGAATAGGGCAACGCCGGCGCACCGGGCGGCGCCTGCGTACCCGGCAGCGACGATCAGGCCATGCCACGCACCCCAGAGGGGCCGGGAATCAATACGGGTCGCAAGATGGACAAATCACGGGGCCGCGGCCGCGCCGCATCGAGGAGAGTGGGCCGGACCGCGGGGCGCTGCGCCGCACATCCCCTTCGCGCACGCCGCAATGTGCCGCAGTGGCTGCTGCTCCTGCCGTCCCTGCTCCTGTGGAGCGCAGGGCCGCCGGCCCCGGCCGGCGCTCAGGGCCTGTTCTCCGGCGACGAGGCAATCCCCGATCCGGTGGCGGAATTCGAGGCGCGTATCGAGCCGGCGCGGGCCCGCCCCGGCGAACACGTGCGCGTGCTGGTGACCGCACGCATCGCCAAGGGCTGGTACATGTATTCGGTGACCCCCCAGGCCGACCCGCTGGCCCCGCCGCCCACCAAGCTCGAGTTCCAGCCCGGCACGCTCGTGCCCGCAGGCCCCGTCTACGAGACCAATCCCACCCGCAAGGTGGACAGCGTGTTCAACCTGCCGCTGGCGTTCCATCCGCGCGGGGCGCGCTTTTACCAGAACCTGCAGGTGCCCGCCGACACCGCGGGCGGCCGCGTGCAGGTGGACGGCAGCATCCGCTTCCAGACCTGCAACGACCGGCTGTGCCTGCCTCCGCGCAACGAGCCGCTCAGCGCCGCGCTGACCGTGGAGGAGGGGCCTCTGCGCCCGCCCTATGCCTACATGCAGCGCACCATCGACTATGTGGACCGTGCGGGCGTGGTGCACGAGGATCCCGACACCCTGGCGGGGGCGCTGGCTGGAGGCTTGGGGGCGTTCCTGGCGCTGGCCGTGGGTTTTGGGCTGCTGGCCCTGCTCACGCCCTGCGTGTTTCCCATGATTCCCGTCACGGTGTCCTTCTTCGCCGGAGCGGCCAGGGAGGGTCATGCCGCGGCGCTGCGCCTGGCCCTGCTCTTCGGAGCGGGCATCGTGGTCACCTACACGGGTCTGGGTCTGGTGCTGACTTTCCTGCTCGGCGCGGCGGGGGTGAGCCAGTTCGCCACCAGCCCCTGGATCAATATTCTGGTGGCCCTGTTCTTCACGGCGTTCGCCCTGAGCCTGATGGGCCTGTTCGAAACCGCGCTGCCGTCGCCGTGGGTCAACTGGCTGGAGGGCAAGTCGCGCAGCCTCAAGGGCACGGCGGGCGTGCTGGTGATGGGCGTGGCCTTCACGGCCACGTCGTTCACCTGCACCATGCCCTTCGTGGGCACGCTGCTGGTGGCCGCCACCCAGGGCGAGCTGCTCTGGCCGCTGGTGGGCATGCTGGTCTTCAGCATCGTGTTCGCGCTGCCCTTCGTGCTGCTGGCCCTGTTCCCGGGATGGGTGGCCCATCTGCGCGGCCGCAGCGGCAACTGGCTGGTGCAGGTCAAGGTCGCCCTGGGCCTGCTGGAGCTGATGGCCGCGCTGAAATTCGTCAGCAATGCGGACCTCATCTGGCAGTGGGGCGTCTTCGACCGCCTGGTGGTGCTGGGGTCCTGGGCCGCGCTGTCGGTGGTGGCCGCGCTGATGCTGGCTGGTGCGCTGCCCTGGCCGGGGGTGCGGGTGGCGGGGATGCGTCCGGCACGCATCGCGGCCGTGGCTGCCTTTGCCCTCATGGGCGCCTACTTCACATACGGCCTCAGCGGCCGCGAGCTCAACGCCTACACCGAATCCTATCTGCCGCCACCGCTGTCCGGCAGTGCCGCCGCCGCGGCCATGACCAGCCGCGGGTTCGTCGACGAGGCCGCGCTCAAGGGGTTGCCCTGGCTCACGTCCCTGGATGAGGGGCTGGCCCGGGCCAGGGTGAGCGGCAAGCCCGTTTTCATCGATTTCACGGGTTACACCTGCGTCAACTGCCGCTGGATGGAGAAGAAGATTTTCGCGGAGCAGAACGTCTACGAAGCGTTCCGCGACCAGTTCGAGCTGGTGCAGCTCTACACCGATGGCGGCGACGACGCCGAGCGCAACCAGCGCCTGCAGATCGAACGCTTCCGCACCATCGCCCTGCCCTACTACGTCGTGCTGTCTCCGGACAACGCGGTGCTGGCCACGCAATCGGGCATTGTGCCCACGCCCGGCGAGTTCCTGCGCTGGCTGCAAGGGGCGCGGAGGCAGTTCGCCCCCGCCAGCGGGGCCTGAATCACCCCGGATGCTTCAATCCCTCCCGACGCCTCCATTGCAGCGTAGGCGCGCCATGCCTGTGCCGCGCACGGGGACCGCATTGACGCTGCCCGCGGTGTGCTGGACAATCGTGCGGGGCGCATGCGCCCCGGCTGCGAATGCCTATTTACGCGCTTTCCAGGGCCCATGGAACGAATCGACGTGTTCAACGGCGATGCCGACGGCATTTGCGCGCTGCACCAGTTGCGCCTGGCCGAGCCGGCCGCCGCGCGGCTGGTGACCGGCGTCAAGCGCGACATCCGCCTGTTGACGCGGCTGGGCGCGGTGCGCGATGCGGCGTTGGTGGTGCTGGACATTTCCCTGGCCGAAAACCGCGACGACCTGCTGGGCCTGCTGGCGCGGGGTTGCCACGTGCGCTATTTCGATCACCATTTCGCCGGGGAGATTCCGCGGCACCCCGCGCTGGAGGCGCACATCGACCCGGCCCCATCGGTGTGCACCAGCCTGATCGTGGACAGTGTGCTGGGCGGCGTCCACCGGCCCTGGGCGGTGACGGCGGCCTTTGGCGACAACCTGGGGGAATCGGCCCGGGAGGCGGCGCAGGGGCTGGGCTACGGGGACGCGCAACTGGGCGAGCTGCGGCTGTTGGGCGAGTTGCTCAACTACAACGGCTACGGCGCCGCCATCGAGGATCTGCACTATCCTCCCGATGAACTCTACCGCGCCGTGGCGCCCTATGCGGAGCCGCTGGCGTTTTTCCACGAAGCGCCGGAGGCGCGCCGGCTGCGCGCCGGTTACGAGGCCGATTTGCAGGCGGCCACGGCGCTGCGCCCGCTGCTGGCCTCTCCCGCGGCATGCGTGGTGCGCTTTCCGGCGGAGCCCTGGGCGCGACGCGTGATGGGGGTCTACGCCAATCACCTGGCCAACGCGTCGCCGCGGCGGGCCACGTCCATCGTCGTGGACAACGAGGACGGCAGTCTGCGCATCAGCGTGCGCGCGCCCAAGGCCCGGCCCCAGGGGGCCGACGCGTTGTGCCGGCGCTTTCCCACGGGCGGCGGAAGAGCGGGCGCGGCGGGGATCAATGCCCTGGACGCCGCGCAGCTCCCGGCATTTCTCGCGGCGTTCGAGCAGGCCTACGCCGCTCCGCCGGCCTGAACGGGCGGCCCACCCAATCTCCTGCCCGGGGACAGTGGCGGCGGGTCGACCGGCTCACCTGGCGTCGCGTCAACCCGGGGCCTTCCGCCGCGCGCGATGAGTTACGGTTCGGACTTGCTGAGCACTTTCTGCACGCGCCGGGCCAGCTCGTCGCGACGGTAGGGCTTCTGAATCAGTTCCTCGTGCATCAGTTCGCCGCGGTGGATGATGGCGTTCTCCGTGTAGCCCGAGGTGAAGAGCACTTTCAGCGCCGGCCGCAGCCGCTTGGCCTCGGCCGCCAGGGCCACGCCGCTCATGCCGCCGGGCAGCACCACGTCGGTGAACAGCAGGTCCACTTCCGTCGCGCCCCGCAGCACCTCCAGGGCCGTGGCCGCGTCGGCCGCCGCCATCGCGTGGTACCCCAGCTCGGTGAGCATGCGCAGGTTCATGCGGCGCACCGCCGGTTCGTCCTCCACCACCAGCACCGTCTGGCGCTCGCCGCGCGGCTCGCCCAACACCTGGGAGGCGGGCGCCGAAACGGGGCCCTGCGGCAGGTTGCGCGGCAGGTAAATCTTCACGGTCGTGCCCTGCCCCAGCTCGCTGTAGATTTTCACGTGCCCCTTGGACTGCTTGACGAAGCCGTAGACCATGCTCAGGCCGAGGCCGCTGCCGTACCCCACATCCTTGGTGGTAAAGAAGGGATCGAACGCACGGCGCATCACGTCCGGCGTCATGCCGGGGCCCGTGTCGCTGATGGCCAGCAGCACGTACTGGCCCGGCGTCACCTCGGTGTGATTGACGGCATATTCCTCGTCCAGGCGCGCATTGCCCGTTTCGATGGTCAGCTTTCCGCCCTGGGGCATGGCGTCGCGCGCATTGAGCGCCAGGTTGAGGATGGCGTTTTCAAGCTGCTGCGGATCCGCCAGGGTGGGCCAGATGCCGCCGGCCAGCACGGTCTCCACCTCGATC
Organism: Candidatus Lambdaproteobacteria bacterium; assembly: GCA_016199125.1. GTDB lineage: Bacteria > SAR324 > SAR324 > SAR324 > JACQKK01 > JACQHH01. The sequence continues at coordinate 4,498 of JACQHH010000227.1, forward strand.
CGCTCCCCCAGCGTGCTTCGCAGCAGCTCGGAGATCTCCGTGATCATGGTGTTCATGTTGATGGGCACTGGCTGCAGCGGCTGGCGCCGGGCGAAGGCCAGCAGGTGCTGGGTCAGTTGCGCGCCGCGTTCGGCCGCCCCCAGCGCCTTCTGCGCCAGATCCAGCGTATCCTTGCCGCCGTCGATCTCGTCGACGAGGAATTGCAGATTGCCGATGATGATGGCCAGCAGGTTGTTGAAGTCGTGGGCAATGCCCCCCGTGAGCTGGCCCACCGCCTCCATCTTCTGCGATTGTCGGAGCTGCTCCTCGATGGCCCGGCGCTCGCTGATATCGCGCAGCACCGCGATGAAGCGCGGGCTTTCGCGCGGCGGGGTGATGAATTGCAGGGTCAGCTCCGCGGGCATCTGCCAATGCTGCATGCGCCGGGCCACCGTTTCCAGCGTGACCGAAGCGGAGAGGCCGTTCAGCAGCGGCTCGATGAGCTGGCGGAAGCGCGGCTCGTCGAAGCTGGGCAGGATATCCAGCAGTGTCATGCGCAGCAGTTCTTCGCGCGGATGGCCCACCTGGTCCATGGCGGCCTGGTTGACATAGGTGAAGCGCAGCGTGGAGGGGTCGAAGATGAACACGCTGTCCTTGGTCATGTCCAGCGTGGATTTGAGCTGCCGCAGCTCGCGCTCGGCGGCCATGCGCTCGGTGATGTCCTCGGAAATGCCCACCAGCCCGATCACCGCGCCCTGCTCGTCGCGCAGCGGGGTGCGGATGTTGCGGAAGTGGCGCACGACGCCCGCGGCGCTGGTGCGCTCAAATTGCGTCACGATCATGCGGTTCTCGCTCAACACCCTCAGGTCGAGCATTTTCGCGCTGTCACGCTCCTCCTGCGGCCGTGACAGCACCTCGCCCAGGTCCTGACCCGACAGGCGCTCCGCGGTGACGCCGAAGAAGTCGTAGAAGGCACGGTTGGCCATCAGGTAGTGCCGCGCCGTGTTTTTGACGAAGATCTGGTAGGGCAGAGTGTCCACCACCGACTGCAGGATCTGGCGATTGCTGCGCAGTTCCCGCCGGACGTCGCCCAGCGCCGTGAGGCCCATGAAGCAGGCCAGCAGGGCCGGCTCCCCGGCGTAGTCGATCATGCGTGCGGAGCACATGACTTCCCGCAGCTCTCCACTGACGGTGCGCAGAGTCATCTCGAGGGTTTCCACCTGCCCGGAGCTGCGCACCCGCCGGGCCAGCCTGGTCCGTTCCTCGGTGTCGGGTACCACCTCGCTGATCGGCGGCGGGGGCGTCGCGGCATCCTTCAGCCCGATGAGCTGGCGGTAGGCTTCGTTGCAGTAGAGCAGCGTGCCGCCCCGGTAGCCCACCACGATGACCGGCGCAGGACTCTCCGCGACCATGATGCGCCAGTGCGCCGCATCGGCATCCGGCTCCTGCGGCGCCGCAGCCGCCCGCCCCAAGCCCTGCACCGCGACGAGCACGGCGGGTCGGCCCTCCCATTCCACCCTGTGAACCTGCTTGTGCACGGGGATGACCCTGCCATCCTTGCGCAATGCCTCGGATGAATAGTGGCTGGGCGCTTCCCGGCCGGCCATGCGCGCCTGGAAATAGCCGAGCAGGCGCTCCCGCTCGTGGAGCGCAATCAAGGGCTCCACGCTGGCCAGCGCCAGGATCTCGGCGGCGTCGGCATAGCCGAGCAGATCGCAGAACGCCTGATTGACCCAGACCGGCCTCCGGTCCACCACGACGGCCAGCGCCAGACCGGCACCTTCGACCAGCGTGCGGTAACTGCGCAACTCCCGGTGCAACTCATCGACGCGGCGACCGAGGGTATCCAACTGCTGAGCGGGTGTCGATTTTTCTGCATCGCTCCCACTCATTCGCTTCTCCTCACACGATCAATTTGACCAAACGCTCATGTATTACAGGTTATCGTATAAGCTTATCATATAAATATTGTTAAAATTATGGAGCAAGTGAGTCAATGATTTGAAAAGGCTAAATATTCTTTGCGAAACACACTTACGCGGATTACCCCAAACGAGCAAGCAGAGCCCGTGCCGTGGTCCGAGCTTACAGACGACGTTTCGTCGCCGCTTGAGCTGGCCAGGAGAGATTCCGGCACTCGGGCGGGAGTGAGCTTAGGCGCGGAGTTGGGCGTGCAGTTCGTGCTCCAGCCTTTTTACAATGCGCGCGCGCACTTTGGCCACGTCCTGGTCGGTCAAGGTGCGTTCGAGGGACTGATAGGTCAACGCGAAGGCCAGGCTCTTGCGGCCCTCGCCCAAGCGCGAATCCTGGTACAGGTCGAACAGACGCACGTCGGTGACCAGGGGCCGTCCGGTCTGTGCGATCAGACGCTGCACATCGCCGGCGCTGAGCGCGGCGTCCACAATGAAGGCCAGGTCCTCGTAGACCGGAGGGTGCGGAAAGATGGGCGTCATCTGGTGTCCGTCCTGCCACAGCACCAGCAGCGCCTCCAGGTCGAACTCCAGGGCGCACACCGGATGCGCACCGAGACCGAAGGCCTGGGCCACGCGAGGATGCAGCTCGCCCACCGCGCCCAGGGGTGTATCGCCCACGCTCACTTGGGCGCAGCGTCCGGGATGGTAGGCGGCCTGCTCGCCGGGACGCCACTCGATGGCTCCGAGGGACAATCCGTCCAGCAGCGTTTCCGCGACACCCTTGATGTCGAAGAAATCCATCGGGGTCTCGTCGCGCCCGCTGTGCCACGATGCGGGCTGGCGCAGACCGGCCATCACGGCACACAGGCGCAGCGGCTCGTCGGGCAGCACGGCCCCGGCCCGCGGCTGGAACACGCGCCCCACCTCGAACATGCGTACCCGCGGCAGGAAACGCAGGTTGTCCCGCGCGGTGCCCAGGGCCCCGGCCAACAGCCGGCGCCGCATGTGACCGCGCTCGGTAGCCAGCGGATTCCGCAAAGCCACATAGTCCTCGGGTGCAACGGCCTGGCGCTCCGGGTGCAGGCGCGCCTCGTCCTCCAGCGCGATCATGGAATAGGTGATGATCTCGTCCAGCCCGCAACCGGTGAGCAGGTCGCGCACGCGTTCCGTGCCGTCCAGACGCATGTTGCGCCGCTGGTTCGGCAACGCGTCCTCGATCAACGTGGGGGCCATGCGGTCATAGCCGTAGATGCGCCCGATCTCCTCCACCAGATCCGCCGGAATGCCAATGTCCAGCCGGTGCAGGGGCGGGGTCACGCGCAGGGGGTCTTCGCCCTCCACGCGGAACTCCAGCGCCTCCAGGATGCGCACCACGTCCGTGCGGGGAATCGGCACGCCCAGCAAGTGGTGCACGAAGTCCAGCGGCAGGGTGATGGCCTGCGGCGCCAGGGGGCGGGGATAGACGTCGCCCTGCACCGGGTGCACCGTGCCCCCGCAGATGTCATGGATCAGGTAGGCCGCGCGCATCCCCGCCGCAGCGCAACGCTCGGGATCCAGGCGCTTGCCAAAGCGGTCGCCGGCTTCCGTGCGCAGCTTGAGCAACTGGCTGGTGCGCCGGATGGAGAGGAACTCGAAGCTGGCACACTCGATCAGCACGTCCGTGGTCCGCTCAGTGACTTCGCTCTCCAGCCCGCCCATGATGCCCGCGATGCCCACAGCCCCGCCGCCGTCGGTGATGAGCAGCATCTGCTCGTCCAGCGGCCGCTGCACGCCGTCCAGGGTGGTGATGCCTTCGCCCGGGTGCGCGCAACGCACGCGGATCAGCGGCCGGCCGCCGCCCTGCTCGCCGCGCAGGCTGCTGAAATCGAACGCGTGCAGGGGCTGGCCCAGCTCCAACATCACGTAGTTGGTCACGTCCACCACGGCGTTGATGGGGCGCATGCCCGCGCGCACCAGGCGCTGCTGCATCCAGAAGGGCGAGGGGCCGATGCGCACACCCTGCACCAGCGTGGCCGTAAAGCGCAGGCAACGCTGCGGATCGGCGATCTCGAGCGCCATGAAGGGCGGCGTGGGGCTGCGCGTGTGGCCATGCTGCCCGCCGACGCGCCACACGTCGCTGCGCAGGGGCGTACCCAGCAGCGCCGCCGCCTCGCGCGCCACGCCGTGCACGCAGAGCAGGTGCGCGAAGCCGCCCTTGATGTCGAATTCCAGCACATGGTCGCCCAGATACTCGTTGAGCGGCATGCCCGTGGGCGCGTCCGGCGGCAGCAGCAGGATGCCCTCGTGATCCTCGCTCAGCCCCAGTTCCTTCTCCGAGCACACCATGCCCTCCGAGCGCACGCCGCGGATATTGCCCGCCTTGAGCTTGAGCGTGCGCCCGTCGGCGGCATGGCCGTCGATGAGCTCCGCGCCCACCATGGCGAAAGGCGCCTTGAGCGGGGTCGCGGGCAGGCCCCGCCCGAGCAGCGCCGTCAGGTTGGGCGCGCCGGTGACCACGGTCAGGGGCGCGGCGGCGCCGTAGTCCACCGTGCACAGGCACAGCCGATCCGCATCCGGATGCGGCGCGATGGCCGTGATATGGCCCACCACGATCTTCTGCGGATCCCACTGCGCGCCAATGGCGTTGATGGATTCCACTTCCAGACCCGCGAGGGTGAGCCGCTCGGCCAGCTCCTGCGGCGCGAGCGGGACGTCCACAAAGTCCCGCAGCCAACTGATGGGAACGCGAAGGGCCATAAATCCTGGATGAGAAGCGCTTCAGAACTGCTGCAGGAAACGCAGGTCGTTGTTGTAGAAATAGCGGATGTCCTCGATGCCGTGCTGCAGCATGGCCGGGCGCTCCACACCCATGCCGAAGGCGAAGCCGCTCCATTCCTCCGCATCGTAACCCCCGTTGCGCAGCACGACCGGATGCACCATGCCGGCGCCGGCGACCTCCAGCCAGCCCGTGTGCTTGCACACGCGACAGCCCGCGCCCCTGCAGAGGATGCAGTCCATGTCCACCTCGATGCTGGGCTCGGTGAAGGGAAAGTAGCTGCTGCGGATGCGCATGCGGCGCTCCGCGCCGTACATCTTGCGGGCAAATTCGGACATCGTGCCGATCAGGTCGGTCAGGCGGATGTGGTGTCCCACGGCCAGCCCCTCCACCTGGAAAAACTGGTGCTCGGAGCGCGGGGTGATCTGCTCGTAGCGGTAGCACTTGCCCGGCAGGATCACGCGGATGGGTTGGGGGTGGTATTCGCGCATGCAGCGGATCTGCCCCGGCGAGGTGTGCGTGCGCAGCACCACCTGATCGTTGACCCAGAACGTGTCCCACATGTCCCGCGCGGGGTGGTAGGGCGGGATGTTCAACAGCTCGAAGTTGTTCTCATCCGTGTCGATTTCCGGCGAGTCGTAAACCTGGAAGCCCATCTCCGCAAAGATCGCGCGGATCTTGCGCAAGGTCCTGATGGAAAGGTGCAGGTGACCCGGTGCCACGGGCCGGCCGGGCAGGGTCACGTCGACCGCCCCGCTGTGCATCGAGGCCTGCAACTCCGCTTCGCGAATCTCGTCCTGGCGCCGCAGGAACGCCTCTTCCAGCACCTGCTTGACTTCGTTGCCGCGCTTGCCGGCTTCCGGGCGCTCGTCGGCGGAAAGCTTGCCCAGCCCCCGCAGCACGTCGGTCAGGCGCCCCTTGCGGCCCAGGTAGGTGCGGTACCAGACGGGCAGCTCCGCGCTGCCGGCCATGGCCTGCAGCTCGCGCAGCCCGTCCTGTTGCAATTGCGACAACTCTTCGAGCATTCAATCATTCCAAAGGGTTAGGACTTTGACACCCTGGCGCGCCGGCCGGTGTGGCCAGCGCGGTGTCGATGCATGGTAAACCATTTTTTATAGCGAAAAAGTCCGCCGCGGGCAAGCGGGCATTGAGCTTGTGCCGGGATCGTGTTATTAAATAACGTTTACAGTGATCGGGGCTGCGTGCCGCGCAGGCACGAGCTCTGACAGCATTCGGTAGCAGGCCGCATGGCGCGGTGCCGCATCCGCGCCGGAAGGCCGGCGTCGCTCCAGCAGGAGCGCCGGCGCGCGCAGAACCGTGGCGCAACCGCCCGCGGCGCCCACTGGCGCGGGGATCCGCAACCACAATGAGCAGGTATTTTCCATGAGACGTCTTGCATGATCGAAATCAAAGTCAGTAACGACCAGGTCGACCGGGCCATGCGCGAGCTCAAGCGCAAGCTGATCAAGGAAGGCCTGTTCAAGGAGCTGAGCCGCCGCAAGTTCAACATCAAGCCCTCGCTGGCCAAGCGCCTCAAGCGCGCCCAGGCCGAAAAGGTGCGCAAGAAAGAAGCCCGCCGCGAGCGCGAGCGCATGACGCGCTGACCGGCCGCACCGGATCGCGCCTTCCGTGACCAGTGCATCCGTCGCCCGCGCATCACCGCTAGGGCAGGGCCGCCTGCGCCGCTAAGCCGTCCCATCCTTCAACATCCGGTGCCCCCCGCCGCGCCGGGTCCGTGCACGCGCCGGGCAACAGGGGTTTGCGGCGGCCCGCACCGACCATTGGCCGACCATTGGTCGGACCGCTGGAGACGGATGCACACCGCACGGAATAGGAGCCATCCATGGGTTCGCCCACGATCCCCGCGCAGTTCCGCAGCCTCTTCACATCCAAGGCCTTTGCGCACATGGCCACGGTCATGCGCGACGGCACGCTGCAAGTCACACCCGTGTGGGTCGACCTGGACGGCGAGCGCGTGCTGATCAACTCGGCCCTGGGCCGCGTGAAGGACCGCAACCTGCGCACCAATCCAGCCGTGACCGTCGAGGTGCAGGACCCCGGGAACCCCTATCGCTACATTTCGGTGCGCGGGCGGGTCGTGAAGTTTCGCCAGGAGGGTGCCACGGAGCACATCCACAAGCTGGCCCAGCGCTACATGGGCGTGGAGAAATACCCCTACCTCAAGCCCGGCATGCAGCGCGTGATCTACGAGATCGAGCCCCTCTCCGTGCACACCGCGGGATAGTCCGGCGCCAGACGGCGCCACGGTCCGCACGCAACTGCCAGGTTGGCGGCGCCGCCGGGCCGGTCACGGATGCGCGCGAGATGCGGCGGACCAAGGGCTATCGGTGCCTGGCGGGGCTGGCGACGTTCAAGCCACCGACCCTGCGCGGCCAGGGCCCGCTGGCGCTCATCGCCGGGGGCCGGAACGCTAGATGTCCAGCCGATAGCCCGAGCCGTAGACTGTCTTGAGCATTTTCACCAGGGGTGGAATCTTCTTGCGCAGTTCCTTGATGTGGCTATCGATGGTGCGGTCGGTGATGTAGCGCTCGGACCACACCCGGTCCAGGATCGTCTCGCGCGTCAGCACGCGCCCCTGGTTTTCCACGAACAGCCGCAACATGCCGATCTCCTTGGCCGTGAGGGGAATGCGCAGCTTGCCGCGTTGCACCTCCTGCCGCTCCCACTGCACGGTACAATCGCCCAGCACGGTCTCCTCGCCTGGGGCAATGCCGCCCCCACCGGTGAGCCGGCGCTTGACCCGCGCCCGTAGCACCTCCTTGTTGAAGGGCTTCATCACAAAGTCGTCGGCGCCCAACTCCAGGCCAAAGGTTTCGCTCTCCGGCTCGGTCTTGGAAGTGAGGAAGATGATGGGGATGTTCTGGGTGTCCTTGTTGCGGCGCAGGCGCAGGCAGGTCTGAAACCCGTCCATGCCCGGCATGAGGATGTCCAGCAGCACCAGGTGCGGCTTGTGCTCCACGGCCATGTCCAGCGCTTCCAGACCGTTGCGGGCCTGCACGATCTCGTACTCATCGGAAAAAATATCCGCGAGCATGTCCCGGTTTTCCGGATCGTCGTCGACCACAAGCAGCTTGTGTTCGCGCATGTCCTGTTTCGCCTTGTTCCCTGTCGTGGGTAGATGCGCCGGCCGCTGTCGCCGGCATCGCCCGCCATGGGGGCAGAACCTGCCGGCGGCGCCGGGCCTAATGCCGCGCGTCGATGCGCCCGGTGCCTGGCGACACGTCACCCGCCCCGGCGGCCGCCTGCAGGATCGCGTTGACGCGGTGCAGCAGCTCCAGCGGATTCAGCGGCGCCAGCAGCCGCTGGTAGGGCTGCGGCAACAGGGGATCCACCGCTCTGAAATCGTCCTCATGCGCCAGCAACAGCCAGGCGGTGCTCCGCGGCACATCGCGCATGGCGCGCATGAGGTTCACCACGTTGAAATCGGGCTGCTGCAGGTCCACGATCACCAGCGCGGGCCTCTTGGCGCGCTCGTCGCCGAGATCCACGCGGCCGGTCACCTTGGAACACACATTGACCATGCCCCCCTCGACCAGCACGCCCTCCAGCTTCTGAGCCGTGGATTTTTGCGGCGAGACCACCACCACGCTGGCCTCGGCCACCTCGGACAGATCCGGAAAATCCGCGGACTGGAACACCAGCGGCAGACGGATGCGGAACGATGCGCCGCCACTCGGCGTGGGCTCCACCCAGATGCGGCCGGCGTGGAGATCCACCACCTTGCGCGCGATATAGAGCCCCAGCCCATTGCCGCCGGTGCTGCGGTCGGAGCTGGCGTATTTTTCGAAGATGCGCGTGCGCTCGGATTCGGCAATGCCGGGGCCGTCGTCGGTGACCGCGATTTCCAGCAGGGGCGCGCTATCCGGCGGGCCGGGCTCCCTGACCACGCGGCCACACACGGCGATGCGCGAGCCGGCGAACTTCACCGCGTTGCCCAGCAGGTTGCGCACGGCCTGAGAGATCATTTCGCGATCCCCGAAGCCCACCACGTCCGAATCCGGCAATTCCAGGTCGAAGGCCAGCCGTTTCGCCTGCAGGATGGGTTGCTCATCCTGGGTGCAGGACACCAGCAGCTGGCGCGCGTTGAAGAAGGTCGGCGCCGCCACCAGCACGCCGTCCTCGATCTTGTTCAGGTCCAGCACGTTCTTCACCAGCCGCCGCGCCAGTTGGGACTGGTTCATGATGCGCGTCACCAGGGTCGCCGGCGAATGCGGCGACTTTTCCAGCTCGCTCAACGAATCGTTGAGCAACTGGCAGATGATCTCGATGGATGACAGCGGCGAGAGCAGGTCGTGGGATACGACGGACATCAACTCATCCAGTTGGCCGTTGGTCTTTTCCAGCTCGCCGTTGCGTTCCTCCAGCGTCTTGCGCAAGTGCTGAATGTCCAGGATGCGCTCCACCCGCGCCTTGAGCACGGGCGCCTGGATGGGCTTGCCGATGAAGTCCGCCGCGCCATGGTTGAAGGCCTCGATCTGCACGCGCATTTCCGTGCTGTTGGCCAACAGAATCACCGGCGTCTGCGCATTGGCCGGGGTGGCACGCAGGCGCCCGAACAGCCGCAAGCCCTTGCTCTCCTCCATGCGGCCATGGGGCGCCATCAGGTCCAGCAGGATCAGATCCACGGGCTGCGTGGCCAGGTAGCGCTCGGCGTCGTCGACGGCGTTGAAGATCGACAGCTCGCACGTGACGTTTTCTTCGAGCAGGATGAAGCGCACGATCTGCAGGCTGGCCAGATCTTCGTCGACGGCGACAATCTTGGGGATGGTGGCTGCGAACGCTGGCACTGGCGTGATCCGTGAAGTGATCGACCTTCAAGTCGCATGACCGCGTCGGGCATGCGGAGTGGCCGCCCAATGCGCACGCACCGTCGCAATATAACACACTTCCGCCGCGCGAAAAATTGCCGGCGTCAACGCCCCCTGTAGCGCCAGGGCAGCCAGCAGGCCACGCCGGTCTTCCGCGCCCGCCTCACGCGCCCAGTTCCTTGGCCCGTTCGTAGGCGCGCCGCACGCCCCGCTCGATGGCCCCGCCCATCTCTGCTCCATTAAAAACATCCAGCGCCGCCGCCGTGGTGCCGCCCTTGGAGGTCACCCGCTCGCGCAGCGTGCCCACGGCAATCCCCTGGGCCTTCCACAACGCCGTGGCGCCGGCCAGGGTCTGCTGCACCAGGCGCTGTGCTTCGTCGGCGCTGAAGCCCAGCCCCTGGGCGGCTGCCAGCCAATGTTCGGCAAGATAGAACACGTAGGCGGGGCCGCTGCCCGAAACCGCCGTGGCCGCGTCGATGGCATCCTCGCTGCGCACGCGCAACACCTCGCCGCAGGCCCGCAGCAGCGCCTCCACCGCGGCAAGCTGCCCTTCCTGCACCGGCGGGGCCGGGTAGTACACATTCATGCCCATGGCCACCTGCGCCGGGGTATTGGGCATCACCCGCACCAGCGCCTCATGGTTCAGGCCCGCGCGCAGGCCGGCCAGCGACACGCCGGCCATGATGGAGACCACCACCTGCGCGGGGCGCAGCAGCGGCTTGAGCTGGGGATACACCTGGGGCGCGGTTTGCGGCTTGACCGCCAGCACCACCACCGGCGCGGCGCGGAGCTGTTCGTTCAGGGCGGCGCTGACCGTCAACTTCAGGTCGGCACAGCGGGCACGAGCGGCTTCGTCCGGTTCCACCACCAGGATCTCCGCCGGATTGCACACGTGCTGGTTCACCAGCGCCGCGGCCATGGCGCTGCCCATGTTGCCGCCCCCCACGAATGCGTATTTCATCGCTTTGCCGTACCTCCTGCGCGCTCTGCTCCGGGTTGCCGCGGCCCCGCCGGCGCGCCGTGTCGCCGCACGGGCTGATGCATGTGCGGCGGACACCGCGCTCCGGCCAAAATCCTCAACCGTCTCAAGACCCTGTGCTTAACATTAATGTTCATCGATGAATAGCGGGTATGCGCCACGCCTGAACATGAAGAACGGGTGCGCGAGGCGACGAAACAGCAATGCCCGCATGCCGCGTCGCAGCTTGCGGGCATTGGGAGGTCGGATCAGATGTGTGCGACTCCAACAGGCCCCGCCTGTGGCGCTGCTACCGACCCGTCACCGCGCGCCAGAATCCGTCCTCGCCGGTCACGAAGATAATAGGGGCCATGCAGCTTGCGGGCAGTTCCACACTGCCCTTGATCTTGGCATTCCCCTTCCCGTTCGCCGCGGCAAGATCGGTTTCGAGGTTGACGACGACCAGGTTGTTTTCCTCCGTTCTGGACAGACAGCTCACAATCGCCTTGAAGGCACTGTCCGGGTTCGAGCCGTCTGCGGCCAAAACCAGCCCCGAGACATCGACCTTGAGCTCGCCGCCGGCCTTCAGGTGTCCTTTGCCGTCCTTAATCGACCTTGCGCCCGCAGCGCTATGGATACCACGAATGGTGCTCAGGCTGGTGAAGAACACATCCGTGGATACTGGGCTGTCGATGCTGTCCCACGTGTAGTTGGCCGCGCAAAGATCGGCCACGTTGCAGTTGCCTCCGGCAAAGTCGAAGAGGCACACCGTCTCTGTTTGCCCGCCGGAATGGATGACCGCGCGGGACCAAGCCAGCGCGTTCGCGAAGTTCGACTGCGTGCGAACAAAACGCAGCTCATTGCTCTGTCCGGCCTGCCACGCGGAGCCGATCAGCGCGGCGTCATTGACCACGAATGTCGTCGTCGGCGCGGAGCACGTGCAGGTATAGTTCGGGTCGCCCGGGGTGCTTCCCAGCGAGACGCCATTGAGAAAGAACTCCAGGGTGCCGGCTTGCCCGCAGTTCGTGTTCAGGGTTTCAAAGGTGATGGAAGTCGGTGCGCCCGCGGTGATGCCGGGCGCGCCGGCCATAGCGTGAAACTGCAGGATCTTCCGTCCCTTCCCGCCCTCATCATCGTCATCATCGTCATCGTCGTCCGCCCAGGCCGTGCCGACCGCAAACATCATCACCAGAATGCCGAGTACGAGAATCGCGAACTTGCTCATCTTTACCCTCCGCTTGGTTTCGGGTGAGTCTTCCCCCCTTTCCGACCAACGGTGAGTTACAACCGGCCCTGTGGCCGGCGACACGGGCCATAAACTGTTAGGAATCCTACGCCCTAGCGCGGGAAATGATCAAGGCACCCCGACGATGCGAGATTGCCCTTGAGTCGGCTCCGTAGCTGAAGCGGCCCTGCGTGCAGGGGCTCTGCCGCCTGGCGCAGCGCCTTCCCCCCGCGACGCGGCGCGAACGCGCGGGCACTTTCCGGCGCCGTCGGCCGGGCTGCATTTCGCGACAATTCGTGCGACCATACCAGCCGTCGGCGCGGCCGACGTCAACCCTTGGTTCGGGCAGGCAGGCACAGCACCGGGAGAGGCAGTGGCATTGAGCGGCAAGCAGAAGCGTTACCTGCGCGGGCTGGGGCACAAGCTCAAGCCGGTGGTCACGGTGGGCAAGCAGGGACTGGGTCCCGCGGTGATCTCCCAGGTGGAAGCCAACCTGCTGGCGCACGAGCTGATCAAGATTCGCCTGCTGGAGTCCTGTCCGCTGGGCAAGGATGAATGCGCCGAGGCCGTCATGCAGGCCACGGGTGCGGAGCTGGCCCAGTCGCTGGGGCATACCCAGCTTTACTACCGGCCGCACCCCGAGCAGCCCACGCTGGCGCTGCCGGCGGGCGACTGACGCTGGCCATGCGCACGCAGGGACCGTCCGCCACCAACCCACGCGCGACGCGCCATCCCGGCACGAGGCCCGCCGTCGCGGCGCATACGCCATGAGCAAACGCCAGATCCTCGTTCCGCAATTGCAGCGCCTGCTGGGCGCCGATGCGGTGCTGCACGCCGAGGCGGATCGATTCGTCTATGCCTATGACGCCTCGGTGTTCCGCGGCACCGATGTGCTGGCCGTGGTACTGCCCGCCAACACCGAGCAGGTGGCTCAGGTCGTGCGACTGGCCGCCCGGCACGATGTGCCCATCATCGCCCGCGGCGCCGGCACGGGGATCAACGGCGGCGCCGTGCCCCGCGGGGATGCCCTGGTGATCGAATTCTCCCGCATGAACCGCATCCTGGCCGTCGAGCCGGACAACCGCCTGGCGGTGATGGAGCCGGGCGTGGTGAATCAGGACCTCAAGGCCCACCTGTCGGCGCTGGGCTACGGCTTCACCTACGTGCCCGACCCTGGCAGCCAGGTGGTCTCCACCATCGGCGGCAACGTGGGCAACAACGCCGGCGGCATGCACTGTCTCAAATACGGCGTGACGGCCAACCACATCCTGGGCCTGCAGGTGGTCCTGGCCGACGGAGAGGTGGTGGAGGTGGGCGGTGGCTCAGCCACACGGCCCGGCATGGACCTGACCGGGCTGCTCGTCGGCTCCGAAGGGACACTGGGCGTGGTCACGCGCATCACCATGCGCATCCTGCCCCTGCCCGAGACGGTGGTCACCCAGCTCGCGCTGTTCCCCGACGTCTCGGCCGCGGCCAACGCCGTCTCGGGCATCATGGCCGCGGGCATCCTGCCGGCGGCCCTGGAGCTGCTGGATCGCAGGATGATGGCCCTGGTCGATCGCTTCGTGCACGTGGGCTATCCCGAGCATGCCGGGGCCGCGCTGATCATTGAGCTGGACGGGCTGGCGGACGGCATGGATCGCGAGTTGCGCCGCGTGGCGGAAATCTGCAATGCCCATGCGGCCCTGGAGATCAAGACCGCGCAGAGCGCCGCCGAAACCGAGCGCCTATGGCTTTCCCGCCGCGCCGCCTACGGAGTTGCGGCCAGCTTTTCGCCCACGGTCTATGTGATGGACTGCACGGTGCCGCGCAACCTGCTGGCGCAGGCCATTGCCGGCGTGATCGAGATTTGCGATGCGCGGGGCCTGGAGGTGGTGAACCTGGCCCATGCCGGCGACGGCAACCTGCACCCGCTGATTCCCGTCGACCGCGCCAATGCGGCCCAGGCCGCGGCCGCCACCGAGGCGCACCACGAGATCATGGCCATGTGCGTGGCGATGGGCGGATCCATCACCGGCGAGCACGGTGTGGGCGTGGAAAAGCAGCAGGAGCTGGGCCTGATGTATGACGCCGACGAGCTGGCGGGCATGCAGGCCGTCAAGCGCGCGCTGGACCCCGACGGGCGCTGCAATCCGCACAAGATTTTCCCCCTGCGGGGAAACGTCGGCGACATTGCCGTCGGCGCGGCCTCGCTGGATGGGGGGCGCCTGCCATGAGTGCGTGCGAGGTGGCCGCCGTCGTCGATGCGGCTCTGGGCGCATCGCTGGCCACAGGCGATCCGGTGGCGCTGGAACCCTATCGGCTGGATGGTGTGGCGCCCCGGGCGCTCGTGCGCCCGCAAACCCCCGAGCACGTTGCGCGCATGCTGGCGCTGGCCGCGGAGCGCGGCTGGGCCGTGGTGCCCTGGGGCAGAGGCCACGGCCAGGGCTGCGGCGATGTGCCTCGCCGCTACGACGTGGCGCTGAGTCTGCGCCGCCTGGACGCCATCCCCGATCTGGATGCGGACAATCTTACGGTTACTGCCGAGGCGGGGATCTCCCTGGGCGAGCTCACGCAACGGCTGGGCGAGCGGCACCTGGTGCTGCCCCTGGCCCTGGGCGATGGCGAGCGCACCCTGGGTGGCCTGATCGCGGCCAACCGCGCGGGCTGCAAGCGCCTGCTCTACGGCGATCCGCGCGACCTGCTGCTGGGCCTGCGCGTGGCCCTGCCCAACGGGGCCCTGGTGCGCTACGGGCGCAAGGTCATCAAGAACGTGGCCGGCTACGACATGCCCAAGCTGTACCTGGGCTCCCAGGGGTTGCTGGGCGTGGTGGTGGAGGCCACGTTCAAGGTGCAGCCCCTGCCCGACCGCGAGGGGGTGCTCATCGCCGGATTCAGCGGAGGCCCCGATGCCGCGCGCGCGGCCCAGGCCCTGTTCCGCTCGGCCCTGGGGCCCGCCTGCCTGATGCTGCTGTTGGGGCGCGCCGTGCAGAGCCTGCGGCGCTACCCCGGTCTGGACGTGCCGGAGGGTCGCGCGGTGCTCGTCGTGGCCTTCGACGGGCGCAGCGCCGCGGTGCAGCGACAGATGGCCGATGCCGGGCGCGTGTTGTTGGCCCAATCGGCCACGGGTGTGGCCGAGCTGCCCGCCCTGGCCGCGGAGACGGCCGCCATGCTGGAGGATGCGGCCCACGGACTGCACCCGGAGCAGCCGCGCGTCGTGTTGCGCCTGGGCGTGCTGCCCACGCAGGTTGCCGATGCCATGGCCCAGGCGGTGGGCACCATGAACGTGCCGGGCACCAGCTTCGGCGCCGTTGGCGACTATTCCGCCGGGCGTATCGACCTGCTGCTCACCGGCGAGCCGCACATCGGCTGGGAGCGGCTGGATGGGCGCATCCACGAGCTGCGCCGGGCCATGGGCGAGCGCGGAGGCAGCGTGGTGCTGGCCGCCGCACCCCGGTCGCTGAAGGCCAAGGTGGGCGTGTGGGGCGACCTGCAGGGCGCCGGGCGCATCATGCAGCGCATCAAGGCCCAGCTCGATCCGCGGCAGGTGCTTTCCCCGGGACGCTTTCTGCCCGATCCGGCGGAAGGCTGACATGGGCCCGCCGCCGCGCAGAAGAGCGCGCCGCACCGGGCGGGCGCACGCCGCACACGACGCGTGCGCGGCCCGGGACAGCCACACCCCGATGGCGAAACCATGACCGCGATCGACCTGCTTCTGCCTGCCGAGCCCAAGGCGCCTGGCACGTCGCACCTGGCCCAGGCCTGGCGCAACGCAACCTCCCACTGCATCAAGTGCGGATTCTGCCTGCCGGTCTGTCCCACCTACAGCGTGCTGGGCGTGGAGGCGGCCTCGCCGCGGGGCCGGCTGGACCTCATGGACGCCGTGGCCCAGGGCCGGCTGGCGCTGGGCACCGTGGCAGGGCGCGTGGGGCAGTGCCTGGGCTGCCTGGCCTGTGAGACGGCCTGCCCCGCCGGCATCCGTTACGGGCAGATGTTCGAGGCGCTGCAATGCGACATGGGCACCCAACGCCGGGGCTGGCGCCGCTGGCGGGCCCGGCTGCTGCTGGATGGCGTGCTGGCCCGGCCGCGTGTGCTGCGCGCGGTGGTGCTCGCCCTGCGGGTCTACCAACGCAGCGGCCTGCAGCGCCTGCTGCGCTCGTCCGGGTTGCTGCGGCTGCTGGGCCTGGCCGGGCGGGAGGGGCGTCTGCCGCCCCTCCCCCGGCCCCTTGCCTGGCGCGCCGAGGTGGAGTTTGGCGCCCCGCCCGGCACGGACGCGACGACGACCGGCGGAGCGCAGCGCGCGGCGCTGTTCACCGGCTGCGTGATGGACGCGGCGTTCGGCGCGGTGCACGCGGCCACGGCCCACGTGCTGGCGGCCAACGGCGTGCAGTGCGCGCTGCCGGCGGGACAGCGCTGCTGCGGCGCCCTGCACGCCCACGCGGGCGAAACCGCCTCCGCGCGGCGCCTGGCACGGGCCAACATCGCCGCGTTCGAGACCGTGGGCGACGCGCCCGTGGTGCTCAATTCCGCCGGCTGCGGTGCCTTCATGAAACGCTACGGAACGCTGCTCGCGGACGATCCGGCCTGGGCCCCACGGGCAGCGGCCCTGGCGGCCCGCGTGCGCGACGTGAGCGAATTCCTGGCCGTGCGCACGCTCGTGCCGCCCACGCGGGCGGTGGCCCTGCGTGTGGCCTACGACGACCCCTGCCACCTGGTGCACGCCCAGGGCATCAGCCGCGAACCGCGCGACCTGCTGCGGGCCATCCCCGGCCTGACGCTGGTGGAGCTGCCCGAGAGCACCTGGTGCTGCGGCAGTGCGGGCAGCTACAGCCTGCAACATCCCGAGCTGGCCGGGGATGTGCTGGCGCGCAAGATGCGGCATCTCGCCGCGGCGCGCGTGGATGTGGTGGCCACGGGCAACCCGGGCTGCCTGCTGCAACTGGCCCTGGGGATCAGCCGGCAGGGCCTCGACGTGGATGTGCGGCACCCCATCGAATTGCTGGCGCAGGCATATCCTTGAGCCGCCGCCTGCCTCGGAAGCGAGGGCTGACCGCGACGCTGGCCGCGCTACTGGGCCTGTGCGCCGCGGCGGGGCCGGCCCGCGCGGTGCAACCGGAGCTGGTGGCCGCGGGGTCGCTGCTGGTGCCTGGACTGGGCCAGGCCATCAATGGCGACTATGCCGCAGGTGCCGCCCACCTGGGTCTGGCGCTGGTCCTCTCCCACCAGCTCACGGTGCTCAGTCGGCGCGACGACTACCTGGAGCAGGACGCGCGCATCGACACGCACGAGCGTCTGATCCACGTCAACCGCACCACGGTTGCGGCGGAGCTCTACGGCACGGCGCTCACCGACCTGGGCCTGTATTCGGCCTTCGGAGCCTATCGCGACGCCCGCGCGGCCGACACGAACCGCATGTACAGCACGCCGGCCCCCATGGAGTCGGCCCAGGCGCTGGCCCTGGCGCCGTTCCAGTGGCGCCACCTGTCGCGCCCCACGTTCTACGTTCCTCTGCTGGCGCTGACCCTGGCCTCGCTGGCGCCACGCACCGCCGAGGCCTATGTCTATGCCCCGGATGCATCCATCACCCGGGACGAGCTGGCGGCGGG
>JACQHH010000230.1 GCA_016199125.1 Candidatus Lambdaproteobacteria bacterium
ATGCACACCCGGCGGTGCTCCTCGGGGTCCAGCAGCATCTCCTCCTTGCGCGTGCCGCTGCGGTTGATGTCGATGCTCGGCCAGATGCGCTTGTCGACCAGCTTGCGGTCCAGCACGATCTCCTGGTTGCCCGTGCCCTTGAACTCCTCGAAAATCACCTCGTCCATGCGGCTGCCGGTATCCACCAGGGCCGTGGCAATGATGGTCAGGGAGCCGCCCTCCTCGATGCTGCGCGCGGCGCCGAAGAAGCGCTTGGGCTTGTGCAGTGCGTTGGAATCGACCCCACCGGAAAGAATCTTGCCGCTGGGCGGCACGACGGAGTTGTAGGCGCGCGCCAGGCGCGTGATGGACTCGAGCAGGATCACCACGTCCTTCTGGTGCTCCACCAGGCGTTTGGCCTTTTCAATGACCATCTCGGCCACCTGCACGTGGCGCGTGGCCGGCTCGTCGAAAGTGGAGCTGATGACCTCGCCGCGCACCGAGCGCTCCATGTCCGTCACCTCCTCGGGCCGCTCGTCGATGAGGAGCACGATCAGGACCATCACCGGGTAGTTGTAGCTGATGCTGTTGGCGATGCTCTGCAGGATCATCGTCTTGCCGGTGCGTGGCGGCGCCACGATCAATCCGCGCTGACCCATGCCGATGGGCGCGATGAGATCCATGATGCGCGTGGTCAGGTCGTCCTGGTCGCGCTCCAGGACCACTCGCTGCTCCGGATAGAGGGGAGTCAGGTTGTCGAAGAGGATCTTGTCCTTGGAGGCCTCGGGCGGCTCGAAGTTGAGGTCCTCCACCTTGAGCAGCGCGTAGTAGCGCTCGTTTTCCTTGGGCGGCCGGATCTGGCCTGAGATAGTGTCCCCCGTGCGCATGTTGAAGCGCCTGATCTGCGACGGCGACACGTAGATGTCGTCCGGGCCCGGCAGGTAGTTGTAGTCGGGTGACCGCAGGAAGCCGAAGCCGTCCGGCAGTGTCTCCAGCACGCCCGAGCCGTAAATCAGCCCGTTCTGGTTGGATTGCGCCTGCAGCAGGGCGAAGATCAGCTCCTGCCGGCGCATGCTGCTGGCATTTTCGATGTTCAGCGCCTTGGCCCGCTGGGTGAGCTCGGAGATGGTGATGCGCTTGAGCTCGGTGAGGTCCATCGCCTTGGGCGATACGGTCGGGGTGGCCGCGCGGGGCGCGCGGGCTTCGGAGCCGCCGTTCTGGGCCGCTGGCACCGGCGGTGTCTTGGCACCGGCATCTTCTTCGGCAGTCGTCTGTTGTTTCATACCTGTTTGCGAGTGGGGTTTACGGGGATCATCCGCCTGCCCGCCCACGCGTGGCGGTCACGCGCGGGGTCGCCGCAACGGAGTACGGCAGCGCGCGTGGGCGCCTGGGACGACAGTGCGGCGGCGGTGAACAACTGGAAAACCAGGTTCCTTACAGTTCGCGATGGTCACCTGGAGATGAGCAACATCTCTGGCACAGATGGAACATGCTGCGCTGCTACGAGAGCATTCAGCATCGTTTCAGCGGCGGGCGGATTGGTCGCGGCCGCAGACACCGGCAGGGCTGGGCGGATAGGTCTTCGCGGCAAGAATTCATACCGGTGGATGCGCCTTCTTTTTTTGTTTCCCGGGTGGCCGGGGACTTGGACTCGGATGCTGATGCGGTTCTGTTTTGAATAACCTGCGATTCTGATCAACAGGCGCCCAATTTCTTGCGTACAGCCTTGGGACGAAGCGCAGCGGGAAGCAACAGGGAGAAGGTGTCTCTGATTACCTTACGCTATGCAATAATCGGGGCCGTGTCAAGAAGCGCGGCCTGAATTTTCGCACCCGGCGCGGCGGCGTGACGGCGCGCACAGGCCGCGCTTCCCAATGCGCACAAACGCACGCACGCCGCCCACTCCCCGGCGGTCCCAGCCGCAACGTGGCGCGCGGCCGCATGCGCCGCATGAGCCACAGAGTTCCCGCTTCAGCCGCGGCCCTTGCCGTCTTTGAACGTTTCGTCGTCGTCGGAGTCCCACCGCTCCCATTCCTGGCGGCGTTCCCAATCCAGATCCAGATTCTGCGTATAGCGGTTGATGCGCTCGCGCCATTCGGCCGCCTGCCGGGCTGCCCGCGGCGGCAGGGTCGGCGCGGGCTGCGCGCTTTCCGCGGCGGAAGTCTCCCGGCGCAGGGGCCGCTCCTCCAGGGGCGCGAACCAGGCGTCGAAGTCGTCCTCATGGCCGGGGCGGCCGGACGCCAGGGCCCCGGAGGAGCGCGGGGGCGGGGGGTGCTGCCACCGATCGGCCCGAACATCGCGGATGCCGTAGTTGGGCCGCGTCACCGCGCTGCCCAGGCGCAGCACCGCACCGCGCACCTGAAATCGCACGTCGCGCATACCCGCCCGCAGCCGCTCGCCCAGGGCAAGGGCTACCGCCCGCATGCGGGCCAGCACGGCGCGCTGCGCGCCCCGGGCCACCTGCAACGCGGCACCGGCCGCATCCAGCACACGAGCCCAGGCAAACAGGGCAAAGGTGCGCGCATCGCGCAGGGCCAGCCGCAGCGCCCGCAGATAGAGCAGCCGCCACAGCGCATAGCCCGCTGCCAGCAGCAGCAACGCCTGACCCACCCAGGGACCCACGCTGGCGGCGATCCACGTTCGTCCGGCCAGCCCCACGACCCCCGACGAGGCGAGACCCAGTCCCGCGGGAACTCCCCATTGCGCGGTCAGAGTGGCCACGCTGGCCACCAGCACCAGCGCGTGCAACGCAAAGTGCCCGGCCAGCGGCCGGTCGCGTGGCGTAGCGCCCCACAGCGCCAACAGCAGCGGCAACAGCAGGGCGGCGCCCCCGAACAGGTCCAGCAGCGTGCCGGCGATCAGCGCCCCCGGATAGCCCAGGGGATTGGCGATGCCGTGCGCGGGATAGAGCAGATTGAGCAGGGTGGGGTCGCGATCGTTGAAGCCCAGCAGCGCCGTCAGCCCCAGCGCGGCCAGGGCCAAGCCCCAGCAGCGCGGAAGCTGCCTGACGAGATACCGCTCCATGGTTTCCCCTCAACATGCGTAAGGCTGCATCCGTGCGGCCTGGCGGGGTCGTTGGCGTTGCGGATCACGTTATCGTATCAGTCCCTTATCCCGCAAGGTGCCCGCCACGATTTCCGCCACGCGCGGATGCACGTAGGCCTCGATGTGCTCGCCCAGCATGGCGATCTCGCGGATGAGGGTGGAATTGATGATGGAATAGCGCGGCGACGTGAACATGGCCACGGTTTCGATGTTGGGGTTCATGCCCGAGTTCCCCATGGCCTGCTCCATCTCCGCCTGCATGTCCGTGGCGTTACGCAGGCCCTTGAGGATGGCGGTGGCTCCGATGCGCTCCGCGAAGCGCACCGTGGCGCCCTGGTAGGCATCGATCCGCACATTCTTCAGCCCGAAGTGCTCCACGTAGACCTGCATCATGGCCATACGCTCGGCCTGATCGAACAGGTACGACTTGGTGGGATTCACCGCCAACGCCCAGGTGACCTGCGTGAAGACCCGCGCCGCGCGCTCCACGATGTCGGCATGTCCCCAGGTGGGCGGGTTGCCGCTGATGGGATACAGAACGTGCATGAACGTCTCTTTCGGCTGAAGAGGAAAACAATTTGAAATGATGGCGCATCGTCGCGGTCCGGTGTCGTGGCGCGGCCGCAGGCGCTAGCGCTTATGCCCCAGCGCCTCCAGCGCCATGGCCTGCCCCAGCTTGCACAGGGCCTCGCTAGCGGCGGCATCCAGCTTGGTCTCGCCGTAGACGCGAATCTTGGGCTCGGTGCCGGAGGGACGGATCATGAGCCAGGTGTCATCGTCGAAGACGAACTTGTAGCCGTCTTCGGCGTTGACCTGGGCCACGGTGCGCCGCAGGCCCGCACCGTGCACCGCCTGCCCGGGCCGCACGTTGGCCAGGGGCCTCAACCGGAGATGGGCCTCGGCCGCGGGCATGTCGATGGGAAAATTCACCGACGTCCAATGGTAGTGCCCGGTCTCCGCTTCGGCCTGGGCTAGCAGCTCGTGCAGGGGGCGGCGGTAATGCCGCACCATGCGGCAGGCCAGCAGACCATCCAGCACGCCGTCCTTGTCCAGGGTGTGGCCGGCGATGGTCAGCCCGTCGCTTTCCTCGTAGGCCACCAGCGCCTCGCCCGACTGCAGCAGGGGGCGGAAGTTCTTGAAGCCCACGGCCGTGATATGCACCGGCATGCCGCGGGTGCGCGCGAAGTCCGGCCCGAAGTGGCTGGTGGCGTGAGTGGTCACCAGGGCGCCATGTTGTCCCAGATCCAGCAGGTAGCGCGCCACCAGCACCGCGAAGCGATTCATCTTGATGGCGCCGCCCAGGTCGCCCACCAGTCCGCGGTCGCAGTCGGGGTCGTTGCGGATGGCCACGCCGAAGCCGCTGCGGATGCCCTCCAGGACGTGCAGGGCGTCGCTGAGCGTCTGGGCATTGGGCTCGGTGGTCTGGCCGCCAAAATAGGCATCGTCCTCAGTGTGCAGCACCGTCAGGTGCGCCGGCCCCAGCCGATCCCGCAGGGCCAGGTACACCGGCACGGCCCCGCCCCAGGTGGGGTCGGCCACCAGATGCAGGCTTTCGGCCGGCGGGGCGTCGCACAGTTCGGCGGCCAGCTCGTCCAGGCGGATCACGGGGTTTTCCGCCAGAGCGTCCAGATAGGGGCGATGCACGTCGATGTGCTGCACGCGCGCGGCCATCCCGGACACCTGGCGCTCCAGCTCGCCGCGCGCGGGCCAGTCCGCCGGGCGTATTCCCCGCAGGCGCGTGTTGGCCTCGGCGGCCAGGGCGTCGGTGATGTCGCCTCCGGCCAGACCGCCATCGGCGGGACTCAACTTGATCCCGCCGTAGCGGAAGGGATTGTGGCTGGGCGTGAAGTTCAGCGAACCCGCCCAGCCCTGCCGGGGCACCACCAGCGAGAGTTCCGGCGTGGCCACCCGCCCGGCATAGGCCACGCGGTAGCCGGCGGCCGTCAGCAGGTGCATGGCGTAGCAGGCGAAATCCGGATTGAACAGGCGGTTGTCGTGCCCCACAATAAATCCCGCCGCCTTGACCGCCTCCAGCTTAGCATGACCAAAATGCCGCGCGCGCTCGTCCGGGGCCATGCCGGCGATGCGCTGCAGCAACGACTCCACGATGGCGCGCACGTGCACCAGCGTCAGACCCTCGCCAATCACGCCGCGATGCCCACCGGTGCCGAAGACCACCGGCTCCACCGGACGCTCGCCGGTGGTGGCCGGGTGGGCAAAGGCCTTGCGCCGCAGCAGGGTCTCGAGGTGGCGCTGCATTTCGGCGGGCATGGGCGTGCCCGCGCTGCGGCGCTGCACGAGCCGCTCCAGGAGGGCAAAGTAGTCGCGCCGCGCCAGTGCCGTGGCGGTCTCCTGCGCATCCAGCCCGGCGGCGGCGGCGGCGCTGCGCACGCCCTGCACCAGGGTTTCGTCGTTGACGTCGGAAAAGGGGGTAAACATGGTCATGGGGTGCTGCTCCCGTTGGCGGGTGGGGCGCGGCGCCGGCAGGTCGCCGAGCCAGGGGGGAAGCGCAAGGGGCGCCCCGCCTGTCAGGGGGCGCGATGCGCGGCCCCGCCCTCCCGCGGGGCACGCCGGAGCACGGCGGGCATCAGGTCGCTTTGCGCTCGAAATCGGTGGCCTCCTTGATGGGCAGGCCCTGCAGGTGGCGGCGCAGGCTGTCCATGCCCATCTCCACGGCACCCAGGCGGATCCAGTCATACGAGCCGGTCAGCCGCGAGCGCCGCGCCACGATGTTGCCGTTTTCGGAGATGGCGATGCACACGGTGCCCGAATGGTTGCCGCCCTGGCTCTCCTTCTTGTCCAGGCCCACCAGCACCGCCAGGCCGTGGGTGCAGCCCACCTGCTTGCGCACGGCCTCGGCCATGGCCTCGGCCATCTCGTAGGAGGGAATGGGCTCCAGCGTGACGCCGCGCAACGTGAAGGCCGCGGCCTTGCTCTGCTCGGTGGGAGTCACCACGCCGCGCAGGAAGTAGCGCTCCATCCCGGGCACCGTCGCCAACCGCGCAGCTAGCTGCCCGCCGGTGAAATCCTCCACCAGCGCGAGCGTGGCGCTGCGCTTCAGCATGCTGGCTTGGATCACGCCCTCGTGCGTCTCCCCGTCGCGGGCCACGATGAAGTTGCCGATGCGCTTTTCCACCTCGGCGATTACCGGCGCCAGCTTGCGCTGGGCCTCGTCCATGTCCGCCGCGCGTACGGTGAGCTTGGTTTCGAGCTGCGGATAGTGCGCGCGGAAGCCCAGCTTGAGGGTCCCGTCGGGGACCATGGATTCCAGATCCCCCAGCATCTGGTCCACGTGGGATTCGCCCAGCCCGTAGGAATGGAAGCGCTTGAGCACGATCACCGACTTGCTGCCCGCGCGCGCCAGGATGCGCGGCAACAACTGCTCCTCCATCATGCGCATCAGCTCGCGCGGCACGCCCGGCGTGAAGTAGAACACGGCCTTGCCGATGTTCACGCCAAAGCCGCAGGCCGTGCCGATGGGATTATCGATCACTTCCGCGCCCGCCGGTAGCATGGCCTGTTTGCGGTTGTTGGGCGGCATGGTGCGCCCCACACGCCGGAAGAAGGCCTCCATGCGCTCCATCCACTCCTCGTTGAGCACCAGCCCCACCCCGGCCACTGCCGCGGCGATCTCCTGAGACAGGTCGTCCACGGTGGGCCCCAGGCCGCCGTTGACGATCACCACGTCCGCGCGCTCGCCCGCTTGGCGGAAGGCGCGCGTCAACTCCTCCCGATCGTCGCCCACGGTCACCCCGCGCCTGGCGGCGAGGCCGTAGTCCTCCAGCTTCTGCGTGATGTAGGCAAAATTGGAGTTGACGATCTTGCCCGTCAGCACCTCGTCGCCCGTACAGATCACTTCGATGTCCATGGAACATCCCGGAGAGAATCAGCCAGCCGCGGGCGGAGGGGGCCGCGCCGGGGCCTTCGCCGGCACGGCGTCGGGCGCGCCGCGGCGCCGCAACCGTGGATTATAGTCACGGCCCCCGGGGATTATCAATCGACCGCCGCTGCCCGTGCGCCCCTGAAGCGGGCCGCACAAGGCGCCGCGCCGAGGGACCGCTCGCGGCGTGGAGCGGCCCTCCGCGGAGGCTATGCCGGGCTATCGCCCGTCTCGTTGCGCAGCAGCTCGGCCAGGCGCAGCATGCTCTCGGTGAAGGTGTCCCAGCGATTCTCCTCCCAGCCGCGCAGAGCCTCGTCCAGAGCCGCGCGCACGGGACGCTTGAGCGCGTTGGGATGAAAGCGGCCGTAACGCATGAATTGCTGCAACTGCTGGAACATCATGTCCGGGCCGCCGCCGGCTTCGGTGTACGTGCGGTTGTGAAACAACAGCGCCTTCTTGAAGAAGCCCATGGGATCGAGCAGGAAGGGGTGCGCTGCGGGTCGTCCGCGGATCAGTTCCTGTCCCGCCCGGGGGGCGTTCCAGAAGCCCGGTCCCGACACCAGCATGAATTCGTTGGAGCGGATCATGCCCATCATGTTTTCCACGTCCGGCAGCAACTCCTCCCACAGCCCGGGCGGGGGATCGTCCCACTCGTCGACGCGCTGCACGAGCTGTTGCAGGCGCAGGCCGAAAATGGATTTGCTGCGCGTGGGGCGCTGCTCCGGGCTGAAGCGCTGCACCTTGATGCGCGGCCGCCCCCGCTGGCGGACGGGATAGCCTGCCGGATAGCGCCGCCCGCCCAGCTCCGCCTCCGGCAGCTCCAGCAGCGTTTCCAGGGCTTGCAGGCTCCGGTCCAGCAATTGCAGCGCGTTTTCCTCCCAGGCCACGATGGCCTCGTTCAGCGGCGGCTCCCAGGTGAAGAGCGCGTCGCGCACGCGCGCCGGCAGCGCGGGGTCCGGCGGCGGCTCGCGACCCGTGCCCACGATCTCCAGGCGCAGTAACGGCTCCAGGTGCCGCCGGGACGTCCAGGCGGCGCGCTCTGCCTGGCGCTCGGCCACGGCGCACCAGGTGGAGAGGAAGCGCGAAAGGCGGGACAGCTCCACCAGCATGCGGTCACACTGCTCGCTGCTGTTGCGGTAGCCGGAAGGGTGAAAGTAGGCTTCCAGTGCCGCGCGCAGGGCCTCCAGCCGCTGTCCGAGCCGGGCGTCGAACGTCGCGCGCTCCGGCGCCGGCATGGGCACGCAGGCATCGATCCAGTTGTCCGCGTTGGTTTCGACGCCGAAATGGAAGGCCTGAGGCACCACCCCGGAGGGGGTGATGCGCGGCTGCACGGATGCCTTGCCCTCCACCACGTGCATCCAGTGCAGCACGGCCCTTTCGGCCATCTGGTGGCGGGGCTGCACGCGCTCGGCCATGACCAGATCGTGCAGATCCAGCAGGGCGCTGAGCAACAGCATCCGGGTCTCTTCACCTGCTTCGCTGGAGGGCACGCTGGTCACGGCGTGGTCGTGTCCTGGCATGGCTGGGCCGGTGCTCCACGGGCGCCATGGAATGAACCGGCTGTCGTAAACCTTTCCCGGCGCCCGCCACACACCGGCGCGGTGCTCGCGCAACTTTATCGTTGGCCGCTCACGGGGGATTCTGTATACCTACAAATGATAGCCGGAATCGCTCCACCAAAACCATCTCTCCGTCGACTCGGCAGCCAAAACCCCCATGCGGCAACTCGGATTGGTCGTTAGCGCCATGGCTCTGGTTGCCCTGACCGTGTGGGCCGCGCCCATGCCGGTGGCCGCCCAGAGCGTCGCCCCGCCGTCGCAGCAGGCCATCCCGTCGGGTCAGGTGCTGCCGCCCTCGACGCCGGAGGAACGCATCGAGGCGCTCACGGCGCGCGTGCAGGAGCTGGAGGCGCAGCATACCAAGCTGGAAAACCAGATCCTCGAGCTCACCGACCGACTGAACGTGTTGCTGGGTGCGCCGGAACGTCAGGACGTGTTCGTGATTCCCCTGGGCGAATCGCCCATCCGGGGTAATCCGCAAGCGCCCGTGACCCTGACTGTCTTCGGCGATTACCAGAGCGGCTACACGGCGCGGGCGCAGGCCGTGGTGCAACTGCTGCTGGAGGAATTTTCCAACCAGTTGCGCTACGTGTACAAGCACTTTCCCCTCAGCGCCCGCAACGCCCAGGCCAACGAGGCCGCGTTGAGCGCCATCGCCGCGCAGCGCCAGAACAAATTCTGGGAAATGCACGACGCGCTGTTCCGCAACTCCCGCCGCCTGGAGCCCAACCTGTACCTGGTGCTCGCCGAGCAGAATGGACTGGACCTGCTGCAGTTCCAATCCGACCGCAATTCCCTGTGGACGCTGGAGCGCCTGTCCGAGGATGAGAAGCTGGGGGCAAAGCTGGGCGTGGCCGACGTGCCGGCGTTCTTCCTCAACGGGCGCCGCATGTCCACTTGGCGCCACGACTACCTCAAGGAACAGATCCGGCGGGTGCTGGCAAACTGATGCCGGACGGCGCGGCGTCGCCAACGTGCAGGAGCGCCGCGGTGCCGGGCCGTCAGGGCGCCGGCGCAGGGATCGCGGAGCCCCCTCGCGGCCCCCTCCCAGCGATGCGGCGCCGGGCGATCTCCTTGTCGTTCAGAGCACGGCGTCCAGTGCGGCAAAGTTGCGAGACTGGATCTTGGCCGCGATGGCTCGCGAGCGGGGCAGGATCTGGTAGGTGTAGTGTTCGGCCGTCTTGATCTTGTTGTAGTAGAAGCGCACTTCCTCGTCCTCCTCGGCCGCCTCGCGCGCCCCGTTGTCCAACTGCCCCTTCTCCTCCAGCGCCCGTTCGGAGATCAGCGCCATGCGCAGCAGGTAGTAGGCGCAGGTGACATCGCCGAAGAACACGCACAGGTCGGTGGCGTTGAGCACGCTCTCCCGCGGGCCCAGCTCCTCGGCCAGGTTGCGCACCGAGGCCACGGCCCCCTGCAGGCGTTCCACGGATTCCCGCCACTCCATGATCGCGTGGCGCACCGAAACGCTGCGCGCGGCGTCGGGCTGCAATTTGCTCAGTTCCTTGAGCAGGCTCTGGAACAGCTCGCCGCCGCGCAATTGCAGTTTGCGGGTGACCAGGTCCAGCGCCTGGATGCCCGTGGTGCCCTCGTAGATGGAAGCGATCTTGGTGTCGCGTAGCGCCTGAGCCAGGGGAAATTCCTCCGTGAAGCCGACGCCGCCCAGCACCTGGATGCCCAGGCGCACCGCCTCGAAGCCCTGGTCGGCCCCGGCGTTCTTGGCCACAGGGGTGAGCAGGTCCACCAGATCCTGGTAATGGCCGCGGGATTCCGGCGGGCCGTATTTGGCCAGGTCGGTGTAGTACGCCACGCCGTAGATCAGCCCGCGCACGCCCTCCACGATGGCCTTCATGGTCATCAGCATCTGGCGCACGTCGGGGTGCTGCAGGATGGTGGCCCGCTCGGCTTGGCGGTCCTTGCCGTATTCAATGGGAATGCCCTGCACGCGCTCCCGTGCATAGGCCAGCGCATTGCGATAGGCGGCCGATGCCGCGCCCAGGCCCTGATAGGCCACCACCAGCCGCGCATGGTTCATGAGCTGAAACATCTGCGCCAGGCCGCGATTCTCCCCTTCCAGCAGATAGCCGTGGCTGCCGTCGCTGCCGCCGCCCAGCTCCAGCACGCAAGTGGGCGAGGCCTTGATGCCCAGCTTGTGCTCCAGGCGCACCACGGCCACGTCGTTGGGTGCGCCGGGGTTGCCCTGGGCGTCCAGGCGGTACTTGGGCACGATGAACAGGCTGATGCCCTTGGGACCGGGCGGTGCGCCTTCGATGCGCGCCAGCACCAGATGGATGTTGTTCTCGGTGAAGTCGTGGTCGCCGCCGCTGATCCACTGCTTGGTGCCCTTGATCAGGTAGTGGTCGCCCGTCCTGGCCTTGACGGCCTTGGTGGTGATGTCGCCCACGGCGCTGCCGAAGTTGGGCTCGCTGAGGCACATGGTGCCGCCCCATTGGCCCGTGATCATCTTTTCGCAGAAGGCGCGCTTCTGCGCGTCGCTGCCGAAGGAGACGATCAGGTTTGCCGCGCCGTCGGTGAGCATGGAGGTGGTGTAGATGGAGGGATTGGCGCCGTAGAACGATTCCAGCACGCCCAGGGCCACGGACATGGGCAACCCCTGGCCGCCCCACTCCGGCTTGGAGGTGATGCCCAGCCAGCCGGCCTCGGCGTGCCTGGCCCAGGCCTCCCTGAAGCCCGGCGGAGTCACCACATGCCCGTTTTCCACGCGCAGCGGGGTCTCGTCGCCCAGCTTGTTGATCGGCGCGTAGACCTCCTCGGCGAACTTGATGCCCTCGTTGACGATCAACTGAAAATCATCGGCCGTGAAGTCGCTGAACTGATCGAGCTGCGTGAGGCGCTGCACCTCGAACAGCTCCTGCTGCACGAAGCGGATGTCACGGCGGTCCACGCTGAAGTCGGTGCTGTTCATGACTGGGGCTCCTTGGGGGTGAGGCGAGGGCTGTCGGCTACCGCTGTGCCGATGCGCAAGGCCCGGCGCCAGATCGCCGCGGGGTCGCGACCCCTCCGGGGCGCGATGATATGCTAAGATAAAACATAGACCGCCTGCCCTGGCAAGGAAAGGCCGGACGCTCCCGCCGGAGCCACGCGATAAGCCGGCCGCGGGCTCTGGCGGGCGGCAAACCCGGCGGCGCCCCATGTTCAGCACTCCCCAACCCTCGCCACAGTGGCCGCGCTGGATCGAAGCCCAGCTCTGTCGCCGCGGCATCCAGGATGAGCGGGTATTGCGGGCTTTTGTCCGTGTGCCGCGCGCCGAATTTGTGCGGCGCAGCGACCGCGCACGCGCCTTGATCGACGCGCCGATCTCCATCGGCTGCGGCCAGACGGTCTCCCAGCCCTACGTGATCGCCGTCTCGTTGCAGGCCCTGGCGCTGACGGGCAGCGAGCGGGTGCTGGACGTGGGGACGGGTTCCGGCTATCAGGCGGTGCTGCTCAGCCATCTCGCCGCCGAGGTGTACACCATCGAGATCTACCAGACGCTCTACATCAACGCGCGGCTGTGCATCGAGCGGCTACAGAAGGCTCCCGTGCATACGCGCATGGGCGATGGCAGCCTGGGCTGGCCGGAGGCCGCGCCCTTCGACGCCATCGTCTCCGGCGCGCGGGCGCCCAAGCTGCCCCCCAGCCTGGTCGCCCAACTGGCCCCCGGCGGGCGGATGGTGATTCCCATCGGCGACGAGAACCGGCAGATCCTGGTGCGCTACGAAAAGCTGCCGGACGGCAGCCTGAAGAAATCCGCCCTGGACCCGGTGCTGTTTGTCCCGCTGCTGGGCAAGGAAGGCACGGGGCACTACCCCGACGCCTAGGCTCACGTGGGGCCTGCGCCGCTTGACCGCCGCGCCTGGGTGTTGGAGCGCTAACGGAAACGCAGGCCCTGCACCGGCGGCATGCGCATGGCCTTGCGCGCGGGAAAGGCCGTGGCCGCCACGCACACCAGCAGGCTGCCCCCCACCACCAATGCCACGTCCCACGGCGAGACCGCCACCGGCAGCGTGTCGCTGCCCGGATACACGCCGGGGGGAATGTCGATCACGGGAAAGGTGGCCAGGGCCCAGCAGATGGCCAGCCCCAGGGCCAGTCCGGCCAGCGTGCCGATCAGTCCGATGAGCACCCCCTGCAGCAGGAACACGCGGTGGATGTGCCGCGCGGCCAGCCCCAGCGCGCGCAGCACCGCGATCTCCTTGCCCTTTTCCACCACCAACATGATCAGCGCGCTGACCATGCCGAAGAAGGCGATGACCACGATCAGCATGAGAATCAGGAACAGCATGGACTTTTGCAAGCGGATCACCTGGAACAGCCCGGCGTTGCTCTCCATCCAACTGTAGACGTACCAGCCGGAGACATCGCGCAAGGCGATGGCGTTGCGCATGCGCTGGGCCGCCTGCAAGGCCTC
The DNA here is from genome assembly GCA_016199125.1 of Candidatus Lambdaproteobacteria bacterium. Classification (GTDB taxonomy): domain Bacteria; phylum SAR324; class SAR324; order SAR324; family JACQKK01; genus JACQHH01. The sequence goes on from JACQHH010000230.1 coordinate 12,872, forward strand.
CAGGGGCCGCACCAGCCGCACGCCCAGCGAATCCACCGCGCCCGGGGCGGGCAGCAGCGCGCGCGCCTGGGCCAGGTCGGCCACCACCACCAGTTCATCGAAGGTGACGATGCCCGTGTCGATGTAGCCCAGCACGCGCAGCCGTCGGGACATGGGCGCCGGACTGAAGCCCTCGCCGGGGGCGGGCAGGCGCAGCGGCGTGAGCCGGTCGCCCACCGCCACGCCCAGCTTGCGGGCCAGGATGTGGCTGAGCAGGATCGGCACGTCGCCGTCGTCATGACCTTGCAGGCCCTGCAGCAGCGCGGCGGCGCGCCGTTCGCGTTCCGCCGGGGCCAGTTGGGTCCAGTCGGACGTGCCCCCATCGAAGAAGGCCAGGAACTCGCGCCAGTTGCCCTCGGCCTGGGGATCGATGCCGCGCAGCATGATGCCCTGGATGGTTTCCTTGGCCTGCCCCGGCGCGCGCACCAGCAGCTCGTCCATCACGAAGGGCGAAAAGCCGGCCACGTCCAGCTCCTTGCGCACCAGCGCCTCCATCTCGGTTCGCGTGGCGCTGGCATCCTTGGCCTGGGAAAGCAGCGAGAGATGGGGCAGGGCCCCGGCCATGGCCCGCACCAGGTTGGCCTGGTAGCCGTTCATCACGGCCATGGCCACCACCAACGCTGCCACGCCCAACCCCACGCCCAGCACGGACACCCAGGTGATGAACGAAAGCGCGCCGCCGCCCCGCGCGGAGCGCAGGTAACGCAGGCTGATGGCCCAAGCGATGGGCATGGCATGCTCCCCGGATTGCAGCGTGTCGGCGTTGGCGCCATGCAGAGGCGGCGCACAACGCGCCGCCTCTGCATGGCGCCACCCAGGCATTCTACGCCCGGCCGGCCGCGCGGGAGCAAGCACAAAGCCTGCTCCTGCACATCGGCCAAATCGCCGCCGGCACGTCGGGGCTCTCACGGGGCGGCGTTCAAGGCGGTACAAGAGCGGCGCGCCAGGAACTGAAGCTCTGAGCCGCGCGCTCCGGCGCCCCGGCAGCGGGCCAGCAACAGCTCCGCCCGGTAAGGTCGGTGCTATGGCGGCATCCGTTGCAACGCGGACGGACACGCCCCGCGAATAAATCGGGTCTGATGGAGATGGAAAAGAAGAGAATGAATATATTGAGTAATTGATAGAGTGCCGTGGCTGGACGCCTGCCCGCGAAGAACGTCAGGAGGACAACGTTCTTTGGGAGGTCGGATGCAGGATGTGTGGCCCCACGTTTCCGCCGCAGGTTGGGTCCAGCCAGCAATGCACCTCGTCCGCCGCTCCGGCAGCGGCAGACGATGCGCGTGGGGCGATGGGTGCCCCACGCGTGCGAGGAGGCATCAGGCGGCGAGCAGTGCGCTGCGCGCCCGCCAGATGGCGACCTTTACTTCCTGTGGCTCCATGCTCAATAGCAGGGCAATGTCTGCGTACCCGTATCCGCACAGTTCCTTGAGCAGCAGGCACAGCGCATCGTCCGCGGACAGGCCCGCAGGCAGCGTCTGGGACGGGGGCAGCATGCGCACCACCCGGCCGACTTGCTCATAGAGTTGCTGGCAACTCACGCGGTGTTCCTCGTCCAGCGCGCGAAACACCGACTCGGTGTGCAGTATGGATTTGTGGTGATCGCCCACAAATGCTTCGATGATGGAATGCACGCGTTCGAATTGATGGCTGACCAATTCCTCGAAGGGGTCGGTGTGAACGGGTGCGGACTCGAATTCGACGTAGCATACGGCAGAAGTCATGGTCTCGCTCCGGCAAGAGGGCCCCTTGGGGGTCGCTTTCTATGCTACAAGGAGCGTGCCATCCCAAAATCGCTAAATACTACAATATGTTATCATTTATTTATACTTTTCATTAAATATTTTGAAACGATTCAATACAGATTTGTATCAATTCGATACATCAAATTGATACAGCTATGAACCTCTTCAGAAACGGTTGCCTTTCGGCAGAATTCGACATATTTATTGAAATTGTTGTCCCGTCGGCGTGAGCCTACGGGCAGCACAGGCGATGAAAGGGAAGAGTAGCCGGCCCCACCGGGCCCCAGCGAGCGGGAGACGGTGCGAGTCCCGCGTCCGGCCCCGGCGAAGATCCCCCTGGAGCCGCTGACCCAAAGCACGCCCCTGGCGGGGCGTTCCAGTAGGCTCAGCCGGCCGGCTCCCGTCAACGAGCCCTCGAGTGCGGCCGTCGCGGCGGAATGCCGCGGGGCGCTCTTGGCAAGGCCGACGGTCGCAAGGCCGCGGCGAATCCGGGTGGTACCGCGAAGCCCATCGCAGCGCGCCGGCCCGATGGCCCCGGCGGCGCTGCAGCCCGATCCGCTCTCGCCCCGGTCTCTGCGCCCCGCGCAGGTCCGGGGTTTTTTTGTTGCCCCGCAACGCAACTGGTCTTGAAGGAGCGCGCCATGGCTTTTCGGGAGGTGACGGGACGCTATGACGGTCCCCGCCTGGAGCAGGACATTCTCGCATTCTGGCAGGCGGAAGACGTGTTCAAGCGCACCCTGGCGCATTCCCAGGGGCGGCCGCTGTTCACGTTCAATGAGGGCCCACCCACCGCCAATGGCCGGCCGGGGATTCACCACGTGCTGGCGCGCACCTTCAAGGACATCTTCCCGCGCTACAAGACCATGCGCGGGTTCCACGTGCCCCGCAAGGCGGGCTGGGACACCCATGGCCTGCCCGTGGAACACGAGATCGAAAAGGAGCTGGGCATCTTCGACAAGCGCCGCATCGAAGCCGAAGTGGGCGTGGAGGCCTTCACGCGCAAGTGCCGCGAGTCCGTCATGCGCTACATCGGCGACTGGGAGAAGATGACCGAGCGCATGGGCTTCTGGGTCGATCTGCAGCAGGCGTACTACACCCTGAACAACGACTACATTGAGTCGGTGTGGTTCCTGCTCAAGCAGCTCTGGAACAAGGGGCTGATCTATCAGGACTACAAGGTGGTGCCCTACGATCCGCGCATCGGCGCCACGCTGTCCTCGCACGAGGTGGCGCTGGGGTATCGCGAGGTGGAGGACCCCTCGGTGTACGTGCGCTGCCGCCTGGCGGACGATGCGGACACGTCGTTCCTGGTGTGGACGACGACTCCCTGGACGCTGCCGGCCAATGTGGCCCTGGCCGTGGGCGCCGACATCGACTATGCCTATGTGCGCACCGGCGGCGAGGTGCTGATTCTGGCCGAAAGCCTGTTGGAGCGGGTGCTGGGCGATGCCCGGCGCGAGGTGCTGAAGACCGTGAAGGGGCACGCCCTGGCGGGCCTGCGCTATCGGCGGCTGTTCGACGACCTGCCCACCGAGGAGTCCATCTGTGTGGTGCAGCCGGGCGACTTCGTGAGCACCGAGGACGGCACGGGCATCGTGCACATCGCCCCGGCCTATGGCGCCGACGACCTGGCGTTCGGCCGCCAGCACGGCCTGCCCGTGCTGCACGGCGTGGGGCTGGACGGCTATTTCCTGCCCGCAGTGAAGCGTGTGGCCGGGCTGTTCTTCAAGGACGCCGACGCCCCCCTCACCGAGGAGTTGCGCGCGCGCGGGCTGCTGTTCCGCGCGGAGCGCTACACGCACAACTATCCCTTCGGCTGGCGCACGGGCGACCCGCTGATCTATTACGCCAAGAGCGCCTGGTACATCCGCACCACGCAGTTCCGCGACCGGCTGGTGCAGCTCAACCGCACCATCAACTGGGTGCCGGAAACCATCCGCGAAGGCCGCTTCGGCAACTGGCTGGAAAACAACGTGGACTGGGCCCTGTCCCGCGAGCGCTTCTGGGGCACGCCGCTGCCCGTGTGGAGCGACGGCGAGGGCGAGTACCTGTGCGTGGGCTCCCTGGCCGAGCTGGAGGCCCTGACCGGGCGCAAGCTGGCGGGGCTCGACCTGCACCGCCCGGCGGTGGACGAGATCACCTTCATGCATCCGGAGACCGGGCGCGAGATGCGCCGCGTGCCGGAGGTGATCGACTGCTGGTTCGA